>NZ_JBMQOB010000015.1:0-369594 GCF_053551015.1 Arcticibacter sp. | reverse complement strand
TAACAATCAGCAGTCGGCAGTATGCCGTTTGCAGTTTTGTGTTTCAGGGTACTGAGAATCAAACTGCGGACTGACGGATAAGCCGATGTAGCTCAGCGGTAGAGCACTTCCTTGGTAAGGAAGAGGTCATGGGTTCAAGTCCCATCATTGGCTCGGTTAAGGTATATAATCAAATACAATAAAAATAAAATTAACCTACTAATTAGTATAAAAAATGGCAAAAGAAAAATTTGACCGCAGTAAGCCGCACTTAAATATCGGTACAATCGGTCACGTTGACCACGGTAAAACTACTCTTACTGCAGCTATCACTAAAGTATTAGCTGATGCTGGTTTATCTGAGGCTCGTTCATTTGATTCTATTGACTCTGCTCCTGAGGAGAAAGAGAGAGGTATCACTATCAATACTGCACACGTTGAGTATTCTACAGCAAACCGTCACTACGCACACGTTGACTGTCCAGGTCACGCGGATTACGTAAAGAACATGGTTACTGGTGCTGCTCAGATGGACGGTGCAATCCTTGTGGTTGCTTCTACTGATGGTCCTATGCCACAAACTCGTGAGCACATCTTGTTAGCTCGCCAGGTAGGTGTACCAGCTCTTGTTGTTTTCATGAACAAGGTTGATATGGTTGACGATCCAGAGTTGTTAGAACTAGTTGAAATGGAGATCCGTGAACTATTATCTTTCTACGATTTCCCTGGTGATGACATTCCAGTTATCCAAGGATCTGCTTTAGGTGGATTGAATGGAGATGACAAATGGGTTGCTAAAATCATGGAGTTAATGGACGCTGTAGATAGCTACATTCCAATTCCTCCACGTTTGACTGAGCTTCCTTTCCTTATGCCTGTTGAAGACGTATTCTCGATCACTGGTCGTGGTACTGTAGCAACTGGTCGTATCGAAAGAGGTGTAATCAACTCAGGTGAGCCTGTTGAAATCTTAGGTATGGGTGCTGAAAATCTTAAATCAACTGTAACAGGTGTTGAGATGTTCCGTAAGATCCTAGACAGAGGTGAAGCTGGAGACAACGTAGGTCTATTGTTACGTGGTATTGAGAAAACTGATATCCGTCGTGGTATGGTTATCTGTAAACCAGGTTCAGTAACTCCTCACACAGATTTCAAAGCTGAGGTTTACGTATTATCTAAAGCTGAAGGTGGACGTCACACTCCTTTCTTCAACAAATACCGTCCTCAGTTCTACTTCCGTACAACAGACGTAACTGGTGAGATTTCATTAGGAGAAGGTGTTGAAATGGTTATGCCAGGTGACAACGTTACAATCACTGTACAGTTGATCAACGCTATCGCAATGGAAAAAGGACTTCGTTTCGCTATCCGTGAAGGTGGTAGAACAGTAGGTGCTGGTCAGGTAACTGAAATCTTAAAATAGTAAGAACGAGCTTTAGGGCTTATTCAGAATACATTACAAAATACTCAGGTCAGCCTGAGTATTTTGTTCTAAAAAGTCTACAACCGGTTAAACGGTTGTTATACGGGCATAGTTCAATGGTAGAATAGAGGTCTCCAAAACCTTTGATCAGGGTTCGAATCCTTGTGCCCGTGCTAAAGTTTGCAAATATGGCTAACGTAGTTGAGTTTCTTAAAGATTCATATGAGGAAATGACCCAAAGGGTGTCATGGCCGACCTGGAGTGAATTGCAGAATTCTGCAGTGATCGTCCTGGTTGCCTCAGTTATTATCGCCCTTCTAATTTTGGCGATGGATGAATCTGTAGGTAACTTATTGAAGTTATTTTATAGATCAGTTGCTAACTAAATGAGTGCTATTATGAGTGATCAGCTGAAGTGGTATGTTGTACGTGCAGTTAGTGGCAAAGAAAAAAAGGTAAAGCAGTATCTTGAAGCCGAGATTAACCGTCTTGGTATTTCGCATTTATTACCTCAGGTATTGATCCCCATGGAGAAGTACTACCAGATGAGGGATGGAAAGAAAATAGCTAAAGAACGTAATTATTATCCAGGGTATGTTTTAATTGAAGCCGTGTTGGACGGTGAGTTGGAGCATATCATTAAAAATATTAACAGCGTTATCGGTTTCCTGGGAGACAAGAGCGGTAATGCTGTTCCGATGCGCCCGGCTGAAGTAAATCGTATACTCGGTAAAGTAGACGAGATGACTCAGCAGAGTGAAACTATGAACGTTCCTTATTACGTTGGCGAAAACGTGAAGGTAATGGACGGACCATTCAACGGTTTTACAGGTGTTATTGAAGAAGTTAATGAAGAGAAGAAGAAGCTAAAGGTGATGGTTAAGATCTTCGGACGCCGTACTCCTCTCGAACTTAACTACATGCAGGTAGAAAAAGAATAATATATTCTATAAGAACTTAAATGTTACAGCTTCCAACTTACTAACATTGAGTAATAAATAAATAAACAAAAATGGCAAAAGAGGTCAGTGCGTTAGTAAAATTACAGATCAAAGGTGGCGCCGCAAATCCATCACCTCCAGTAGGACCTGCATTGGGTGCTAAGGGTGTGAACATCATGGAGTTTTGCAAGCAGTTCAATGCTCGTACCCAAGATAAGCCAGGTAAAGTATTACCGGTTGTAATTACAGTCTATGCTGATAAGTCATTTGATTTTATCATTAAAACACCTCCGGTGGCTATCCAGTTAATGGAAGCTACAGGTCTTAAGAGTGGTTCTGCAGAGTCTAACCGTAAAAAGGTAGCTTCTGTAACCTGGGAACAGGTAGCAACTATTGCTAGTGATAAAATGCCTGACTTAAACGCCTTTACTGTAGAGTCTGCTATGAAAATGGTAGCTGGTACAGCACGTAGTATGGGAATTACCGTTTCTGGTAATGCACCCTGGAACAGTTAATTAATTAAATCAGTTAAGAAGTGGCTAGATTATCAAAAAATCAAAAGAAGGCACTCTCCAAAATTGAGGTTGGGAAGGCGTATTCTTTACAAGATGCTTCGGCTCTTGTTAAAGAAATCACTACAACCAAGTTTGATGCTTCAGTAGATATCGACGTTCGTTTAGGCGTTGATCCACGTAAAGCAAATCAGATGGTTCGTGGTATCGCAACTCTTCCTCATGGTACAGGTAAGACTGTTCGCGTTTTGGCTTTAGTAACTCCTGATAAGGAAGAAGAAGCTAAAGCTGCAGGAGCAGACTTTGTGGGTCTGGATGAGTATATTTCTAAAATAGAGGGTGGATGGACCGACGTGGATATCATCATCACCATGCCTAGTGTTATGGCAAAAGTAGGTAGACTTGGACGCATTTTAGGTCCGCGTAACCTGATGCCGAACCCTAAGTCTGGAACTGTTACAACCGAGATCGGTAAAGCAGTAACAGATGTAAAGGCTGGTAAGATCGATTTCAAGGTTGACAAAACAGGTATCATCCATACGTCAATAGGAAAGGCATCTTTCAGTGCTGATAAGATCTACGATAATGCTTTAGAAGTAATTCAAACATTGTCAAGATTGAAACCTTCAGCAGCTAAAGGAACATATTTCAAGAGCATTCATATCTCTTCAACTATGTCTCCTGGAATCCAGGTTGAAACTAAATCAGTAGGGGGAATCTAATCATGAGAAAAGAAGAGAAACAAGAAATTGTTCAGTCCCTTACCGAACAGATCAAAGAATACGGTAATTTCTACATCACCGATACTGCTGATCTTTCAGTAGCGAAGATCAATACGATTCGTCGTAAGTTTTTTGAAAACGGAATTTCGATTCAGGTTGCAAAGAACACCTTGATCCGCAAAGCAATGGAAGGCGCAGGTTTAGACTCAACTGAGTTTGACGGTGTATTAAAAGGTTCTTCTACCATTATTTTCACTACAGTAGCAAATGCTCCTGCTAAGCTGATCAAGGAACTTAGAAGATCTGGTGAAAAACCACTTTTAAAGGGTGCTTACATTGACAGTGCTGTCTTTGTTGGTGACGCCCAGCTGGATGCGCTTGCAACGCTTAAATCGAAAGAAGAGCTTGTTGGTGACATTATCGGATTACTACAATCTCCTGCTAAGAACGTTATCTCTGGACTTAAGTCTGGTGGTGCGAAGATTGCCGGATTAGTTAAAACATTACAAGAAAGAGGTTAAGTAGAACACCTGTAAGTTCTACACACAAAAAAGTATTATATTAAAATTTAAATACAATGGCAGATTTAAAAGCGTTTGCTGAACAATTAGTAAACTTGACTGTAAAAGAAGTTAACGAATTAGCTCAGATCCTAAAAGATGAATATGGTATAGAGCCTGCTGCTGCTGCAGTAGCAGTTGCTGCTCCTGCTGCTGGTGATGGACCTGCTGCTGCTGAAGAAAAAACAGCGTTCGACGTGATCCTTAAAGAAGCTGGTGGTCAGAAATTAGCTGTTGTTAAATTAGTAAAAGACCTTACTGGTCTTGGTCTAAAAGAAGCTAAAGACTTAGTAGACGGCGCTCCAAAAGAACTTAAAGCTGGTGTTACTAAAGACGAAGCTGAAGCTCTTAAGAAACAATTAGAAGAAGCAGGAGCTGTAGTTGAGGTTAAGTAATTTCTCAACTCAATAATTTTTTACTTTAGACTCCGGTTTTCACCGGGGTCTATTGTTGTTTGTATTATACCCAAGTTGTCCGACTTGCAACAGGGGTACTAGAATGCCTAAAGAAGTCACAGTTTTGATAAACTAAAATCGTAATCCATTGGCAACCAAAAATCAAAGCGAAAGAATAAACTTTGCAACCAGCAGACACGTGATCGATTATCCCGATTTCCTGGATGTGCAACTGCAATCTTTCAGGGAGTTTTTTCAGCTCGAAACTACCTCTGACAACCGTCACCAGGAAGGATTGTTTAAGGTTTTTGCTGAGAACTTTCCGATCTCTGACTCAAGAAACATCTTCGTTTTGGAGTTTCTTGATTATTTCATAGATCCGCCGCGTTATGACATACAGGAATGTATTGAGCGTGGTTTAACTTATAGCGTTCCCTTAAAAGCCAAATTGCGCTTGTCATGTAACGATGAAGAGCATGAGGATTTTGAAACAATCGTACAGGACGTATATCTGGGTACTATCCCGTATATGACTCCTAAAGGTACGTTTGTTATCAATGGTGCAGAGCGTGTAATTGTATCTCAGCTCCACAGATCCCCGGGTGTGTTCTTCGGCCAGAGCCGTCACACGAATGGTAGTAAATTATACTCCGCCCGAGTGATACCTTTTAAAGGTTCTTGGATCGAGTTTGCAACAGACGTGAACAACGTCATGTATGCTTACATCGACCGTAAGAAAAAGTTCCCTGTAACCACCCTGCTCCGTGCAATTGGTTATGATTCGGATAAAGATATTCTTGAGCTATTTGAACTTGCTGATGAGGTTAAGGTTAGTAAATCAGGCTTAAAGAAATTTATTGGCCGCAGGCTTGCAGCAAGGGTTCTTAAGAAGTGGGTAGAAGACTTTGTGGATGAGGATACTGGTGAGGTTGTTTCTATCGACCGTAATGAGATCATCCTTGAACGCGAGACTGTTCTTGATGAAAACCACATCGATATGATCATTGATGCGGGTGTGAAGAGTGTTATCCTTACAAAGGAAGATGCTTCTAACAACGCGGATTATTCGATCATCTATAATACCCTGCAGAAGGATACCTCCAATTCGGAGAAAGAAGCGGTAGAGCATATCTATCGTCAACTTCGTAACGCAGAACCACCTGATGAAGAAACTGCACGCGGTATTATTGACCGTTTGTTCTTCTCAGATAAGAGATATGATCTGGGTGATGTTGGTCGTTACCGCATTAACCGTAAGCTTAAACTGACGACTTCAGAAGAAACGAAAGTGCTTACAAAAGATGATATCATCGCTATCGTTAAATATCTGATCAAACTGATCAACTCTAAAGCTGAGGTGGATGATATTGACCACTTATCAAACCGTCGTGTACGTACGGTAGGTGAGCAGTTATACGCCCAGTTTGGTGTTGGTCTGGCTCGTATGGCCAGAACGATCCGTGAGCGTATGAACATTCGTGATAACGAGGTGTTCACACCAACAGATCTGATCAATGCCCGTACGCTGTCATCGGTAATCAACTCTTTCTTTGGTACCAACCAGTTATCTCAGTTCATGGATCAAACCAATCCACTTGCTGAGATTACCCACAAGCGCCGTTTGTCGGCCTTAGGTCCCGGTGGTCTTTCCAGAGAGCGTGCTGGTTTCGAGGTTCGTGACGTTCACTATACTCACTATGGTCGTCTTTGTACTATTGAGACTCCTGAAGGTCCGAACATCGGATTGATTTCGTCTCTTTGTGTACATGCGAAGATTAACAACTTAGGTTTCATTGAAACTCCTTATCGTAAGGTGGATAATGGCCGGGTTGTAGTGGAAGAACCTGTTATCTACTTGTCGGCGGAAGATGAAGATGGAAAAACCATCGCTCAGGCTAACGCTCACTATGATGAGAACGGGGTATTCCAAACTCCAAAAGTAAAGTCTCGTTTTGAAGGTGACTTCCCGGTAATTGAGCCGGAAAGACTTGACCTGATCGACGTTGCTCCTAACCAGATCACGTCAATTGCGGCTTCCTTGATTCCGTTCCTTGAGCATGATGATGCTAACCGTGCCCTGATGGGTTCGAACATGCAGCGTCAGGCAGTACCTTTACTTCGTCCGGAAGCACCTGTAGTAGGTACAGGTCTTGAAGGTAGAGTTGCACGTGACTCCCGTACACTGATCAATGCAGAAGGCTCAGGTGTTGTTGAGTATGTTGATGCGAATGAAATCCGCATCATCTATGATCGCAACGATGATGACAGACTGGTTTCTTTTGACGGAGAATCAAAATCATATAGCTTAATTAAATTCAAGAAAACCAACCAGAGCACTTGTATCAACCTGAAGCCTATTGTTACCAAAGGGCAACGTGTTGAAAAAGGTCAGGTGCTTTGTGAGGGCTATGCGACTCAGGACGGTGAATTAGCATTAGGTAGAAACCTGAAAGTGGCGTTCATGCCTTGGCAGGGTTTCAACTTTGAGGATGCGATCGTTATTTCTGAGCGTGTTGTTTCTCAGGATATTTTCACCTCTCTTCATATCGAGGAGTTCGAACTTGAAGTTCGTGACACGAAACGTGGAGAGGAAGAACTGACTCCGGATATTCCTAACGTTTCTGAAGAGGCGACTAAGGACCTTGACGAGAATGGTATCATTCGCGTAGGTGCTGAAGTAAAAGAAGGTGATATCCTGATCGGTAAGATTACGCCTAAGGGTGAATCTGATCCTTCACCGGAAGAGAAACTTCTTCGTGCCATCTTTGGTGACAAAGCTGGTGATGTGAAAGATGCTTCATTGAAAACGCCTCCTTCTATCAAGGGTGTGGTTATCGATACCAAGCTGTTTTCACGTGCTAAGAAGACTTCAAAGGCAGAAGAGAAGGCTCAACTGGAGAAACTGGATACTGCTCATAACAGAGCGGTGAAGAATCTGAAGGATAGCCTGATCGATAAGTTGTTCACTATTGTTAACGGTAAGACTTCTCAGGGAGTTTACAACGTGTACAAAGAGCTTCTTGTGCCTAAGGGTGCGAAGTTTACTCAGAAGATGCTTACTGAGTTGGAGTTTGCTAACATCAACCCAACAAAGTGGACTACGGATGAGGACAAGAATGAACTGATCAAGCAATTGCTGCACAATTATAATATCAAACTTAACGAGGAGCTTGGTGCTTACAAGAGAGATAAGTTTGCGATTAGTGTAGGGGATGAGCTTCCGTCGGGAATCGTTCAGATGGCTAAAGTTTATATTGCCAAGAAGCGTAAGCTGAAAGTAGGTGATAAGATGGCAGGTCGTCACGGAAACAAGGGTATTGTTGCGAAGATCGTTCGTGACGAGGACATGCCTTTCCTTGAAGATGGAACACCGGTTGATATTGTTCTTAACCCATTGGGTGTACCTTCCCGTATGAACCTTGGACAGATCTACGAAACTGTTCTTGGTTGGGCTGGTAAAGAACTCGGACTGAAATTTGCTACTCCGATCTTTGATGGTGCGAGTCACCTCGAGGTTGATGAGTGGATTGCAAAGGCAAAGCTTCCTTCTTCCGGTCGTACATATTTATACAACGGATTAACAGGTGATCGTTTTGACCAGCCAACAACAGTAGGTATTATCTACATGCTGAAACTTGGACACATGGTTGATGACAAGATGCACGCACGTTCAATCGGTCCGTACTCACTGATTACACAGCAACCTTTGGGTGGTAAAGCCCAGTTCGGTGGTCAGCGTTTTGGTGAGATGGAGGTTTGGGCACTCGAAGCATTTGGTGCAGCGAACATTCTGCAAGAGATACTAACCGTTAAGTCGGATGATGTGGTAGGTCGTGCTAAAACTTATGAAGCGATTGTTAAGGGCGAAACCCTTCCAACGCCTTCAGTTCCTGAATCTTTCAACGTATTGGTTCATGAGTTAAGAGGTTTAGGTTTAGATATCACGTTAGATTAGTTAAAAGTTTAAAGCTGGAAGCGGCTAGTACTGCTTCCGGCTTTATACTTTACACTTTTAACTTTAATAAAAGCTATGTCTTATAAAAAGGATAATAAAATAAAAAGCAATTTCACCTCGATTACGATCAGTCTGGCGTCTCCGGAATCAATTCTGGAGCGTTCAAGCGGTGAAGTTTTAAAACCTGAGACGATTAACTATCGTACCTACAAACCGGAGCGTGACGGTTTATTTTGTGAGCGTATATTCGGTCCGGTAAAGGATTACGAATGTCATTGCGGTAAATACAAGCGTATTCGTTATAAAGGTATTGTTTGCGACCGTTGCGGTGTTGAGGTAACAGAGAAGAAGGTACGTCGCGAGCGTATGGGCCACATCAACCTGGTTGTGCCTGTTGCACATATCTGGTACTTCCGTTCTTTACCTAATAAAATCGGTTACTTGTTAGGTCTTCCTACCAAGAAACTGGATCTGATTATTTACTACGAGCGTTATGTTGTTATCCAGCCCGGTGTTAAAGAGGCTGATGGTATCAACAAAATGGATTTTCTGACTGAAGAAGAATATCTGGACATCCTGGATACCCTTCCTAAGGAGAACCAGTACCTTGACGACAAAGATCCTCAGAAATTTGTTGCCAAAATGGGTGCTGAAGCTCTTGAGGAACTTCTTAAGCGTCTGGATCTTGATCAGCAATCATACGACCTGCGTCACCAGGCTGCCAACGAAACTTCTCAACAACGTAAGAATGAAGCTTTAAAGCGTCTTCATGTTGTAGAGTCTTTCCGTGGTGCACGTAAAAATATTGAAAACCGTCCGGAGTGGATGATCGTTAAGATCGTTCCTGTTATTCCTCCTGAGCTCCGCCCGTTGGTGCCTCTTGAAGGTGGACGTTTTGCGACATCAGATTTAAATGATCTGTACCGTCGTGTTATTATCCGTAACAACCGTCTGAAGAGATTAATCGAGATCAAGGCACCGGAAGTAATCTTACGTAACGAAAAGCGTATGTTACAGGAAGCTGTTGACTCGTTATTTGATAACTCACGTAAGGTAAATGCGGTTAAAACTGAAGGTAACCGTGCCCTAAAATCTCTTTCAGATATCCTGAAAGGTAAACAAGGACGTTTCCGTCAGAACTTATTGGGTAAACGTGTGGATTACTCTGCTCGTTCGGTAATTGTTGTAGGGCCTAGCCTGAAATTACACGAATGTGGTTTACCAAAGGATATGGCAGCCGAACTCTTCAAACCATTTATCATCCGCAAGATGATCGAAAGAGGTGTTGTGAAGACCGTGAAGTCTGCCAAGAAGATCGTTGACCGCAAGGATCCAATCGTGTGGGATATTTTGGAAAATGTGTTAAAAGGACACCCTGTGTTGCTTAACCGTGCTCCTACACTCCACAGATTGGGTATCCAGTCTTTCCAGCCTAAGCTGATTGAAGGTAAGGCGATCCAGTTGCACCCTCTTGTATGTACAGCGTTCAACGCGGATTTTGACGGTGACCAGATGGCTGTTCACCTTCCGCTAGGTCATGCTGCGATTCTAGAGGCGCAGATTTTAATGCTTGCTTCTCACAATATCTTGAACCCTGCGAACGGTACGCCTATTACGGTTCCTTCTCAGGATATGGTTTTGGGTCTTTATTACATTACTAAAGGCCGTAAGACTGACGATGATAGAGTGGTTAAGGGACAAGGACAAACTTTCTATTCTGCTGAAGAGGTGATCATCGCTTATAATGAGAAGAAGATCGATCTTCACGCGTTTATCAAAATAAAGGCCAAGGCGAAGGAGAAAGATGGTTCTATTGTTAGCAAGATCATCGATACGACTGTAGGACGTGTTCTGTTTAATCAGATGGTTCCGGAGGAAGTAGGATTTATCAACCAGTTACTGACCAAGAAGTCACTTCGTGACATTATTGGAGAAGTGGTGAAAGTTACCGGTATGGCGCGTGCTGCTCAGTTCCTTGATGATATTAAGGAATTAGGATTCCAGATGGCGTTCCGCGGTGGACTTTCCTTTAACCTTGAGGATATTAACATTCCAGAGGCTAAAGTTACCCTGATTGCACAGGCTACCAAGGAGGTTGAGGAAGTAATGAATAACTATAACATGGGTTTCATTACGAACAACGAGCGTTACAATCAGATCATCGATATCTGGACCCGTATCAACAATCGCTTAACTGCGAATGTAATGGATATTCTATCCAACGATAATCAGGGCTTCAACTCGGTGTATATGATGCTTGATTCCGGAGCCCGTGGTTCTAAGGAGCAGATCCGTCAGCTTGCAGGTATGCGTGGTCTGATGGCTAAGCCTCAGAAATCAGGTTCAGGTGGTGAAATTATTGAAAACCCGATTCTTTCTAACTTTAAAGAGGGTCTGTCGGTACTCGAGTACTTCATCTCTACACACGGTGCCCGTAAGGGTCTTGCGGATACGGCGCTTAAAACGGCGGATGCGGGTTACCTGACTCGTCGTTTACATGACGTTGCACAGGATATGATCGTGGGTGAAACAGATTGTGGTACGTTAAGAGGTATTTATACAACCGCTCTGAAGGATAACGAAGATGTGGTTGAACCATTATACGACAGAATCCTGGGTAGAACTTCATTGCACGATGTATTTGATCCGATCAGTGGCCAGCTTCTGGTCTCTGCAAATCAGGACATCACAGAGGAGGTTGCTGAAACAATCGAATCTTCTGCACTTGAAGGCATCGAAATCCGCTCTGTACTGACTTGCGAAAGCAAGAGAGGGGTTTGTGCTCTTTGCTACGGCCGAAACCTGGCTTCTGGTAAGCGGGTACAGGCAGGTGAAGCTGTCGGTGTAATTGCTGCACAGTCCATCGGTGAGCCGGGTACACAGCTGACACTTCGTACGTTCCACGTTGGGGGTACTGCATCGAATATCGCGGCAGAGTCTCAGATCGTGGCGAAGTTTGAAGGTGTTATCGAATTTGAAAATATCAGAACTGTTCCTTACGAAACAGAAGAAGGTCCGGTTGAGGTTGTTCTTGGCCGTTCTGGTGAGTTCCGTATCATTGAGCCGGTAACGGGTCGGATGATCATGTCAAGTAATATCCCTTACGGAGCTTACTTGTATGTGAAAGAAGGACAGAAATTGGTGAAAGGCGACAAGATTTGTAGCTGGGATCCATATAACGCGGTGATCATATCTGAATACACAGGTAGGGTAGCTTTCGAAGCGGTGATTGAAGGTGTTACGTTCCGTGAAGAGTCTGATGAGCAGACTGGTCACAGAGAAAAAGTAATTATCGATACCCGTGATAAGACCAAGAACCCGGTTATTCAAATTGCCGATGGTCAGGGTCAGATCGTGAAGGGTTATAACATCCCGGTAGGTGCTCACATTTCGGTAGACGAGGGTGCTAAGATTAAGATGGGTGAGGTTATCGCGAAGATTCCTCGTTCAACTGGAAAAACAAGGGATATTACGGGTGGTCTTCCACGTGTAACTGAACTTTTCGAAGCGCGTAACCCATCAAATCCGGCGGTAGTAACCGAGATCGATGGTGTGGTAACCTTAGGAGGTGTGAAGCGTGGTAACAGAGAGATCTCGATTGAGTCGAAAGACGGTCAGTTGAAGAAGTATCTTGTTCCATTGTCTAAGCACATCCTTGTACAGGATAATGACTTCGTGAAAGCAGGTATGCCTCTTTCTGATGGTTCGATCTCTCCTGCGGATATCTTATCGATCAAAGGTCCTGCGGCTGTTCAGGAATACCTGGTTAACGGTATTCAGGAAGTTTATCGTCTGCAGGGTGTGAAGATCAATGATAAACACTTCGAGGTTATCGTTCACCAGATGATGCAGAAAGTGCAGATTGAAGATCCGGGAGATACTCGTTTCCTTGAGAGGGATGCGGTGGACCGTTGGGACTTCATGTTGGAAAATGATGAGATCTATGACAAGAAAGTTGTTACGGATCCGGGTGATTCTTCTAATCTTAAAGCTGGACAGATCATCTCTGTACGCAAGCTGAGAGACGAGAACTCTGTCCTAAAACGTAAGGACATGAAGTTGGTAGAAGCTCGTGATGCTATAGCAGCTACATCAAGTCCGGTTCTTCAGGGTATTACCCGTGCGTCATTGGGTACTAAATCGTTCATCTCTGCAGCTTCCTTCCAGGAAACTACTAAGGTGTTGAACGAGGCAGCTATCAGTGGCAAACGTGATAACCTGTTGGGTCTGAAAGAGAACGTTATCGTAGGTCACTTGATCCCGTCTGGTACAGGTTTACGTAGCTATGAGCGTATTATCGTTGGTTCTCAGGAAGAATACGATAAGCTGATGGCCTCTAAGCTTGAAGAATCAGAAGCATAATCACAATCAAATAATATTAGCGAGTCCCCCTATTTTAGGGGGACTTTTTTATTTTTACACTATGGAAGAACAGAACAGAAATAACGAATTGAATATTGAACTGTCTGAAGAGATAGCCGAAGGGATATATTCGAATCTGGCGATCATCACACATTCAAGCTCAGAGTTTGTACTCGACTTTATCCGGGTGATGCCAGGTGTACCTAAGGCGAGAGTGAAATCCAGAATCATCCTTACTCCCGAGCACGCAAAGCGCTTGTTAGGTGCGCTTGCAGACAATGTGGAGAAGTTTGAGGAACAGCATGGCAGGATCAAAATTCAGGAAGAGGCTGCGCTTCCGTTAACCTTTGGAGGTCCGACCGCGCAGGCATAATCTGGAGGTTAATTTAGAGCGATCGTTCTGCTTTGATCAGGCGGCCTTTAACCTGGCGTCAATGAAGGAGATAATGGACGGATAATCGTCCGGATGGAACCACGTGATTTCGGAGTCTTTACGAAACCATGTGAGTTGCCTTTTGGCAAACCTCCGCGTGTTTTGTTTTATACGCTCCACTGCTTCATCAAGAGTGATCTTACCGTCCAAATGGTCGAATATTTCGGTATATCCGACTGTATTCAACGCGTTAAGGTTCCGATAGGGGAGAAGACGCTCAACCTCCTGAAGGAGCCCCTGTTCCATCATCAAGTCTACCCGTCTGTTGATACGATCATAAAGTTGAGGTCGCTCCATGTTCAGACCGATCTTTATAGGGCTGAAGTGTCTCTTGTTCCGGGCATTCTTAGCCCGAAACGAAGAATAGGGTTGTCCTGTCGAAAGGCATACCTCTAGCGCGCGGATAATGCGTTGTGGATTATCCAGATCTACTTCTGAGGCATAAGCTGGATCAACAGACTTCAGTTGAGACTGAAGAACTGCAATTCCTTCTTCTGTAAGTTTTCGATTAAGTGTTTCCCGGATAACAGGATCTACATCGGGGAACTCATCGAAGCCTTCCGTAACGGCCTTAACGAAAAGGCCTGAACCTCCAACGAGCACAGCAATAGGTTGCTTCTGAAAGATATTCTCAAGCGTGGAAAGTGCCTCGGTTTCGAATTTACCTGCGGAATAGGTTTGGTCTATTGAAATAGAATCGACGAAATGGTGCTTTACAGCCGCTGTTTCCGCCTCATTTGGTTTGGCGGTACCAATACTCATTTCTTTATAAAATTGCCTTGAATCGGCCGATACAACCTCTGTACGGTAATTCAAGGCAATCTTGATGGCAAGGTCTGTCTTGCCAATAGCTGTAGGGCCGGCAACGACGATCAGCGTATTTGAATTCATATCTGGGATAGAGGCCGACTAGTAGTCGTCCTTGTTAGCGGAGTCGTAATCATCGGAATCATAACCGTCGTTATCTGAGAATTCGTCCATGAATTCATCTTTTTCTTCTTCTTCGGCACCAGTAGTTCCACCCAGTTCGTCAACAGAGTCAACAGTATCCATATCTTCAGTCTCTTCCTCATTAATACCGTACTCTGTTTCGTTGAGGAAGTCAAAGTCTTCTTCATCGTCTGTAGCGACAGGGGGTACGGGAATCGATCCTGGCATCTTTGGAGCCTCACCAACGCTGCGTGTCAGGTGTGGATATTGCTTTCCTGCATCTTCGTCCAGAATCTTTACCAGTTCAACGTGGAAGTCGTAAGGACGATCGAAGTTATAAGTATAATAGAATTTCTGATGAGGGTCGTCAATGAAGCGGCTCAGCTTCGTATTCTCCATGAGTGCAACGCCTCTCTCTATTTTTCTTTGGCTTGGTAGATATGCTATCTCGTCACTTTTAATCCAATAGTCGTTACAGACATAGAAGGAAGACGACGTATCTGGTTTGTAACCGGTACTCTTGTGAATAGCGAGATGCAGGTCCTGAAATGTTTGAGTTGATTTAATATCAATCTCTCGGATAACATCATCGTAATCTTCAAAAGTTACCCTGAATCTGTAAATAGCCATGATAAATTTATGTTTTTATGCGAAATAGAAATTGGCGTATCATTAACGCCACCTACTTCATTATGTTTCAAGTTATTTTAAATACAATTTTTGACTGGATGAAGTCCCAGTTCCTTTCCCCGCGCGATCATGTAAGCGAGACCGTCCTCCCGTGAGTTTTTAATTTCGCCCTCCAATATGGCCTCACGTATCTGATTTTTGATGATTCCTACCTCGCGACCAGCCTTGATTCCGAATGTTTCCATAATGTCCAATCCTGAAACGGGAGGTTGCCAGTTCCGGATTTGATCACGTTCTTCGACGTCTTTAAGCTTTTGCTTTACCAGCTCGAAGTTGGCTCGGTATTTCTTCTTTTTATACTCGTTTTTGGTAGTAACGTCAGCATGGCATAGGAGCATAAGTGCTTCAATGTCTTCGCCGGCATCAAATAACAGGCGTCTTACCGCAGAATCGGTCACTATATCCTGAGCGATGACAATAGGTCGAAGATGAAGTTGAACGAGTTTTTGCACGAACTTCATTTTCTCGTTGAGAGGAAGCTTATGCTGGGCAAAGATCTTCGGGACCATTCGGGCACCACGATCTTCGTGACCGTGAAATGTCCAGCCGTGACTTGGATCAAACCTTTTTGTTGCAGGCTTGGCAATATCATGTAATATTGCTGCCCAACGCAGCCATAGATCGTCACTGGTTTCGCAAATATTGTCGAGTACTTCCAGCGTGTGATAGAAATTATCTTTGTGTCCCTTTCCATTGATATATTCCACACCGTATAGCTCCGTCATTTGAGGGAAGATAAGGTGCAGCAGCCCTGTGTCAAAAAGGTAGTTAAAACCAACAGAGGGTTTAGGGGAAAGTATAATCTTATTCAGTTCGTCTGTAATCCGTTCCTTCGAAACGATGCTGATCCTTTCCTTCGAGCTTTTGATCGCTTCTATAGCCCGCTCCTCGATCGTAAAACCAAGTTGAGAGGCAAAGCGGATTGCCCGCATCATCCTAAGAGGGTCATCAGAAAACGTTTCAAGTGGGTCCAGCGGCGTACGAATAATGCGGTCATTCAAATCAGTAATACCGTTAAAAGGATCTACCAATTCGCCGTAGCTTACCGTATTCAGGGATATGGCCATGGCGTTGATGGTAAAGTCCCTACGTTGCTGGTCATCTTCGAGGGTGCCATTTTCAACAATAGGCTTTCTTGAGTCAGAGCGGTACGACTCTTTCCGTGCTCCAACAAACTCCACCTCAAGATCTTTATAGCGAAGCATGGCAGTGCCGAAGCTCTTAAAAACAGACACGTTTGTTTTCAATTTATCGGCAGCCTTTTCTGCAAACTGGATTCCGTTTCCAATTACCAGTATGTCGATATCCTTGGATGGGCGTTTAAGGAAAATGTCCCGTACAAAACCACCTATAACGTAAGTATCCATCTCACATTCGTCGGCAAGCCGACTAAGTTTTTTAAATAGGGGATTGTTCAGGTGTTGTATCATAAAAACACGTTAGCCTTACCTCTTTCGTGAAAAGGGGAACTTACAGGGATTGCAAAAATAGTTTAATTTGATTATTTCGGATTGTATAATTTACATTTCGCCGTTATCGTGCTGGAAAGATTACCTTCTGATAAAGGAGAAGCGACCATCAGACTCCAGTTTCATGATCGTCGAAGATTTTTTGACGCTCATATCTTCCTGTTCAAGATTCACCACATAGTCTACACCATTGATCACCGCCTCAGACACCTCTGAGAAATTCGCCGGAGAGGGCTCTCCACTCAAATTGGCAGATGTCGATACAATCGGCTTCCTGAATCTTTGAATCAGCTGCTGGCAAAAATTATGGTTTGGAATCCTTATACCAATGCTGCCGTCCTGATGTACGACATTGTGAGCCAAGTTTTTTGCATTGGAATAAATGATGGTAAGAGGATTTTCCGCGTACTCAATTAATGAGTAGGCGATCTCAGGAACGTCATTTACGTATGATTGCAGTTTATTATCGCTATCCAGGAGAACAATAAGACTCTTCCCGGCATCCCTTCCTTTCAACTTAAAGATACGTTCAACAGCATCCGGGTTCGTTGCATCACAACCAATACCCCATATGGTGTCGGTAGGATAGAGGATGATTCCGCCTGACTTCAAAACTTCCAGCGCTTTTGTTATTTCTGCATGCATGCCAAGTGATATTTAAGTAAGACCATGGTAATTTCGTTTGGCTATCTGCATCACGGGAAGTTATGAAGAGCTATCAACCAAACAAAATATTCGGGTATGTTTCTATTGTAAGAAGATCTCCTGCACAAGCAGGAGCTTATGAAAACTGCGTAATTCCCGGCAGACTTGAGAGTCGCTAATGAATTACGCAGTGATAGCTGTATAATTAAACAGCTACGTTATGTTCGCGAAGAGCATCATTCAATGATGTCTTCTTATCTGTTGATTCTTTACGCTTACCTATGATTAGTGCACAAGGTACCTGGAATTCGCCGGCAGGGAACTTTTTAGTGTATGATCCCGGGATGACGACAGAGCGCTCAGGCACAACCATTTTGTACTCCACAGGCTCCGGGCCGCTTACGTCTATGATTTTTGTAGAGGCAGTTAATACGACGTTTGCACCAAGCACCGCTTCTTTGCCTACACGTACACCTTCAACGACGATTGCACGTGAACCGATAAAGCAGTTGTCTTCGATGATAACCGGTGCTGCTTGTACAGGTTCCAATACGCCGCCGATACCGACACCACCGCTCAAGTGAACGTTTTTGCCAATCTGAGCGCAGGATCCTACAGTCGCCCAAGTGTCGACCATAGTACCTTCGTCAACGAAAGCACCGATATTGACATAAGAAGGCATCATAATCACGCCTTTTGCAAGATATGCGCCGTAACGAGCAATACCGTGAGGTACAACGCGAACTCCAAGTTCCTTGAAGTTGGTCTTCAGTTTCATTTTATCATGAAAAACAAACGGGCCTACTTCAATCTCTTCCATCTGGCGGATAGGGAAGTACAGGATAACTGCTTTCTTGATCCATTCGTTTACGTGCCACCCTCCAGCAACGGGCTCGGCCACTCTGAGTTCTCCTTTATCGAGCATGTCAACAACGCGTTCAATAGATGTTGCATATTCGCTGAAAGTGAGGAGTGTTCTATCTTCCCAGGCGTCTTCGACGTGTTTTTGTAGTTTAGCAATCATTTCAATATATTTTTAGCAAAATAAAGGTTTTTTAAGGACTTTTGTTAGGTGTGGTGTCATTAATAGGACGCTGCGGTAGTAAAGGTCGTCGAAACATTGCTATCTCAGGGTCCTGCTTCGTCAGGGGCAAAAATATGTCAGCACGCGCAGAAAAACATAGAGGAGCAGGAATGGCTGAAAAAGAAAGACTTCGTATCGATAAATACCTGTGGTCAATCCGGATATTCAAAACCCGTACACTTGCGACAGAAGCGTGTAAAGCGGGCCGGGTGAAGTTGAACGGGCAGAACATAAAACCATCCTATGAAGTGAAGATAGGGGAGGTGTACCATGTGTCAAAAGGGATTGAACGCAAGCAGATTAAGGTGACTGGCTTGCTTTATAATCGGGCTGATGCAAAGACGGTGGTCGGCTTCTACGATGATATCACTCCTGAACAGGAAACACATGGTTTTAAATCGATGTTCCATGCACCGGCTCTAAAGAGAGACAGAGGGACAGGAAGACCGACGAAAAAAGACCGACGGGAGATCGATGATCTCCTGAGTGATGAAGAGGAAGGCGAATCTTGATAGACGGGCTCTGCTCGAGTCTATCGGGCGTATGGTTATGAAATAAAAAAAAGGCTGCAATCAGATTGCAGCCTTTTTTTATTTAGAAAGAACAAACGCTTATTTCTTATCTTTTGCGTATTTGTCATTCAAGCCTTTAACTACTTCTGTAGTCACATCCAGGCTTTCGTCTGCAAATAGTAATGAAGGATTGCTTTTTGAGTAAGTAAGAACCATTTTGTAACCTTTTTCTTTAGCATAAGCTTTCAGATACTCGGCAACTTTATCATACAGCTTTTCGTTTTCACCCGCAGATTCGTTTGCCAGGGCAGAACTTGCATTCTGGTTGAAGGCTTCAAGTTCCTGCTGTTTGCGGGCAAGACGTTGTTCTGTAGAAGCTCTCTCGTCAGCGCTCATTGCCTGAGCTTTCTGCTGGTATTCTGCTACCTCACGCTGAAATGCTGTACCCTTTGAGCTTAAATCTTGCTGCGCTTTCTTAGATTTTGCTTGTAGTCTGTCCTTGATATCTTTGAAATAGTTGTAGTTGTTAACGAGTGAATCTGAGTTAACAAATACTATCGGTTCTGCGGCTTTTGTAGCAGAGGCCGTTGTTGCCGGCGCACTTGTCTTCACTTGCTCTTTATTGCCACATGAAGCAACTACTGCAGCAATCATTAGTCCCGCTGTTAGTTTAGAGAATGTTCCGAATGATATTGTCATTTTTTAATTAAATTTCACGCAAATATAACCTTTCGAATGATCTATACAATCCTAAGAACTAGAAATCGGTTTAGGGGTGGCGCTTTATTCCCTTAAAATGCTGTTATTCCGCCTAAAATGGCTAAATTTGAGCTATTGTTTTAAGATAAAATATGAGCGAAGAAAAGGAAAACAAAACTAATTATTCAGCGGATAATATTCAGGTTTTAGAAGGCTTGGAGGCAGTGCGTAAGCGCCCCGCGATGTATATTGGGGATGTTGGTATAAAGGGATTGCATCACCTTGTATATGAAGTTGTTGATAACTCTATTGACGAAGCTCTAGCAGGGTATTGTACAGATATCAAGGTGACAATTCACCCTGATAATTCCATTTCAGTAGAAGACAATGGCCGTGGTATTCCAACCGGAATGATGGCTAAGGAGAAAAAGTCAGCTTTAGAGGTCGTAATGACCGTCCTGCATGCGGGAGGTAAGTTCGATAAGGATACATATAAAGTTTCCGGAGGATTGCACGGTGTCGGCGTATCCTGCGTGAATGCGTTGTCTACATTACTCGTTGCTACTATCCGTCGTGAAGGAAAAGTATTTAAACAAGAGTACAGCTGCGGAAAGCCCTTATATGACGTAAAAGTAGTCGGAGAATCAGACACAACAGGTACTACAATTACCTTTAGCCCGGATTCAAGCATATTCACGATGACCACGGAATATAAGTTTGAGACCCTGGCTGCACGTTTAAGGGAGCTTGCTTACCTGAATAAGGGAATCCGTTTATCACTCACCGACGAGCGTGAAAAAAATGACGATGGCTCATTCATGAGCGAGGAGTTCCATTCTGAAGGAGGCTTAAGAGAGTTCGTTAAGTTTCTTGATGGAACACGTACACCTCTGATACCTGAGCCTATCTATGTTGAAGGCGTGAAACAAGGTATCCCGGTGGAACTAGCCCTTCAATATAATGAGACCTATACTGAAAACGTCCACTCGTATGTGAATAACATCAACACTATTGAGGGAGGAACGCACGTCGCCGGTTTTAGAAGAGGATTAACCCGGACCTTAAAATCATATGCGGAGAAATCAGGTTTGCTGAAGAACGTTAAGGTAGACATCAATGGGGATGACTTCCGTGAGGGACTTACAGCTGTTGTTTCCGTTAAAGTGCAGGAACCGCAGTTTGAAGGACAGACGAAAACCAAGTTGGGAAACAATGAGGTAATGGGTGCTGTCGATATTGCTGTTGGTGAAATTCTCGGCAATTACCTGGAGGAAAATCCTAAAGAAGCCAAGCTGATCGTCGGCAAAGTTATTCTGGCAGCAACTGCACGTGCAGCGGCACGAAAAGCCAGGGAAATGGTTCAGCGTAAAACCGTAATGGGTGGATCCGGCCTTCCTGGTAAACTGGCTGACTGCTCTGACAAAGATCCTGAAAAGTGTGAGCTATACCTGGTGGAGGGAGACTCTGCGGGTGGTACAGCGAAGCAAGGTCGTAACCGGTATTACCAGGCTATTCTGCCGTTGAGAGGTAAGATTCTGAACGTGGAAAAAGCCATGGAGCATAAGATCTACGAGAATGAAGAAATAAAAAATATCTTCACGGCCCTGGGTGTTAGTATCGGAACAGCCGAAGATGCGAAGGCATTAAACATGGAGAAACTGAGATATCATAAGGTCATCATCATGACGGATGCGGACGTGGATGGTTCGCACATCACCACGCTGATTCTTACTTTCTTCTTCCGCTATATGAAGGAGCTGATCGAGTTCGGATATATATACGTTGCCTCACCTCCGCTTTACCTCGTAAAGAAAGGAAAAGAGCAGGCATATGCCTGGGACGACACAGAACGTGATGCGGCTATACAACGTCTGAAAGGCGCAGGAAAAGAAGAGAATGTTCATGTTCAACGATATAAAGGTCTTGGTGAGATGAACGCAGAACAGCTGTGGGATACTACCATGAACCCTGAAACACGTACTTTAAGACGTGCAACGATAGAGAACGCTGCGGAGTGTGATCATATCTTCTCGATGTTAATGGGTGATGAGGTAGCACCTCGTCGTGATTTCATTGAGAAAAATGCCCGTTATGCAAAGATTGATGCATAGTACAAACAGATTTTAAAAAGAAAGGCTGGATCCCCAACGATCCAGCCTTTCTTTTTATAGAAGAGTGCTCTTCTATATCTCATGCAGCCGCTTTTTAAGTGCTCAGAACGGCCCCGTTATTTTGTAAAGCATCAGGTCAGCAATAGACGAGGCTTTCTGTTTCGCCAGTAAGGCCATCTCTCCGCTGAAGTGTTGATCAACAACTTCATAAAAGATCTCCTTCCATCGGTCAAAGTGCTTTTGCTCCAGGGGGTGTATCTTATCGAGTTTGAAGTGAACTTCCATGGGATTGCCTTTGAATCCCTTCTTTCCAAAGAGAATAGTCTCCCAGAAATCGTACATCTTAGGGAGGTGATGATCCCAGTTTACGCGGGCCACATCGGTGAAAATATAGCCGATAAGTTCATCTTCCTGTACCTTGTTGTAAAACGAATTTACTAGAAGCTCGATGTCCTCTCTGCTTTCCAGGTCTTTATTCATGACTGAACGATATCTTTCTTAACGGATAATTGATGATCGCATTGTATTTGACCAGGATATCTCCGCCTATAACACCGATAACAGGGGTAACCGATAATGTTTCGTACGCAATGTTAATGGTTGAGAGATCGAGAACCGCCACTTCAATATCAGGAATGAGCAAGTCTCCGATATGAAGCTGTTCAAGAGACAATGTGTAGCTCTCCATCGAGTTGGTACCTAAGCCTGTAGATAGCTTGTCGCTCATCAGAAGAGTGGTCTCATCAACATAGGTTTCTACAGTTGATTTGTCAAGTACCGTTCTTGAAGCACCTGTATCAATCACTGCTTTAAACGTCTGATTAAACAAAACGACTTCCACCAGAGGGTGGAAGCCGTCATCATTCAGATTTAAAATTTCAATATTTACGTCTATCATTAAAAGCTCAGGACACTGTTCATGCTTCTGACGGCTTCAGCGCTCTTCTCGAAAGCAGCCTTTTCGTCGGCACTCAGGTTCAACTCAACGATCTGTTCCCATCCGTTTTTGCCGATAATAACTGGCACACCAATAGCGATATCCGATTGCTCGTATTCACCTTCGAGTGCAACGCTGCATGGAAGCAGTTTCTTTTCGTCTCTGAGTACACTCTCCACAATCGCTGCGGTTCCCGCACCAGGTGCGTACCACGCAGAGGTTCCTATGAGTTTGGTCAGAGTAGCTCCACCTACCATAGTCGCAGAAACAATCTTTTCCTGCTGCTCTTCACTTAGAAACTGTGTAACCGGTATGCTATTCCATGTAGCATGTTTGATCAGTGGGATCATCGTGGTATCACCATGCCCTCCAATCACCATTGCATTCAGATCAGCAGGTGAACAACCAAGTTCCTGACTCAGGTAGTATTTAAAACGTGCGGAGTCTAAGGCTCCACCCATTCCGATAATCTTGTTTTTAGCTATTCCAGACGTTTTCAGCGTGAGGTATGTCATCGTATCCATCGGGTTGGATACAACTACGATCACGGCGTTTGGAGAGTACTTCAGGATGTTTTCTGTAACGCCCTTAACAATGTCTGCGTTAGTGCCGATAAGCTCTTCCCTGGTCATTCCCGGTTTGCGCGGAAGACCTGACGTGATAACTACCACGTTTGAGTCAGCAGTGCTTGCGTAGTCGTTCGTGCAACCTTTGATCTTTGTATCAAAGCCGAGAAGGGCAGAGGTTTGCATCATATCGATTGATTTGCCTTCGGCAAATCCTTCTTTGATATCAAGGAGAACAAGCTCCTCTGCAAGCTCTTTTCTGGCGATATTATCAGTACAGGTTGCTCCAACGGCTCCTGCTCCAACTACTGTAACTTTCATGCTTTACGTTTTTAAGTGTTCTATAAAAGTTCGGCAATTTAACTAAATCTGATAAGCTATCGGATAGAAATCTTCTTAAACTGCCTTAAGATCTTAGAATGGATAGCCAATAGCAAGGTTAAATACCAGGTTATCTTTCCTCCACGCCTTGCTGCCAAAGTCTATGCTATCAAAGACCCAACGCTCACCTTCTGGCAACCAGGGCTTGCGGATAGGGAAGGCCAGATCCAGACGGAGAACCAAAATAGACGCGTCAATACGGACACCTGCTCCTGTGCCTACCGCCAGCTCCTTCATGAAATCTTTGGAGAACTTTGCTCCCGGGCGCTGAGTATCATTGTTTAACAGCCATATATTTCCGGCATCGAGAAAGAGAGCCCCTCTTACGATGCTGAACAATTTAGGCCTGAACTCGGTGTTGAACTCAAGCTTGATGTCCCCCGACTGGTCGGCCGATAATCTTTCGTCCTCTGTATCAATCGTCGCATCGCGGTAAGTGCCCGGTCCGAGAGAACGAGCTCTGAATGCCCTTAAGCTGTTGGTACCTCCAATAAAAAATTGCTTAACGAATGGCAATGCTCTTGAATTTCCATAAGCGTAACCGTAACCCAGGATCAGCCGGGTAGCCCATTGAGAGTTTAAGCCGATTTTATAATAATGTCTTAAATCAGCCTCTCCCTTGATGTACTGAGAATATGGTGTATCGAAGATTTTCTTCTCTTCAAGCTCTTTCGCTCCTTGAATCAGTCCCAGGATGTTGGCAGACATATCCACGTTCCCATTAAAGTAGAACGTGTTCTTCTGCGCTTGCCGGTGGGTATTCGTGAAATTGAAGTTGTAGGTCGGACCAATGATAAACTGATCAGCTACAGCATTTCGATACGTAGAGTTGGTGGCCGCAAGAGAATCGTATTGTTCCGATCTGTAGGGTGCATGTACATAGGTCAGGTTGAAAATGTTCAATTGATGCTCCTTCTCAATACTTTCCTTCCAGGAATAACCAAAAGATGTGCGGAAGGAATTCAACTTGTAACTCTTCTGACGTTCAAGCCTGTCAAAACCGAGGGTTATTCTGGTACGCGGAATAAACGCACTGGATGTATTCAGCTTAAACGGCGTGATAAACCGGGGTATACTCAGGCTAGCTTCAGCTCCATATCTGAAGATGTTCTCACCGCTGTTATTTCCTGAAAATTGCACGTCTGTGGCTACGTATGTTGATACAGTAAGAAGTTCAGCTCCTCTAAAGGTATTCCTGTTCTTCCAGCTCAACGTAAATTCAGACCCCGTGAAGTTCGCGGAGTTGGTGCGTCCTGTTACCTCTGCACGGATAGATTTCTTCGGCATCGGTGTGAGGTAGTAATACGCATCCAACGCAGCAGCGGCTGTATCGGAATCCTGAAACTGGTTTTTTACAAACTTAAATGTGCCCAGGCTGGTAAGTCTGCTTAATGATAAGTTATGATCTGTACGATTGTATATATCCCCCTTGTTGAAAAACATGGTCCGTTCAAATACCTGTGGTTTGAACATTTTCGAACGGTCAATAACATAAAAATCTTTGAACAGAACAGCTTCAGGCGTACGACCTTTCATCGTGTCTCTAAGCTTGAAGTTCGGATAGATATAAATATTGTTGATCGTGTAGGCGTCCCTCGCCTTGTCTGTTGTCTCGTTTTTCACGTTCATGAACAGATCCACACGGTGACGCTCCGAAGTGCTGTCCACCTGTATGATCAGGTTTTCGGGACTGAAATAATAGAAGCCCTGTTCTTTGAGTTTGCTGTCTATCCTTTCGCGTTCTCCCTTAATTACATCAAGATCGTAACTGTCACCAACCTTCAGGAAGCTGTTTTCTGCCGTAGCATGAACAGCTTTACCCAGCACTGAGCTGTCGGTAGTGAAGTTGACACTTCTGATCAGATACCGGGGGCCTGCAACTGCGTTATAAGTAAGCGACGCCTTTTTTCGCCGGATGGTGGTGTCGGATGTAGTTGTAGCCAAAAAGAAACCTTTGTTCTCGAGCCTGTTCGAAACCAGATCCCGGTTGTAATCTACCTTTACACTACTGAAAAGTACAGGTGGCTCGCCATATTTTTTAATCCACTTCAACGGCCCTTTCTTTGCATTTTTCGTGATGTTATAAATCCATAGCTTAGGTCTTAAACCCAGAATAGAAGAGTTCGGTTTTGGCCGCAACAGGCTGGTAAGATCAGGCTCCAGAACTTTCTTGTCTTTCTTCTTAATGTCCTTGTCCTTAATCTCTACCTTTCCTCCGGTGTAGAGGTAATCCCCCTCGGGAACATGCTTGGTCACATTACATGCAGCAAGTGCTACGCAACTTACCAGAAAACAATATATATGCTGTTTAGTCATTCTCTTTAGCTGTTTCTTTTGCAGATTTCTGGGCGCGCTTACGTCTGCGCTCCTCTCTCTTCTCTTCTCTTGTTTTGACGCCGAAGATTTGTTTGAACTTGTTATAGTCCATCGTGATCACAAACCCGATACCTGTCTCCACTACCTGACCTTGAAGTGCCACCTGATACTGGTTCTTCTGATAGGCCCGGAGCAGATAGCGACCGTTTTTGCTTAGCTGGTATTCAGCCTGGATATCGCCGGCGATGTTACTGGTTTTACGGTTTTGCTGGCGTGGACCTTCCAGCTCAAAGTTGCTGCCTACTGTTACTTTTAAGCGGTCATTCAGCAGTCGTTTAGATAATCCCACGTTCAGATCCGTACGGTTGGCCATTTGTCCTGTGGTATAATCTTCGGTGGACTGAAGATCAAACTCCAGTTCTACTCCTGCAATCATATCTCCGGCCAGATTATTCAGCTGATCAGAAAGCAGTCGGCTTACACTCTGACGGGCCGCAGACTCGATACCACCACCGCCTGCACTACTTGCAAAGGGATTGTCGGAGATGAAACGGTTCAGAAGAAGCACGGCGAATACCTGTTTATTCAGTTCCGATGGCTCGTTTCGTAGCTGAGTCAAACGTCCGTTTACATTGTCGATAACCGCGGTAGAAACATTGTAATTATCTTCCGGTAAAATGATGTCGAAGGAAATAACAGGCTTCATCAGCTCACCCTTCAGCATCAGGTTGACGTTGAACGGCAGTTTCTGCTTGTAGGTATTCAGTTCAGTTTGAGGTGCTCCTCCCAGTTGCTGCTCTACCAGATCGAGAGGGGCAGTCTCCGCAACGTAGATTGCAGTAATATCAGCATCTGCCATTAAAGGCTCACCATTCCAGGTCAGCGTACTTCCTTTTTTGATCTCGAAGCGGCGCTTCAGGAAGCTCAGACTCAGATCATAGGATCCTTCTTCCACCGTCAGGTTACCCGTCAGACTGATCTTTCCGCTCGGATCAATACCCCCGTTTAGCTGTGCCGCACCCTTTAGCTTCAGCATATCGCCGTTGGCAGGATCAACAAGTACATTCAATTGGGCCTCTTTGTCAAGTTCAATATTTAATGAAACGTCCATACCCGTAACGGCAGAGGTGTTGAGTGTATCAGCGGGGTCCTTGAATACCTTCGCCAGTTGCGGATTGTCTTTATCCACGAACTCCACAATACCTTCCCGGTCTTCAATTCCAGGGTCAGTGGCGGGAAGTACCAGCGTGAAATCCGTTTCCGGATTGATCTTCAGGGAGCCATCCACAGCCGGCGCGTCCATCGTTCCCTTGATTCCCAGTCGGGTGTCAATAAAGAGCTTTCCGTAAAACAGATCATTGTCTAGCGCAGTGGAGTTGATCACCTTAAAGTTGTCGGCATTCAGACGCAGGTCAAAACCGAAGTCCGTATAAGTCTTTGTTTTGATCATTCCCGCAAGCTCCATCGTATTGTTAGCCGAGTCAATCAGCGCAAAGTCGGTAAAGCTGATGCCCTCCGCGTTAAAGCCGATACGTGCATCATTATCAATTCTGAAGTATGAATTCAGCATCGACACATTAAACCCAACATCATTGAAATTGATGTCCCCACGAACTGCAGGAGCAGAGGTCGTTCCCGTAATGTCGAGTTTCCCTTTCAGGGCTCCCTTAGCATCTTTGACGCTTCCCATGGTAAACCCTTCAATACTCTTCATATTCAGGTTCGCGATGTTAAGATCCAGATCAAAACTGCTGTTGTTTGTATAATAGTAGCCGTTCAGATCTACCTGGTTGCCTTTGCCGGTAATCGCTACGTTTGCAGCAAATGAATTTGCCTGTTCGTTGTTGACCTTCAATGCGATATTTCCTACAGTGTCACCTCTGAAGCTGAAGTCGCTGATGTTGAGGTCTGATGTAAAGACCGGACTCGTATCAAAGTTCCGCACCGTCGCATTTCCATTGATTGTGCCTCCCGCTAACAGTGAATCCTGCTTGGCTATGTTGGTAAGTGTTTCAATCTGGAAGTTCTTGAAGTCCAGCAGTAGCGGATTGTTCAAGCCCGGAGGACTCGTATTGATGCTTAGCTGCTGATTGTTATTGGACAGTACAAAGTTAGTAGCCTGTATGCCCTGGCTGCCAAATTGAATATTATTGTCCTGGCTCACGTTCCAGGCTGTCTTGTTAAGCACTAAGCCGTCCGGGTTCAAGCTGAATTGAAAAGCGTCCTGCAGCGCTTTCAGCGCACCGGCAATCCGATAGTCAGTATTGCCTTTTTGATCCTCGGTTTTAATCTCTGTGGTGATAATATTATTGCTGACATCCCCACCCACACTGGCCTTTAGCAGCTGAAAAGATCCGGTATTGATCTTGTCAAGCGTAGCCAGGTAGTTGATCGCGCTGTCTGCGGTATTCACCTTCAGCTGGAAGTTATTCAGATCGTTCGTGCCGTAAAGAATGCGCGGAATGGAACCATTCACATTCAGCTGTCGTGCGTCGCTGTCAAAATTACCCTGTAGCACAATCGTAGCCAATTCCTTCAGGTCAGGCGCAAACTGCTGAATAATCGGTCCGTTTGAAATTTTCGCATTGAAGTTCAGACGCTGAGGGTCGTATTTGACGGGCTTCGCTGGCTTAGCTGTAGAATAGTACCTTCCGATCAGATCCTGCATCGCTGTTCCCAACTGAGTCAGCTTGTATTTACCTCTTATATCTGCAGACATGATCTCAGACCGTAGCCGCAAGGAGTTGCTGTCGGCACTCGCTGTAGAAACAATGCTAAGTGTGTCCATCTGGATGCGTTCTCCGCCTCTGGCGAGCAGAGCCTCCGTCAGTAGGATTCTTCCATTCAGATAGTCCGGATCGGCTGTAGGCAGGTCTGCAGACAGTTTTCCATGGAAGCGCATGTCTTCATTCATCAGTCGCAGCTTCTGCATATTGATGCTGTCTACATTCAGTTCCATTTTGATGGCAGGGTAGCGCTTCGACATATTTGCAGCAGCTGCCAGATCGAACCTGATGTTTTGATCATCCATATTCGCCTTAGCCTGAATGTTTCCGCGGTTTGCACTACCATCAATGGCCAGATTACGATAAGTATATCCGTTAAATTCTGCTTTTACCAGTTTGGCGACGGCCTTCGCACGCATCGTCTTCGGGTCAAGACCATTGCCCACCACGTTAGCGGCAAGAGTAATGCGTCCCAGACTGTCATTGCTGATCATCCGTCCCACATCAAAGTTGAATATCCGGACATTCGCCCTGTACGATTCGTTGCCTTTAACACGGGCATTGTAGCTGGCAATCGCCTTAGCGCTTCCAAACGTCGATGCCAGATCAAGATCGGTGCTGAAATTAGTAATCCCGCCCTTAAACTTGCCGCTAAGGCGGATATTCTCAGGGATGCGAATGTTTGCAGGGATAGTTCCCCGCGGTATCAGCGCAAGGATGTCCGATCTCCGGGTTCTGAATTCGTCAATATCGATATCAAGCCATGCTCTGTTCATATCAGGCAAGCCCCTCGTCTTGGCCGAGGCCTTGAAATTGGTACCTCCCAGCCCGGAGATTTCCAGGTTTTGTATCTCCAGGTTCTTCACCTTTCCTTTAACCTTGCCATTGATGTTCACCACGGCATTCTCGTACCCTTTCAAAGGCATCGTCTTAGCCATGTCGGGTGCAAGCAACAGAATATCCCTAAAGCCAATCCGTGTCTTCTGCAGATTAGCATCAATGCCGAGCTCTCCGAGGTTGCTTGAAATGCTGGCAATAGAAGGATAGGTAACGCGTATATTGTTACTGATGGTCGTCGACGGGGTCTGCACCAAAAGGTCTTTCAGGTAAGCTTCCTTGCTGCCGTAAAAGAACTCTGTTTCGAACTTCTTCAGGCTGAAACCGCTTTTGTCACTGAAAGATCCCTCGTTAACCTTTCCTGAAATAGAATCAATGGTATACGCCAGATCGGCAACGTTCAGATTCAGATCCTTGATGTCAAGGTGCGCAAAATCCATTCCCCGCCTCTGAACTGGCATGTTAAAATTATCAAAGCGTATGTTGTTATTTGCCAGAATCAGGTCGCCTGCACTAAACCGCCAGTTATTCACAGTCGCCTCAGCTGCCTTTCCGCTTTCTTCTACTACAACCTTCGCCTGTTCGCTTTTACCCAGCTGAAATAGAATATTAGAGTTGCTTAGGTCGATCTTATCCAGTACGATATGCTGCTTGCGCAAATCGAGCTTATCCGATTCAACCTTCAGTTTACCCAGCTTCACGTCTGCCTTCATAGCCGAAATGTCATTCTGATAATAGACGTTTATCTGTGAAAGGTCGAGCGTGCCCAGCTCCAGGTCAAGATTCATCGGCTCGCTGGCTTCAGCTTCATGGACAGCTTCGGGCTTACTCTCTACTGCGGGTTTGCTTTGAACCATTCGCGCATCTACTGCAGAAAGCTTGATTTTTGGTATGCTGAACTTCATCTTATCCAGGTCAAACTCCTTTACCCGGGTATCGAAGTGCCCGATAGAGAACCGGATATCGCTTGCCGCAGGCGCATCCTGGTAGCTGATCTTAATCCTGTCAAGGTTAATTTTATCAAGCGAAAACTTCATTGTCGATGTAGTATCGACAGGCTCAGGTTCCTTTTTCTGTTCGCTGACAAATGCTTTAATAATATAATCGAAATTGAAAAGGCTGTCGGGGCCACGCTGGATGTTTGCGGTGATGCCACGGAGGTCAATTTCATTGATCTCCAGTTGGTTGTCGAGGAGTTTTAAAAGACTGATGTCAACTTTTAGGGTATCTCCTGCAAGCAGTGTGTCCTTCTTCTGATCCTCAAAATAGATGTCTTCCAGTACGATGAGCTTTGGGAGATTGAGGCTTATTTTGTTGATTTCAACCTTCGTGCCAATCTTGCCTTCCAGATAATTCACCGCTTTGTTTTTGGCAAAGTTCTGAACGGAAGGTACCCTGATGAGTACAAACAACAGCAAGATCAGGAAGATGATTATCCCAATAATCCAAAGAAAGATTTTTAAGGTTAGGGTACCGATTCTTCTCAAGTGTTCAAAATTTAGTTCAGTATTATAATTTTAAAACCGGCTAAATGTTTGAAAATTTAAAAGATAATCTGCTAAAATCCTTTCCTCTCAAATCTCGTGTTCAGGGAGTACATGTCAGATACGGAAAGTACACGTGCTCCATCGTGTCATTCTGAGATTTTCTAAGAGAGCTATGCGCTGATATATGACTCCAGTATCTTGAATCCTGAAGACGTTTGAAGGGTCACCTCCTTGATCGTAGCAGGGATGAGTATGGAATCGCCCATCTTTACCTCAAGCGGCTGTCCGGCGTATTCAAGTGTGTAAGATCCTGCCACGCAAACATGAATAACAAAGGAGTCTATAGAGTAGTCCCTGGTCACGTTTTCTGTATAGTCCAGAATATGAGTAGTAAAATAAGGACAGCTCACTACTTCAACCGCCTCATTCTGTTTTTCCTGGTAGAGCGACTTGTATTCTTCATGAAAGTTGTAGTCAATTGCAGCCAGGGCTTCTTCAGTGTGCAGTTCTCTTTTATTGCCTTTATCATCTACGCGGTCAAAATCATAGATCCGGTACGTGATGTCTGATGTCTGCTGGATCTCCGCAATAAGCAGTCCCTTGCCGATCGTATGTACACGTCCCGCAGGCAGGAAGAATACATCTCCCGCTTTTGCTTCTTCTTTGTTCAGAATGTCGTTCAGCTGACCGCTGTTAAACTTCTCCAGATAAATATCCCGATTCAATGGCTGGTTAAATCCCGTGATCAGGCTTGAGCCCTCGTCTGCCTGGATGATATACCACATCTCGGTTTTTCCGAAGGAATTATGTCTCTCCCTTGCCAGCTCATCATCAGGATGAACCTGAATGGAAAGGTCATCATTGGCATCAATGAACTTTACAAGCAGGGGAAACTCATTGCCAAATCTTTCATAAACACGCTGACCCACCAGCTCCTGCTGGTAGCTCTCCAGAAGTGCTGCAAGTGATTGCCCTGCCAGCTCTCCATTTTCCACTACCGATACGTCACTCTTTACGCCGGATATCTCCCAGGTCTCCCCACAATTGGGCAGAGGAGCAAAGTCTTTTTTTAGAATATCGCGTATCTTCTCACCACCCCAGATCTTGTCTTTATATATCGTTTTGAATTTAAATGGATATAGAGTTGCCATAGCTTGTTTCAGTTCAGATTTGTTGCCACAAGTATAATTAAAAATCAGTATTCTTCATGAAAGCTCAGACTTGCAGATTGCCCTGAAGAAGGTTCTTCACAACCAGGAGCCTTAGCCAGAGTGAACTTCTGTAAAGAAAGTTCAGCAACTTATAGAGCACCTCACCGTGTCCGGGCGTTTCAAAATTACTCATTTTCAAGAGCTTGCCAGTATCTGCAATAAATAGCGTATCTTTGCAGGATATAAAAAATCAACAATTTGTTATTCAAAGAATTAAATCTCATTGAGCCACTTCTAAAAGCTCTGAGTGCCGAAGGATATACTAATCCCACCCCCATACAAGAGAAAGCCATTCCAGTAGTATTACAGAAAAAAGACCTTTTGGGCTGTGCCCAGACAGGTACTGGTAAAACTGCTGCTTTCGCATTGCCTATGTTGCAGCTATTGAACGCGCAGGTTGCGCCCAGAAATGTGCGCCGCAACATCCGCGCATTGATTTTAACTCCAACCCGCGAGCTTGCCATTCAAATAAGAGAAAGCTTTGATGCCTACGGAAAGTTTACAGGTATTAAGCAAACCGTTATCTTCGGAGGTGTATCTCAGGGGAAACAGGTTGAAGACCTCAATAGAGGTGTAGATGTTTTAATTGCTACACCTGGCCGTTTACTTGACCTCGTTTCTCAACGTATCGTTAACCTGCAGCATATCGAAATCTTCGTTTTAGACGAAGCAGACCGTATGCTTGATATGGGCTTTGTAAACGATGTAAAGAAGATCATCGCGAAGATTCCGGTAAAAAGACAAACGCTGTTCTTCTCAGCAACTATGCCTCCTGAAATATCGCAGCTTGCTAATACCATATTAACCAATCCGGTTCGTGTGGAGGTTACGCCAGTGTCATCAACTGCTGAGAAAATCACCCAGGCTGTTTATTCCGTAGAGAAAAAGAACAAGCCCAATCTGCTGATTCACTTGCTGCAGGATAAAAGCATTGAAAACGTCCTGGTGTTTACTAAAACTAAACATGGTGCAGATAAGCTCGTGAAGATTCTTGCTAAAGCGAATATAGTGGCCGAGGCCATTCACGGAAATAAATCTCAGAATGCGCGTCAGCGTGCGCTGACCAATTTCAAGTCGGGAGACCTGAGAGTACTGGTTGCCACGGATATCGCGGCACGAGGTATTGATGTGGATGAATTGAAGAACGTCATTAACTTTGAGCTTCCGAATATTCCGGAGACCTATGTACACCGTATCGGTCGTACAGGCAGGGCAGGAGCAAGCGGAACAGCATGGTCATTCTGCGACGAAGAAGAACGTCCGTTCTTAAACGACATTCTCAAGTTAACGCAGCAGGAGATACCTCTGGTAGAAGATCATCCTTATCCCCTTTACTTTAATAAGCTGGTAGTACCATCATCGGTTAAAAAGACAAAAGTGAAGGAAAGTTTCAGGTCTTCCAGAAAGAAGAGCTCTCGTCCCAAGGAAAAGCCGCAATCGTTTCACCGTAAAGCGACTTCTTAGGATTGCTAATTGTAAAATAATAAAAGGGACTTCATCGAAGTCCCTTTCGTTTTTCATAGGTAGGTCGTTATATATACTAAGCAGCTTGCTTAAGGCTGTGTGTTTGCTTGTTTGCTTTGTTTCTGTAGTTTTTAAGGTCTGCCTTCAAAAGCTCCATTAACTGGATATCGAAACTTTGAGTCAACTTATCGATGTGGGTTGTAGCTGTTATCTTTTTCATGATGTCAAGTTTAATGTTTGATGTTAGACCTTGTACCAATAACATGCCAAAGTCATAGTTGTATCATGGAAATGTTTATAACGTGCTCATTGTTAAAGATAAAAAAGTCATTTGATCACTTTTCTTCATGCCCCTACGCAGCTCAGCTAAATGAATTATCTTATTTTCTGATCAGTGTTGTCTTTACCGTACAACTGTAGTTCTGCCTCTCGAAGCAACAGTGCCTCCTTGCTGCTTACGGAATATCCTAAAACATTAGCCACCAAACGAGGTTGTCTAGAAAAAAGAAGACAATGGAACAATTTGATATGCAACTCATGCTGAAAGACGGTGCGTTTGCCGACTATCAGGTAAAAACAGATAAGGATTCAGGGGTATTTGATGTCTATAGCGGCGACTCTCTGATCGCCTCCTTCAAGGACGACGGTCAGGGTTCATTTTCCCTGAGCGACAATCCCGGAGATGCCGATGACGATCTTCAGCGAAGAATGATTGAACAGCTAAAAGGCTTCTCGGCATAGCCTCCTGCCTTTGCTATAGCCATCTCTTACGCCGGAACCAATAATATATGGCCACGGTGATGGCAGCCATTAAGAGCAGTACCCCCGGATAAGCCCAGGGGTACTGTAACTCCGGCATATATTTAAAGTTCATTCCGTAAATGCCCACAATAAAGGTCAGGGGCATAAAGAACACTGAAAAGATGGTCAACACTCGCATCGTCTCATTCGTCCTTTGCGAAGCTGTCGAAAAATAGGTGTTCAGAAGCTGATTGATGTTGTCATTTAAGCTCTCATAAATAGTCGTAAGTCTCACATACAGGTCCCTGGTGTCGCGCGTATTGACGTTTCCCTGATGATCATCGATGTTTTCAATAATATCCCGCGACAGCATCAGCATACGCTTCAGCAGGTCAATCCTTCTTCTCAGATAATAAAGTCCCTTCAGGATCGGCTTGTTCCGGCTGCTGAGAAACACCTGCTCTTCATAGTAGTCGATAGACTTGGCCAGATCGTTCGATGGCTCATCATACGTAGCCAAACAGGCTCGCGCCACTCCATTCAATAGCTGATGCGTGTTTTTGAGCATCGAAGCTCTTTTGATCACAGGCTCCAGAAGAGGCTGAGGGTACCGGTGAATAGTGATAAAGAACGAAGCTGAATAAAATATGGCCACTTTATTGGTGAGTTCCTGAACGGTATCTGCCTCAAGGAATTCCTGGTCGGTATATACTCGGAAGATGATAAAAGCATATTCCTCCAGCGATTCATACTTCGGTAAATGGCCCGGTTGCAGACAATCATGCACCAGAGCAGGATGCAGCCCGTAGGCGGCGGCAATCTCCTGAAGCTCGCCATCATCGGGACAGTTGATGTCTATCCAGTCGTACCCATGTTCTTCCTTGTTGCAAATTTGTATGGTCATAATCTTTCTAAACGTTCTCCGGCGTGTATAGTTCTGAATCCTAAACCTGTTTTCAATAATAAGGTCATATCTCAATTTGAGATGTCAGCTTTTCCGATTGCAGTGTTCATATTTTGTAAATTGCACACTTAATATTTTGAAGATGACATATCAGGAAAAACTATCAGGAATCCGGCGCCAGATGCTCAATGATAAAGTGGATGCATATATTATTCCCTCTGCAGATCCGCACATCAGTGAATACCTTCCTGATCGCTATAAATGTATTCTTTTCGCCTCAGGGTTTACCGGATCAGCCGGAACGCTGGTCATTACTCAGGACTTTGCGGGACTCTGGACTGATGCCCGCTATTTTGTGCAGGCAACAGAACAACTGCACGGCAGTGGGTTTGAGCTGGTAAAACTAATCGCCCAGGGTAGCCCCGAATATACCGGCTGGCTGGCTGGAAACCTGAATTCCGGTGACTCTGTGGCGTTCGACTCTAACCTGATCTCTTTGCAGTTGTCGCAGACCATACACAATGAACTTTCTGCGGCTGATATAAATATTGTAGAAAATAAGGATTATCTCGATAGTCTGTGGGAAGACCGTCCGGGACTTCCTGCATCTCCTGCATTTTTATTAGATGATGCCCTGACTGGAGAAACAGTGCCTTCCAAGCTCGAACGCATCCAAAGGGAGCTGAAAAGGAAGCGTGCAGATGTTCATCTGATCTCTTCGCTCGATGATATCGCATGGGTGTTTAATATCAGAGGTGCAGACGTTAAATGCAACCCGGTGACCCTGGCTTTTGCTCTCGTGTCTCCGAAAGTCACCGAGCTCTTTATCGATATCGCAAAGCTCAGTGTCAATGACCGGGCCCGTCTGAAAAGCTGGGGAATAGAACTGCGGCCTTATCAGGATGTTTACACTGCCGCTGCAGCGGTATCATCTTCCTCCGCTATCCTGATCGACCCGAAGAGAACCTGCTTTGCGCTTTACCGTCAGCTCCCCGCTGAAGCTAAGATTATCCAGGATACCAACCCAAGCACCAACTTCAAAGCCATCAAGAACGAGACGGAGATAGCCAACATCCGCGACACGATGGTTCGTGATGGAGTAGCACTTACACGATTTTTCAGATGGCTGGAAGAAGCGATGGTGAAAGAAGAACAGACAGAAATCTCAGTTGCCGAAAAACTATATACATTCCGGGCAGAGCAGGATGGCTTTGTAGGGGAGAGCTTTGATACCATTGCCGGCTATGCTGAACATGGTGCGCTACCTCATTACAAAGCTACCATAGAGAGCGACTCCCGTTTGATGAACGACGGTTTATTCCTCCTCGACTCGGGAGGCCAGTATCTTCGTGGTACCACAGACATCACCAGGGTGGTGTCACTGGGCAATATCACTCAAGAAGAGAAAACCGATTATACACTCGTACTGAAGGCCATGATCGAAGGCTCAACAGCACACTTCCCTAAGGGTACGAAAGGTTATCAGATCGATGCCATTACCCGCAAGCCTTTATGGGATCACCTTCGCAATTATGGTCATGGTACCGGTCATGGAGTAGGATATTTTCTGAATGTTCATGAAGGGCCGCAGGTCTTCAATGCCTCTAATCTGCTGATCGACGTAGAACTGGGAATGGTCACATCCGTGGAGCCGGGTATTTATCGTCCTTCAAAATATGGCATCCGAATCGAGAACCTGGTGCTTACCGTTCCCGATCAGTCCACTGAATTCGGGGAGTTCTATACATTCGAAACGCTTACGCAATTTGTGATCGAAACAGAAGCGGTGGATAAGCAGCTTCTTGATACAAAACATATCCAATGGCTGAATAGCTATAATGCAGAGGTATTCCGGAAGCTAAGTCCTTTCCTGCAGGGTGAGGACCTGAAATGGCTTGAGCGCAAAACCAAAGCGATATAAGCACTTAATAGAATTAATGTAAAAAGGCTGCCCAAAAGGCGGCCTTTTTTTGCATTAATCTCTTTCTGAATAATATAAAATATCAATATATTGCAGGATGCTACAGGACGCCAACCTGTAATGTCTAACTAACCGGCAGTATAAACCATTTATCTATCAACATCTATGACATAGCTGACGAATGAATAAGCCAGTATCGACCAATTTCTATCTAACGTAGTTTAAACCTAATTTTATGACCAAATTCTTTGCACTCTTATGCCTGATGCTTTGTCTCTCAGGCTTTCAGGCAAACGCTCAAAGCAGACAAGTATCGGGGAAAGTCTCTGATATCAAGACCAACGAACCTTTGATTGGCGTATCCGTAAGGTTGAAGGGTACCAACATCGGTACCAGTACCGATGTCAATGGAAACTTCAAACTGACGCTGACCGGGTCTAGCCCTGTTCTTTCGGTCTCCTATACCGGCTACCAGTCTAAGGAAGTACAGGTAGGCAGCAATCAGAGCTTTGACATCAAACTGCAGGAAGATGCTCAGGCTCTCGACGAAGTCGTCGTAGTCGGATACGGAACGCAGCGCAAATCACAGGTAGCAACGGCCGTAGCTTCGGTAAGCGGTGAAGCCATTGCCGAGCGTGGAACGGTAAATGCCCTTCAGGGTGTTCAGGGACAGGTAGCTGGTGTGGATATTTCCGCCGGATCAAACAGGGCCGGAGGTGGTTTCAATATCCAGATCCGCGGACAGAATTCCCTGGCAGGCGGGCAGCCTCTCTATGTTGTTGACGGGGTCATCGTACCGGATATCAACTTCCTCAATCCGCAGGATATCTTTAAGATGGACGTGCTGAAGGATGCCGCCTCTACCGCTATTTATGGTTCGAGAGGATCAAACGGTGTGGTTCTCGTTACCACTAAAGGTGGAAGTACCGTAAAAGGCGCTCCGTCCATCTCTTATGATGGTTATGCCGGTATCCGGCAGCTCGCACGCATGCCCAACTTTATGAGCGGAGATGAGTGGTGGGAATATCGCCAAAATACCTATATCTCCCCCGAATTGCTGGCCGGCAGAACAAATTATACCAATACCATTGGAAGCTTTGACAATCCCACTATTCTCACCCGACTGGCTGATAAAGACTATACCAATTGGACAGACCTGGTTACACAAACAGGTGTACAGGCCAATCACTACGTAAACATCTCCGGAACAAGCGAAAATGCAAAGATCAGATATGTTGCCGGTGCGGGATATCAGAAAGAAAAGGGAAACTTCTTGCAGGAAGATTTCAGTAGATATAACATTAAGTCCAGCATTGAAGCGGATCTTACCGATAAATGGTCTGCGGGTCTAAGCCTCAACTATTCCATTTCAGAGACAGAGCGGGGTAGCGATGTCGCCATCCGTAACGCCTTTGCTATGGCGCCCATCTTCAAGCCTTACGATGAGGCCGGTGAGCTGGTGTTCAGACCGGGACAAATTCCCTTGAACGCAAATACAACTACCAGTTTAACGAGCACCGTGAACCCCCTTCTGGAAATCCCCAATACGCAGAACAACACACGCCGCAACTTTGGTGTAGGTAGCCTCTTCTTGCAGTTTGCTCCCGTAAGCTGGATTACCGTCCGTTCTTCTTTTCAGCCAAGCGTTTCCAACACAAGGAACGGTCGCTTCTGGGGATCTCTGACCACCGAGGGAGATGGATTGTTGCCCGATGCTCAGCGGGTCAACCAGCAGAACTTTTCCTATATCCTCGACAACATGATTACTGTTAAAAAGGATATCAAAGATCACAGCATCACATTTACTGGTCTGCAAAGCATGCAGAAGGACCAGTTTGAACAAGATTCTGTCCGCGTGAACGACCTTCCTTTTAATTCTTCTTACTATAATCTTGGTTCTTCTTCCAATCGTCAGCTGGCAAGCAGCCAGTACAGCGAGTTCTCCCTCATTTCTTATATGGCAAGAGTGAACTACTCATTCAAGAACCGTTACCATGTTATTATCGCTTCACGCTGGGATGGTTCATCCCGCCTGGTGGAGGGAAACAGATGGTCTTCTTTCCCTTCTATAGCCCTGGGATGGCAAATGGCAGAAGAGGAGTTCCTCAAGAAATACGGCTTTATCTCTGACCTGAAGCTTCGCGTAAGTGCCGGAAAGGCGGGTAACAACAATGGGGTACAACCTTACGGAACACAGGCTACTCTGGGCAGTCCCTCTTTCTATGATTACGGCGGCACACAGTCGCTTGGATATGTAGCCAGCCGCCTGCCCAATACAAGCCTCACATGGGAAAGGACGCGCGAGTATAACCTGGGTCTTGATTATGGCTTCCTCCGCGGTAGAATCAGCGGTAGTCTGGATCTCTATGATAAGGAATCAAGTGGCTTGATTCTGAACCGCCTGATCGCGGTAGAAAATGGCTTTCCTTCTATCATCGATAACGTCAGCTCGGTCCGTAACAGGGGTATTGAGTTCTCTCTTCGTACCATCAATGTTTCCACGAAGAACTTTAACTGGACAACCTCCATCAACTTCGCACGCAACAAAAACGAGATCCTCGAACTCTTGAACGGAAAGGAAGACATGGTAGGTAATAAATGGTTTATCGGCCAGCCAATCAACGTCAACTATACCTACATCTACGACGGCATATGGCAGGAATCGGAGCGTACTCAGGCAGCGGTATACGGACAGTTTCCCGGACAGGCTAAAGTCAGGGATGTGAACAATGACCAGAAGATCAGCAGCGCAGACGACAGGGCTATTATCGGTCAGAAAGATCCGAAGTGGACCGGTGGTTTCTCCACTCAGCTCACCTGGAAGGATTTTGATCTTTCGGCCTCTATGTTTGCCCGTCAGGGTCTTCAGGTCTATAGCCCTTTCCACGCTCAATACGGAAACTATGCAGACCGTGGAACGCAGAAGGTTTATTACGACTACTACATGTCCGAAAATCAGGTTACACCTACCCGTACCTCAACCGCTTATCCAATGCCTAACAATATCGGCCCTTACTGGAGCGGTATTTCAGGGGTAGGGTATTACAAGGATGTATCATTTGTTAAAGTTCAGAATATCACGCTTGGCTATTCCCTGCCATCATCCATGCTGAAGAGTGTAGGTGTGAAGAGCCTGCGGGTTTACGCCAATGTCTTGAATCCGTTTGTATGGACCAAGTATGACGGATTTGATCCTGAAGGCGCAAATGGCATTGATCCCAATGTAAATGCTACCAACAACAACGATTCTACCGGTTCATTGAATAATGTCGCACCATCAACCGTCACTTACCAGTTCGGTGTCAACCTAAGATTTTAAATTACTGATATGAAAACATCGAAAATATATTTCCTGCTGCTACTGCTGCTAAGCCTGGGGAGCTGTAAGGACTATCTCGAAGAAGAGAATAAATCGAACATCATAGCCGAAGACTATTATAAAACACAGGAAGGCTACGAGAAGCTCATCAATGCAGCATATTCTACGCTGCGTAACGTCTACGCCTACACAGGTACAAGCAGTGCCTATATGTTCAGCGCCGGGACCGATATGTATGTAGAGGGAAGAACCGGAGATCAGCCTAGAAGCCTGAGTGAGTACCGGAACCTGAATCCCGACGATCCCTACGTGCTCAGCTTTTATACCAACCTGTATAAGTCCATCCAGACCTGCAACACCGCCTTGTACTTCAATGCGAATACAGCGGAGACAGCAAATCTGCCTGTCAGAAAGGGCGAAATGCAGTTCCTCAGAGCATATTATTATTTCTTGCTGGTGCAGACCTTTGGCGGCGTACCACTGGTGACAGACCGGATCACCGTTCCACAGTCTGAATTTAAGCGTAATTCTGCTGAAGAGATCTATACGTTTATCCTGAGTGAAATGAATGCCGCTCTTGAACTGGTGCCTGAAACATCTGCACAATACGGTCGCGTCACTAAACGTGCCATTCGCCACTATCTGGCCAAGGTCCACCTGACCCGCGGCTATGAGAGCTTTGGTACTGCCCAGGACTTCCAGACAGCTGCTCAGTTTGCTGATGCAGCGATAAACAATCAGAAACTGAATACCTCATTCGAGGACCTGTTTTATCCCGGAAATGACCGCGATCCGGAGATCCTTTTCTCTATCCAGTACGATGCGACCTCCTTGCCTACATCTACAACCGGCGGTAACGGTCAAGGAAACTTCTTCGGTCCTTATCAGGGCGGACAGGGTGCCGTACAGGGCTATCCATGGAGAAATTATGCATTGGTGCCAACCATGTATCTTTTCGATACCTTCACAGAGAACGATGCACGTTTCGACGCTACTTTCATGGTCTACCACTATGCGAGGTATTATGACTATTACGACAAAAAAGCCGACCGAGCCAATCTGAACATCCGCTTCTATTACAAACCCAAGTGGGATACCCGCACGGAAGCTCAGTGGAAGGCTGAAGATCCGGCGCACCGCAATACTGCTACGGTAATACCGTATTCTTTGGCATGGGAATCATCGCAGAGAACGGTCGCTGATAATGCCAGTCCGACCGTAAAAAAGTTTGACGATCCGAAGTCGCAATTCTCCGTAGGTAACGGATCCAGCAGCCGCGACCTGTTCCTGGCGCGCCTGGGCGAAACCTACCTGATCGCAGCAGAAGCCTATTTTAAAGCGGGGAACAGCAGCCTGGCAGCTGAGCGCATCAACGAAGTGAGAAGACGTGCTGCTAAACCGGGCAGAGTGGCAGAGATGACCATTTCTTCGGCCGATGTCAGCATCAACTTTATCCTTGATGAACGTGCTCGTGAGCTTGTAGGTGAATTCCACCGCTGGTTTGACCTGAAGCGTACAGGTACGCTCATTGAAAGAACCCGCACGCTGAACAGGGATATCAAAACCAACTGGTTTGATCAGGGAATCAATCCCTTCCTGGGTGCCGATGGACAAGCCAAGATCCTGAGACCCATACCAACTGCAGCACTCGATCTCAATAATGCAGAAGTGCAGCAAAATCCGGGATACTAGACCGGAATATTTGTAAAGCAAAAGGCTCATCAACCGCAGGTTGATGAGCCTTTTTGTTTCTATTTCTATTCGGGCAACGAAACCCTAAGATCTTTTGAAAATGCCTCTGTACTTCGTCAGGTTGATAAGGAGTACACTGCCCAGAATAATCGCCAGGCCGACAATCTGTATAGCAGATACGCTTTCGTTCGCGAATAAAACACCGAGTAGGACAGCAATCACCGGATTAACGTATGCGTAGGTGCTTACCTGCGTGGCCGGTCTCACCTGAAGAAGCCATACGTATGCACTAAAGGCCGCGATCGATCCCATCAAGATGAGATAGACCAGGGAAGACCACGCCTCAAAGGAAACTGCAGACCAGGAGATGGTCGTCCACTCCTGCAGGGTCACACTGCCCGGGAGAAAAGCCAGCCCGCCAAAAAGCATCTGCCAGCCTGTACTAATAGCGGCCGATCCACCTTTGGAATTATATTTCGAGTAAAGGGAGCCTGCAGACCAGGACATGGATGCCAGGAGCAAGAGCAAAATTGCCGGCAATCTGTGCTGATCGCCACCACCGGAAAGACCACCGCTTAGCTGATTCCAGAAAAGTAGAATAACGCCGGCAAAGCCGATCAGCAATCCGATGATCGTACTCGGCGTATTGAAGTTGATGCTCCATTTCGATCGGTCAAAGAGGACGAACCAGATAGGGGAAGAGGATACCATGATCGCTACGATTACGCTGGGGATATACTGCTCTGCCCAGATCACTGCTCCGTTTCCGACGAAAAGCAACATAAAGCCTGTTACGGCAGAAGGCAGAATGTATGCTCTGTCGAGAACTTTTTCACCTCTGAGGGCGCACCATCCCAACAGCAGTAAGCCCGCCGTGACAAAGCGCATAAAGCCCATTAAAAAAGGCGGTATCTCATGAACCGCCTTTTGAATAAAGAAATACGTTGAGCCCCAAACCACATAAACCGTAGCAAAGGCGATAATGACAAAGAGTATCGGGGGTTTTCTATTTTCCAAATGACCGTTTAATTGTCTGTAAAATCGTGACTGTTGTTGCGAATATAGTCAATCTTCAGTTTTTGGAGGTCTTCCCGATCATACAAAGCGAAAAATTTCTCGTCGAACTCTTTCCAGTTGGTAGAACCCGATCCTTTGCTGCGTTCCTCATTCACCTGTCTTAACAGCTCGGCAAATAAGGGAGCCCGCAACTCACGGAAAGCTTCTTCAGCATTTGCAGCGAAATTCCCTGCAGTACTCGTGAAGAGCTGATGGAATCCACCGTTGTTCACTTCTGCTTCAATCTGCCAGACCGTATAAATAACCTTTCTGCCGGAAGAAAACTTGTTGAATACAGCTGTTTCATCACTCAGGTCTTTCTTCATTTTAGACAGCATATTGTCTTTAATGAGCTGAACCAGACTTTCATCCCGAACTGACCCGATCTGTTCTGCCGTCAGTGAGCTCTGAACCTCTCTGTTGGCATAGTCGATTAGCTCAGAAGAAAGCTGCGCCTCCATTTTTTGCGCAAATGCCGGAGCCATAATGAAAAATAAAAAGCCGACTATATAATAGGCATAGTGATTAGCTCGTACTTGCATTTTCAATAATTTAGGAAACACAAGATACGATTATAAAATCAATTTCCTACCGAACTGCCATTAAATGTGGCCAAAAGCTGATCTCCCTTATACAGTAATAAACGGTCTCCTTCCACTTTGTAAGTGTCTGTTGATCCAAGAGCCTGCATAAACGCATTCTCTACGTTGAGGGCCGGGCAAGCCATCTTGGTTCCCATTAAACCTTCAAGTTTCAGGCTCTTGCCATTTACTGCATAGTTTCCTCCAAAGCCATTGCATCCCGCTTTTCCACGTACCTCGCCAGGCCTGTTGCCGAACTCGATAAATGCTCCGGATGTTCCGGCATCAACATCTCCTGCCGCAACCAGTGTCCAGGTCCGTGATAACAGCGAGGAGCTGCCCGCCGTTTCCTTCTTTGATGCACAGGCTGTGAAAATGAAAAGTCCGAGGACAAGGGCGGTAATTAGTTTCCTATTCTTCATGAATTAAATTTTTTGTTCGACATTTGCTCAACATAATCTTGTAACATAGATCTTCTGTCGGCCGTTATACTAACCCATACGTCCTTAGTCGGGAATATGTAACATTTTATCGATCCAGAAGTGCAGAAAGACAGAACGCAAATGATTTGGCGGAAGCTAGCTAACTACGAAGCTTTCATGAATGAGCTCTACCGGAAAGCTCCTGTAGGTATATTTTTCATGAATAAAGACTACCGGGTTTTTTTTGCTAATGAGGCTTCGCATAAGATGTTTAACAAAAACAGCACCCGCGATATTGAAGGTAGAAACCTCTTCGAACTCGTTCCTGACCTGGAAGGTGATCATGTACGCAAAATGTTTCAGAATGTGCTTGATTCAGGAGAGGCTTTTTCAGATAAAGAGCTGGCTATCAATTTTGTCCGTGATGGGAAAAAGGAAGTTCTGTATTACAATGTCCTGATTGAACCGGTGCGGAATAAACGGAATCAAACGGTTGGCCTTACTGTGATATCTGTAGAATTGACCGAGGAGGTGCTCAACCGCCGACGCCTGGAAGAGAGTCAGCAGCGACTGAACCTCGCCATTGATGCGAACCGCTTAGGAATCTGGGAATTTGACCTGGTGGGAAATAATTCGGTCCGCTCTAAACGATACGACGAAATATTTGGTTACGATCAAGGTGCTCCGCTCTGGTGGGGCAGACAGGACTTCGTGAGGCATATTCTGGAAGAAGACCTCCCGATCTACCAGGCGGCCTTTGAAAGAGGTCTTGAATGTGGTGATATGGTAGCAGAGATCAGGATCCTCAGCGCAAAGGGTGAGGTCAGATGGATCAGTGTCAGAGGGGTCATCGTTAAAGATGAGTCGCAGACGCCGGTCAAAGCTATTGGTATTACAGTAGACGTTACTGAACGCAAGCGCCAGGAGACCCAGAAAGATGAGTTTATCAGTATTGTGAGTCACGAGCTCAAAACTCCCATCACATCTGTAAAAGCCTATACACAAATCCTGAAGCGGGAACTAAGCAAGCTGGACAATCCACAGATCAGCATGATGTTCGACCGGATGGACAGACAATTAAATAAACTTACCCGGATCATATACGATCTCCTTGACGTAACCCACATGGAAGGAGAGAAGGTCCGCTATCATCACACCTGGTTTTCATTCAATGACCTCATCGAAGAGGTCATCAGCGAGATGCAGGTTGGCGTTAGTACCCATACCATCAGAGCAATCAAGGGTGGCCAGGATCAGATCTATGCAGATAAGGAGCGTATCGGGCAGGTGCTGGTTAACCTGATCACCAATGCGATCAAGTACTCGCCGCGATCCAATGAGGTCATCATACGTACCTATCCCTCAGATACCGTGTTGTTGTGCGGGGTACAGGACTTCGGCTTCGGTATCTCCGATCAGATGAAGGAGAAGCTTTTTGAGAAGTTCTACCGTATTCAGAACAACGAACACAGTACCGTATCCGGTCTCGGCCTGGGACTATATATTACACGCGAGATTCTCGAACGTCAGAACGGCAGGATCTGGGTAAACAGCACACTAGGCGAGGGTTCTGAATTCCTCTTTGAACTACCCCTTGCCGGACCCTCCGAACCTCCCGCTGAAAATAACGTATAAAGCAAATGGGCTGAACCATTAATGATCCAGCCCATTTTTATATGCTTAAACTATCTTTATTTAGCCAGTTTAGCTTTCAGGTTTGCGTCAATCGCATCAAGGAATTCCTCAGTGTATAAGTAATCTACACCGTGTTCGACTTTAGCTTTAGCAGTGATAGCCAAATCTTTAGTCATCTTTCCACTTTCAACTGTCTCGATACAAACTTTCTCCAATGTATGGCAGAAGTCGATCAGCTCCTGGTTGCCATCTAATTTACCACGGAATTCCAGACCTCTGGTCCACGCGAAAATAGAAGCAATCGGGTTGGTTGATGTCGGGTTGCCTTTCTGGTGTTCACGGTAGTGACGGGTTACAGTACCATGTGCAGCTTCTGCTTCCATAACCTTTCCATCCGGAGTGATCAGGGTAGAAGTCATCAGTCCCAAAGAACCGAATCCCTGAGCAACAGTGTCAGACTGTACGTCACCATCATAGTTCTTACAAGCCCAAACGAAGTTTCCGTTCCATTTCAAAGCAGCAGCTACCATGTCGTCGATCAGACGGTGCTCGTAGATCAAGCCTGTTTTGTCAAACTCAGCCTTAAATTCCTGCTCATAAATCTCCTGGAAGATGTCCTTGAAACGGCCATCATATTTCTTCAGGATCGTGTTCTTTGTAGAAAGGTACAAAGGCCATTGTTTCATCAATGCCTGGTTGAAACAAGCACGTGCAAATCCTTTGATAGACTCGTCAGTATTGTACATTGCTAATGCAACGCCATCACCTTTGAAATTATACACTTCGAAAGACTGCTCTTCACCACCATCTTCAGGAGTGAAAGTAACAGTCAGCTTTCCTTTACCTTTAGTAACGAAATCTGTAGCACGGTACTGGTCACCAAAAGCGTGACGGCCGATGCAGATAGGTGCAGTCCAGTTAGGAACCAGACGAGGAACGTTATTCATCAAAATAGGCTCGCGGAATACTGTACCATCCAGGATGTTACGGATTGTTCCGTTCGGAGACTTCCACATCTGCTTTAATCCGAATTCTTCAACGCGTTGCTCATCCGGAGTAATGGTAGCACATTTGATACCCACACCATATTGTTTTATAGCGTTTGCAGCGTCAACAGTGATCTGGTCATTGGTCTCATCACGTTTCTCAACACCCAGGTCATAATACTTAATATCAAGCTCCAGGTATGGAAGGATCAGTTTATCCTTGATGAATTTCCAAATGATACGAGTCATTTCGTCGCCGTCCAGTTCAACTACCGGATTCGCTACTTTAATTTTTTGCACTGACATATTTGAATTTGTTTTGAGTAATTGTTCAGATACACAAAGATATAAAAATTGGTCACACAGAGAGATTCAAGCCCTTTCAAAACCTATTTGTGACAAACATTTCACCCTTTCACTTGCTTTTATACATATCAAACCTATTTATACTATGAACAACGAAAATACACCATTTCCTGAGCTGAACGATGATCAGACAGACAGGAACAGGACCCAGAAAGATGACCTTGGAGCAGATGTCGGCAGGGAAGACCTGGTATATAACGAAGAGGAAGAAAGCTATGAAATTGACGTAGCTAGTGAAGATCCCGACTACGATCACCCGGATCCTTACGATACTTCCGGCAGGAACGGAAGTGACTTTGATTCAGACTTCGATGAGGCCAATATTACCGCCAACGACGAGTATCGCCGCACCAATGATGGAGAAGATCCTGCAATTAGTCCCGAATACGGAATGCATATTGACAGCGGAAAGATCGTAGAACTGAACGAAATAGATGAAGAACTGGCTCAGACGCCGGAAGATGAGCGCGACGATCTGGATGAGGAAGGCTATCCTAAAAATGACGAGCCCGATAAAGACGGCAACTTCGTCTAATTGATCTCCAGATTGAATTTCTTACGGAATTCATCCAGCACAGGGTTCTTGGTAGCCATGTGCTGGTACTTTTCATGGGCGGTGTAAAGCCGCTTCTTCTCATTCCTCTCCGCCTGGCGAAGAATCAGATCGATGCCAAAATTACGTAGCTGCACCCGCAGGGCATTGAGCAAGTCTACCTTTTCAAGGGTAAGCAATTCCTCCTGTATCCGGTTTTCAATCGTAACCTCTATCTGAAAATTATCGCGCAATACCGGCGTGTAACTGGTCATAAGCGTATAGAGGTTGATCTTATTTTGTTTCAGTAATTCCTGGGTGTACCGGTTCCAGGTGCTGATCAGTTCTGCTTCGGTAAAGACTTCTCTCGAATCTCCCGAGATATACTTAGGGCCATTATCTTCCTCTTCCATCACAGGGGCCGAAATGTCATTCAGGCTTGGGATCAGTGATGCGACTGCCTTCATCGGTTTGATGGCAATCTTCGGCCTTTCCGGTGATGCCAGCTGAGGTGTGTTAACCGGTGCCGCAGATGCTGTCGCTTGGTTGACCTGTACAGCTGGAGCCGGTGCCGGCGGTGTAGGCGGTGCAACTGGCTTTTCGCTCATCGGAACGGAAGGAACCACAGGCGCCGCCTGTGTTGGAGCTGGCGCCGTTGCCGGAGCCGTTTGCTGCGCAGCCGGAGCTTGTGGTGCCGGTGCTATCCCGTTAGCTGATTTTTTTTTTGCTGCTTCAGTAGTACCGGAAGCAGCGAGATTTAAAGCGGAATGAATGTGGCATATCTTAATCAGCGAAATCTCTACCTGCAGCCTCTGGTTCTTACTGTTCCTGTAGTTCAGGTCACACTGGTTGGCAATGTTGAGGCCCGAGAGCAGGAACGACGCCGAAGCTTTTTTGGATTGTTCCAGGTACTTCGTTCGGATTCCGTCACTTACTTCGAGGAGTTTCAGCGTAGCGCTGTCTTTACCCACCAGCAGGTTCCTGAAATGCGAAGCAAGGCCGGTAATGAAGTTATTTCCGTCAAAACCATTCGTCAGGATCTCATCAAACACCAGTAGGGTAGATGCTACGTCCTGATTCAGCAGATGATCGGTGATCTTAAAATAGTAATCGTAGTCGAGGATGTTCAGATTCTCAATAACCGCCTTGTAGGTTACATTCCGGTTGGAGAAACTGACAATCTGGTCAAACATCGAGAGCGCGTCCCGTAAACCACCGTCCGCCTTCTGCGCAATCACGTGCAGGCCGTCCTTATCGAAAGCAACCTGTTCCTTATTGGCGATGGAAGCCAGATGGGAAGCCATGTCGTCCACCTTGATCCGGTTGAAATCGAAAATCTGACAACGGGAAAGGATCGTAGGAAGGATCTTATGCTTCTCCGTTGTTGCCAGGATAAAGATGGCGTAGGATGGAGGTTCCTCCAGCGTCTTCAGGAAAGCATTGAACGCCGCCTGGGAGAGCATGTGCACCTCATCGATGATATAGATCTTGTATTTGCCGGCCTGAGGCGGAATGCGCACCTGTTCGGTCAGGCTTCGGATGTCGTCAACCGAGTTATTGGAAGCAGCATCCAGCTCATGAATATTGAAGGAATTTCCGTTGCTGAATGCGCGGCAGGACGGACAAGTTCCGCAGGCCTCGTTCTCGGAAGTGATGTTCTCACAATTGATCGTTTTAGCCAGAATACGCGCGCAGGTTGTCTTTCCTACACCGCGTGGACCGCAGAATAAAAAAGCCTGAGCAAGCTGATTATTCTTAATGGCGTTTTTTAAGGTATTGGTGATATGTTGCTGACCAACAACGCTTTCGAAAGTCGCTGGCCTGTATTTTCTTGCCGATACCAAAAAATTATCCATCGCTACGAAGATACGGAGAAGGCCGATGATGTGCAAGACTGCGAAGAATCAGAATGGAATTTGTTTTTCTCGTTTGATTCTGCTACATTTGCACTCCCTTATTTAAAGGGTAAATAACTGATAATTAAATTATAAAATGCAACAGTACGAAACAGTAATCATTCTTACCCCGTTGTTATCAGATGAAGCTGCGAAAGAGGTGTTAGCCAAATTCCGCGGTGTTCTTACAGATAACGGAGCCGAGATTGTCCACGAAGACAATTGGGGTTTGAAGAAACTTGCGTATCCTATCGAGAAAAAGACTACAGGATACTATCACCTAACTGAATTTAAGGCTCCGGGTGAATTAATTAACAAACTGGAGATTGAATTAAGACGTGACGAGCGAGTTATGCGTTTCTTAACGATTTCTCTTGACAAGCATGCACGTGCGTACAATGAAAAGAAACGCAGTGGAGCATTCTTGAAGAAAAACAAACCTGAAAATCAAACTGAGGACGCTGCAAAATAATGGCAAGAGAAACAATTCAGTACGTAACAGCCCCTAAAGTAGAGGATACACGTAAGAAATATTGCCGTTTCAAGAAGAACGGTATCAAATATATCGATTACAAGGATGCAAACTTCCTTTTGAAGTTCATTAACGATCAGGGTAAAGTATTACCACGTCGTTTAACAGGAACATCATTGAAGTTCCAACGTAAAATTGCTCAGGCAGTTAAGCGTGCACGCCATATTGGTATATTGCCTTATGTTACTGATTCATTAAAATAAGAGGAGGTAGATCAGCATGGAATTAATTTTAAAACAAGATATTAAGAACCTCGGCGAGAAAGACGATGTAGTAAACGTTAAGCCAGGTTTCGGACGCAATTTCCTTATTCCTAAGGGATATGCAATTCAGGCTACTCCTTCTGCAAAGAAAGTATTAGCTGAAAACCTTAAACAAGCTCAGTTCAAACAAGAGAAGATCAAAAATGACGCTCTTGCTGTAGCTGCTAAGTTAGAAGGCGTTAAGTTATCAATCGGCGCTAAGGCTGGTGAAAGCGGAAAGATCTTCGGTGCAGTAAATACCATTCAGGTAGCTGAAGCATTGAAAAAAGAAGGTTTTGAAGTTGACCGTCGCCGTATCACTTTCGAAACTGATCCTAAATTCGTTGGCGAGTATGTTGCTAACTTAAACCTTCACAAAGAGGTTAAGGTTCAGGTTCCTTTTGAAGTGGTAGCTGAATAAGTTAAACCAAGAACTATAAAAGGCGCTCCATAACAGGGCGCCTTTTTTTGTAATACAATGGCTCGTAAAAAATCCAGGTCTTCTGCCAAATCTTCCTTCTTCAAACTGCCCAACCTTATCAGGTGGGCCAAAAAGATAGTCCTCTATTTCGTAGGCATCAGTGTTCTTTGGGTGCTGCTTTACCGGTTTATCAACCCTCCTGTTACCTGGCTCATGGTACAACGTGCGGTAGAGCGTAAATGGGATGGTAAGACATGGAAGATCGATCATGAATGGCGTGACTACGATGAGATGTCGCACAACCTGAAGGTGGCTGCGATCGCCGGCGAGGACGCAGGCTTTCTCAATCACTGGGGCTTTGACGCCGGTGCGATTCAAAAAGCCTATCTGAAGAATAAGGCCGGTAAACCGATTAGAGGAGGGAGCACCATCAGTCAGCAAACCGCCAAGAATGTTTTCCTTTGGGGAGGACGATCCTGGCTGCGCAAAGGTTTTGAAGCTTATTTCACTATGCTCATCGAGATCTTGTGGAGCAAAGAGCGCATACTGGAGGTCTACCTGAATGTGATTGAAATGGGCGACGGGATTTATGGAGCAGAGGCTGCCTGTCTGAATTACTACTCCAAAACAGCCGAAAGCCTGAGCAAAAGGAAAGCCGCGCTACTCGTAGCCGTTTTCCCAAATCCAAGAAGATGGACACCTGCCAGTCCCACCCGTTACATCTACTATAAGCAGGGACTTATTCTTCGCAATATGCGGCACATCAAGCTCCCGGACTAAAAGCAGGGATGATTTATGCGAAGACGCGTGCGTGCCAGCTTTCTTTAAAAGACACTTCCCATTTAGCGTCAAGCTCTCCCTTGGTTTGTACCATATTATTGAACACAACCGTGTCAGCGTTTATCTCACCCGCCTGGACCAATGCTTCAAACTCCTCACGCGTACATGAGTAAACCTCACCATCCTTCTTGTAAGCCATATTGAAGCGATCAAACATGTTAACACCGTATTGTTTCTCGATGTCTCTGATGAAGCCTGCAGAACGGTCTATCGAGCATCCTGATGCGGTGGCCTGTACCTCATCCACCAACAGGATTAAAAACCGGCCATATCGCAATTCACCCTTTGCCTTCAGCTGCGCGCCGTGAGCTTCCCATCCCGCTGCAAATGCGTTCAGGTCCTTTACAATTTGATGTTGCTCCTCCGCTGTAAAGGCGCGGTTGGACTGGTAGATCCAAACTCTTGATTGATCAGAAAATTCCATACCTCAAAGATACGCAATCCGACTTTATCCTTATCTCAGCTCAATGTATTGTTTTTCCTGGTCCAGGACATCACGTTTGATGGTGGACGCCTGTGGCGCAGTTCATTCGCCATATAGGCAACGTACGGTTTCGCTTCCCGGAAGAAGCTTTGATAACCCTCGCAGAGATAGTTGAGATGCGGCTCTCCGTCTGGGGTATGGAGAAAGCGGTTCTTCGGACACTCGCCGCGGCAATAGCGATAGACGTCACACGTTCTGCACGAAGTGGGCAGATCACGATGCTTGTTCGTTCCAAACTGTTGTTGTTTTGCCGATAACACCGCTGTTTTCAATAAGCCATCCTGGATATTGCCTGTTCTATGCTTGTCGTACACATAGTGATCGCAGGAGTACAGGTCCCCATTATGTTCCATGATCAGCGCGTCTCCGCAATGTTCCGAAAAAGAGCATATACCGGGAGGCAGGTCGAGTTCGTTAGCCAGCATAGCATCGAAGGTCTGTACGAAATAAGTGCCCACGTCCTTTTTAATCCACTCCTTGAAAACTTCCGTCAGGAAGTTTCCGAACTGCGGGGCAGACACCGACCAGGTCGTCAGGCTAGTGCTTCCTTCGTATTCAGGCGGCACCAGGCCGTGAAACGCATTAGCTGCTTCCGATGCCCGTCGTTCCACCACAGGTATAAACTGCATATAATGACTGCCGACGTTCTTCAGGAATCTGTAGACTTCAAGGGGTTTTCGGCTGTTTAGGTTATTAACCACCGTGAGCGTGTTGAACTCAACCTCATGCTTCCTTAGCAATTCCAGACCCTTTATCACCCTGGAGAAGGTACCCTCGCCACCGCGGTTTTTTCGGTAAGCATCATGCAGCTCCTCGGGACCATCGATGGAGAGGCCGATAAGAAAGTTATTCTCTTTGAAAAAGCGGCACCATTCATCATTCAATAAAATTCCGTTTGTCTGCAGCGAATTAGAGATCTGCTTCCCGCTTCCGTATTTCTGTTGCAGCTGGAGCGCATGCCTGTAAAAACCGAGTCCCATGAGCGTTGGCTCGCCTCCCTGCCAGGCGAATGTTACTCCTTTTCCGGGCTGTTCATGGATATACTTCCGCGTGAAGACATCGAGAGTCTCCCGGCTCATCCGGAGACTGGACGTTTCGGGGTACATTTTAATCTTATCCAGGTAGTAGCAATAGGAACAATCCATATTACAAACGGGCCCGGTAGGCTTAGCCATTATGCTGAAGCCCGGCATATTGTTCGTGCACATGTTTCGTGTGATGATATTTGCGTTTTTGGTTTTTTGAGGTTCCTTTTGGCCCGCCTTGCTTATCATTTTTTGAAAGACACTTTGTAACCGCGACCTAGTAGTTCCGTGGTTACTGTGGACTTCTGCTTAGGTATTTTTGATGGACTCGTTTGATCCTCTTTACCTTGGACGTTTTCAAGATGGTTATGCAGTCTCCTCAAAAGTTTATTTCCGACATAGCCCATTCCAAGCATGTTTTCATAACGTAGCGGATAGCTTTCACAGTTAACATCTATCGGTTCGGCGGTTTTATCGGATACTTCTTCTGCCTGGAAGGCGGCAATCAACGCACTGGGACTGAATTCTTTGTTGTTTATGAGTACATACTCATCCGTTTGTTGAAGCTTATTGTACATCAGCAACGACATACTTAACAGCAGCATACAGCCCGGCTCTTCGGTACCTTGCAGTGTAATAACCTGTTCAGCAAGTGTGTCTCCCGTTAAAATATCCAGATCGACCACGTCGAGATATTCCAAATATTCCTTGCGGAAATCAAAAGCGATCAGCATCAGCCTGATCCGGAACAAAGTAGCCTTTGCAGGGATGCCCGGCGCTTTGCGAAGGTCTCTGGAAGGATCAAAGGCGCCCAGGCTGACCTGTATATTGCCGCTTTCATCTTTGCTAACGTGGTGACTTATCTTTAATACCTCGTTTAACGGATGTTCTGCATTGAAGTTCATACCTATAAGTTCCTGCAGGTCCGCATCGTGCAGATCACGCTGTCCCATTGTGCCGCTCAGGCTATTGCGCAAAGCGCGATAGACAAACTGCGTAGTGCGACTGGCTGCTTTCCCGTCGCGGTGAATGTAGGCAGGCGCAAAGGCACGACGGATCACGGCAGCAGAGGAGCTGGAAACGCCAAATTCGGTGGAGGCTTTGATGCTGTCTTGCGTTTGCTTAAACTTCCGCGGCTTCCCTTGGATAATGTTCTTATTTCGGTAACTGCGGTAAACGACTGAACCTGCTGTACCGCGAACCATTCCTTTGCTGTCGACATAAGCCATGAGTGATAAGGTTTAGGCAGGCAATGTAGAAAAAGCAAGAGATAAAAAACTGGAAACCTGAAATTTAGAAGGAAAATAAATTGCAATTGGAGAGCGTTGTGCATAAACATTTTCATGGCTCTTCTCTCAACGCGTCAGATATGAGGAGTAGAAGAAATATAGATTTTGCCCTAATGAGTCCGACTATTAGTACTTTAAGTCGGACTCATTACGGTAAAATAGTGCGTCCTTTGGGGAGACATTCAGAGGGGGATGAATAGAAGAATAGACAGAATTCTCCTTCCTTTGATATATCTTGGTCTAAGAATAGACTATTCTGTTTTGCTTCATGTACTCCCCGGGTGTTATTCCTGTTATCTTTTTAAAAATTCTCGAGAAATAGGGTAAATGTTCGAATCCGGTTTCGATAGCGATATCGTCCAGTAGCATATTCGTTGTAGTCATCAGATATTGAGCTCTTTCAATTCGCTTTTCATGAATAAAAGAAATCGGCCTTTCTCCGGTATATTTGTAAAAGAGTCTTGAAAAGTAATCCGGATGCAGATTTTGTCGTTCAGCCAAATGTGCAACTGTCAGGTTTGTATTCAGGTTGATCTGAATATAACTAATAGAATCAAGAACTTTTGAGGAGATAGTCGTCTTGTGGTCTTGCCTGAAAGTATCAGATAGTAAAAATCTTGAAATTAATTGTAAAATAATTCCCTGCGTTTCCATAAATGCTGACATGCTCTGCAGGTTGTTCAATTCCTGATATTCTTTGTAAAATATGTTCTTTTCGTAGACTCTTGGGTTGTTAGAACGATTGATTCCCCTTCCTGGATTGATTTTTACTAATCTCTTAAAATTCTCGGCGTCAGGCGCTTCAGCTTTTACCTTGATCAGTGTCCTGTTATTGGAAAACAGTGAAACGCCGTTGGGCGAGTCTTCGAAGAACTGAATGAAGAACTGACTCAAATACGCTGTGCAGTGCAGGTTGCATAGCGTAAAACTAGGTATCATGTAAAGAAACCCGGGTTCTAACAGAATATTTTCATTTGCATTGGAAATCGTTCCCTCACCCTCATCTATATAATACAAACGATAGTATGGACTTATAACATTCTTAAAGTTCCATTTGTCGTCCAGTTTCACATAATCTACGTGAAGAAGAGAAAACGAATGTTTCAAAATTTTTCTGGCCATTGGATAGATCTGATTTGTGGAAAAACGTCTGATATGTATACTTCTGTACTACTTGGTGTCTTTCGCCTGGAGGTTTACTTATTTGGTTAATGAGTATTGAATATAGTAAATAGCTTGCTGATATCCATTTGGTATTATAAAAACAATTGACGAGTTGATCGGCTGCTCTCCGTTAGGTGTCGGATTTGTATAAAACAAAGTCTAGTTTATGCAATGGTGGGGGAATGATAAGCAGGTAACTTCGTTGAACCAGACAATCCTGAACCAAGATGTTCAGGATCATTGCATAACTAACCAAGATTAAAAGTCTATGATGCCACAACTTAGTGATTCGTCGTAAGCACGACCCTGTACATTTCAATCCCGTCGCTAATCAATTTAAAAGGGTCCTTCATTTGGGGACAAGAATTCCTTTTGCCTGAATTTTTTTAGCCGCTGTTACCGGCCACATTTAAATGGAATATTAAGGACGGCCAAAAATAGTTCTCCAGACAGCTTTATTCCTCAAAAAAATTAAACTAATACGATGATAAAGTATAAAAATTTGCTCAGGATCTTCACCGTTTGCATTTTCCAAACCTGTTGGATATTGATTGCCGGTTCGGTAATAGCAAGCGATCAAAAGAAATCCTTTTTCGATAATGATTTGCAGAACGTTATTGTGAAGGGAAAAGTCACCGACTCAAACGGTGAGCCTTTGGTTGGTGTGACTATAAAAGTTAAAGGAACCTCCAACGGAGTGACAAGTGATGTAGAGGGGAAGTTTTCTATAAAGGTTTCGGATGCAAGCGTTGTTTTAGTTTTTAGTTATCTCGGCTTCAATCCCGTGGAAAAAAGGGCCGGAGATGCCTCTGTTATCCACGTTGTGATGCAGGCTTCAGACCAAAGTCTGGAAGAGGTTGTAGTGGTTGGTTATGGAACCCAAAAGAAAGTAAACCTTACCGGATCCGTGTCCACGGTATCAGCAAAAGAAATAGAGAATAGACCGATTACACAGGCCTCCCAAGCTCTGGCAGGTTTGGCGGGAGGAGTGACCGTCACGCAGGGTGCCGGAAGGCCGGGAAATGACGGTGCAAGCATCCGCATCCGGGGAGTAGGTACGTTCTCGGGTGCAGGAAATGAGCCTCTCGTACTGATTGATGGGTTAGCAGCGTCGATCAACGACATTGACCCTAATAATATTCAGAGTATTTCGGTGTTGAAGGATGCTGCTTCAGCATCAATCTATGGAACCCGTGCGGCCAACGGGGTTATTCTGGTTGAAACAAAAAAAGGTCAGCAGGGAAAGTTACAGGTAATCTACGACAGTTATGCTGGATGGCAACAGGTAACAGAAATGCCGGATTTTGTGGAGTCGGCCACCTATGCAGCATTAAAGAATGAGGCAAACAGTAACGAAGGGCGGTCTGCTGCATACTCGGAAGAAGAAATTATGAAATTTCAAACCGGCTCTGATCCGGATAACTATCCCAACGTTCCGCACCTTAAGAATTTGTTGACGTCCAATAATGGTTTTCAAACCAGCCATACTGTTGGATTCACGGGAGGGACGGATAAAAGTACGTTTATGTTTTCATCCGGTTATTTGAAGCAAAACGGCATTGTAGAGAAGAATAGCTATAGCCGGTATAACTTCTTGCTGAACTTCAACAGCCAGATCAAAGATAATCTCGCTCTGAAAGTTAATCTTAACGGTTATACAGGTAACACGGATGAACCCCGGCAGTATGAAGGCGATATGACCAGTATCATTAGATTCGCCGTGCGGGAGGGTCCTGTGTATGCCGGTTTAAAATCGGATGGTACGTATGGCTACCAGGATAACTATAGTCCCGAGGCTTGGCTGTCAAGCCCCTCGTTCGTGAACAGAAAGAACAGGAATTTCCTTGGAGGCGCAGAGTTGGCGTGGACTGTCGTTAAGAATCTTACTTTGAGTGGTAAGGCAGGTTATAAATATTACAATTACGACGACAACAGTTATGCCTCAGATTTTACATTCAACAGCAACAAAACTGTCGGTCCCAATAACCTTTCTGTAAGTTCAGGAAATAATAATCTGGTGACTTTGCAGGCACTTGTTCAATATGCAAAGGCTACAGGTAAGCATAACTATACGATGCTCGGCGGATATTCACAGGAAGAATTTAGGGAAGACTGGACAAGTGCCTACAGGGACAATTTTCCTAATAATGCCTTGTATGAGCTTAATGCCGGATCCTCAAGTAATATGCAATCTTCCGGGTCAGGTTCGGAATGGGCTTTAAGGTCATTCTTCGGACGCATCAATTATTCCTTTGATCAGAAATATCTTTTTGAGGCTAATGCGAGATATGACGGTACTTCCCGGTTTCCTGAGAAAGGGCGCTGGGGGTTCTTTCCATCAGTATCCGCAGCATGGAGGCTTTCTGAAGAATCGTATATAAAGGATAATCTCAGCTGGGTGAATAACCTGAAACTCCGCTTATCATGGGGTGAGCTTGGGAATCAAAATATTGGGAATTATCCTTTTCAAAATGTGCTAAGCCTCGGCCAGAATTATTCCTTTGGGGGCACGCTTTATTCAGGGGCCCGCCTGACTCGGTTAGCAAACCCCGATATTACCTGGGAAACAACGAGAGTAGCCAATCTGGGATTAGACGTTTCGGTGCTAGGAAACAAGCTGAACCTCGTGTTTGACTATTTCGATAAAACCACCTCAGATATATTGTACAGTATCTCTGTCTCAAACGTCCTTGGTTTAGCCCCTTCTGAAGCTAATGCTGCTACAGTCAAGAATACAGGCTTCGAAGTGATGTTGAATTATCAAACTTCCATTCGTCAGTTGAATATAGGATTGACTCCTAACTTTTCCTATATAAAAAACCGTGTTACAGCATTAGCAGGCGGACTACAGCAAGATATTAATAAGGGATTGTTTGTAGGTCATCCAATTAACTCTACCTATGGATACGAAGCAGACGGCCTATTTGTGGATGATAATGACATAGCTAATTATCCTGCGCAACCGTATTCTGCTCAGCCCGGCTTTGTAAGGTATAAAGATATCAATGGTCCTGGGGGAGTTCCGGATGGGATTGTTGATGCGACTTATGACCGCAAGGTAATTGGCTCTTATTTTCCGAAGTTTTCTTACGGATTTACGATGAACGCGGAGTTCAAGGGCTTTGATTTCTCTATGTTATGGCATGGGCTTGGAGGTTTTCGCCGGCAAATGGGCTCATATCAGGCATTTGCTTTTTATAATGGCGGCCAGATTCAGACGTGGCAGGCTGAGGGACGGTGGACGGAAGCTAATCCAGATCGGAATGCGATATATCCAAAGCTTACCAGTTTAAATAGTGGGGCAGGCACGATCATGCCCTCTACTTATTGGGACAGAAATGCCAGTTTTATCCGTTTGAAAAATATTCAGCTCGGCTACTCATTTTCGAGTAAGCTGACGGAACGAATGAAAATCAATAAACTGCGGCTATTTGTAAGTGGCCAGAATTTGTTTTCTTTCAAACACTTCTATCAAGGCTGGGATCCTGAAATGGGCCAGTCTACCGGAGATAACACTCCATTTTACCCCATTACAGGTATATACACCTTTGGTTTGAATGTGAAGTTCTGATCTTTTTTAATGTCTTAACTATTGTCAACAATGATGCTTAAAAAATATACTCAAGTATTGCTGGTACCCTGTATGGTGCTGCAATTCCTTCAAACAGGATGTAATAAAGACTTTTTCGATAAGCAGCCGCTTGATGCTGTTTCCGACGCTACTTTTTGGAAGTCGGAAGGTGATGCCAAACTTGCCCTGACAGGTTGTTATTCGACATCCGCCGGATGGCGCGGAGAAGATTTCTGGACACCCCGAGCTTTACTAAATCTGGATATAATGGCCGGAAACGGATCGGAGAAAGAGCTTATTCCGGATCATGTGACGGACGGGACGCTTACCTCATCTTACTGGGTAACAGGGGCACACTGGCAACATGCATATGAGCGGATAGCGGCATGTAATAACTTTCTGGACCATATTGGGAGTGTCAGCATGGATGAGGGACAAAAAGGGGTCATGACGGCTGAGGTAAGGACTATAAGGGCTTACGAATACCTTAATCTTACTTTGTTCTTTGGAGATGTTCCGCTGGTTAAAACGGTCCTGTCCATTCAAGAGGCTAACAGCGTGTCTCGCACCCCTAAGGAGGAAGTGTGGTCGTTTCTTGAAACTGAGCTGAAGGAAAGTGCTGCTGTCTTACCAGCTACTCGTCCTAATAGTGAAATCGGACGAATTACGTCAGGTGCTGCTCTGGCTGTTTTGGGGCGCTTGCAAATGCTTGAGAAGAAATGGAGTGACGCCGCTGTTACGTATAAAGCGATAATAGACAGTAAAGTCTATATTATTGAGGCCAAGTATAGGGAGCTGTTCTGGGAGACGAATGAATTTAGTAAGGAGATTGTGCTGAGCTCCCAATATCAGGTGGACACTTACTCGCATGTGCTGCTTCAATACCTTTATCCGGAAACATGGGGAGGTTGGCATCAGTATTCTGTCTATAATGAACTGTTAAAAGAGTTTGAATGTGTCGATGGCAAAACAATAGCCGAATCGCCCTTGTATGACGTGAACAATCCTTATAATAACCGGGATCCAAGATTGGATTATACAGTTATGATATCCGACAGGACGACGTTCAAAGGTCAGACCTATATCGCCCGGCCTAATACAAATTCTCCTGACAGGTTTAACAAATACAATTGGAGCGGATACAGTATCAATAAATTTATGGATGAGAGCTTTTCTGGAAATCTGATGAATTATGGCGGAAACTGGATTGTCATTAGGTATCCGGAAATTCTGTTGAGTTATCTGGAATCCAGGTTAGAGTCGGGAGCAGCTATTGATCAGGCATTGTTGAACGAAACTGTTAATTTGGTCCGGGGACGATCCTCAGTGAACATGCCGGCCGTTGTTGAAACAGACCCTCAAAGATTAAAAACCATTATCAGGAGAGAACGGAGGGTGGAATTTGCCTTCGAAGGTTTGAGGTATTTCGATATTCTCAGATGGGGTATCGCTGCTGAGGAATTGAACCGGCAATTTACAGGGATGAAGTTGACAAACACTCCGGCGACTTATAAGGATTATCCGGTGGATGATGAAGGCTATTTCCTTTATCAGAAAAGAAGCTTTAAAAAGGGCGTAAACGAATTATGGCCGATACCGCTTTCTGAAACTCAGCTGAATAAGAACCTGGTTCAGAATAAGAATTACTGATTCGGGATCTTCAAATTGGATGAAAATTGCCCGATGCATATAAACGCTGTAACACAATTGTAAATGAAGAGATATTGTCTGGCACTAGACTTAGTGGACGATCCGCAGTTGATTGATGAATATGAATACTGGCACAAGAACGGTTGGCCAGAGATCCGGGAAAGCATTATAGATAGCGGTATTAAGGAGATGGAAATATACAGAACCGGAAACAGGCTGTTTATGATCGTTGAAGCAGAGAATGATTTTTCCTTCGAGCGTAAATCTAAGCTGGACGCAACAAACAACAAAGTTCAGGAATGGGAGAGCCTAATGTGGAAATTCCAGCGCCCCTTGCCCTGGGCCAAAGATGGTGAGAAATGGATGATGATGATGCGGATTTTTCAGCTTTGAGTTTCACTTAAGAAGAAGAATGATTGTAGCATATGTCACAGGTAGACACATAGATAGATTAAAAACTAATCGTATGAAACGCAGAGAATTATTAAAACATTTGGCAGCAACTATCCCGGCATTGGCCTTAGCAGATGAGATCAACGCCGCCAGTCGTATTTTGAAAGGTCTGGGAGGGGAAGTGGAAACATCCTCGTTCAAGCCAACATGGGAGTCATTGTCGAACTTTAAAACGCCCGACTGGTTTAGGAATGCCAAGTTCGGAATTTGGGCGCACTGGGGACCTCAATGTGAAGCCGAATATGGAGACTGGTATGCACGTGAAATGTATATGGAAGGAAGTCGGCAGTATAAGTACCACCTTGAAAAATATGGACACCCTTCCAAATTTGGATTTAAAGATATTATCAACGAATGGAAAGCTGATGCATGGAACCCGGAGGAATTGCTCGCTCTCTATAAGAAAGCAGGAGCCAGGTATTTTATGGCACTGGCGAACCATCATGATAATTTCGATCTATACGACAGTAAATATCAGAAGAACTGGAACTCTACCAAATTGGGGCCTAGGAAAGATCTTGTAGGTGGATGGGAAAAAGCAGCCCGGAAAAACGGGATGCACTTTGGAGTAAGCGTTCATGCTGCTCATACCTGGAGTTGGATGGAGACTGCTCAGCGCGCAGACAAGACCGGGCCGTATGCGGGAGTCACTTATGATGGAAAGCTGAGGAAGGCGCAGGGAAAAGGGACATGGTGGGAAGGGCTGGATCCGCAAGAACTTTATGAACAAAACCATCCTCTTAGTCAAAATAGTAACGATAACGGAATGATTCATAAACAGTGGAACTGGGGAAATGGTGTAAGTCAGCCTTCTAAAGAATACTGCGATAAGTTTTTTAACCGTACGATCGATCTGATCGATTCTTACAATCCGGATATGGTTTATTTCGACGATACCGCGTTGCCATTATGGCCTATCAATGATGCCGGGCTCCGGATAGCGGCTTATTTGTACAATAAAAGTGTTAAAAGGAATGGTTCTCAGGAGGCAGTGATATTTGGTAAGATTTTAGATGAACTACAAAGGAAATGCATGGTTTGGGATATTGAGAGAGGACAAAGCAATGCAATTGAACCCTATCCATGGCAATCAGACACGTGTTTAGGCAGCTGGCATTATGATCGTAGCATCTATGAAAACAATCGTTATAAAAGTGCCAAAACAGTGATTCATACGCTTGCCGATGTCGTCAGTAAAAATGGCAACCTTTTATTGAGTGTTCCGGTAAGAGGCAATGGTTCTATCGATGAACGCGAGCGCGTTATTGTTGAAGAGATCGGAGAGTGGATGGCTGTAAATGGAGATGCGATATATGATACGCGGCCCTGGATGGTATTTGGAGAGGGTCCTGCAATGGAATCCGCCGCTCCCCTTTCAGCTCAGGGTTTCAATGAAGGAAAAGGTAAGGCATTTTCATCTTCCGATGTCCGATTTACAACTAAAGGCAATGTGCTGTATGCTATTGTTTTGGGGTGGCCTGAAGATAACAGGGTTAAAATCAGGTCTTTGAAGAGAGGGAGCAATGAGGTGAAAAGGACCATTAGTGGTGTAAGCATGTTGGGAAGGGACGAAAAGCTGTCCTTTACACATGATGGGGACGCACTCACGATTAGTTTACCAGATAAGAGTAAATTGTCGTATGCTTTTTGTTTGAAGATTGTCTAGACTATTACGGATCGCTCTTTAGTACGGCGATCCTTTTTAAATCTGAAACTTTTAATTTTTAATTACCTCATAATCAAATGAGAACTTCTCAAGAACGGATATGTGGCCCATTTATTTGAAAAAAAGTTTTAGAAATTAGAAAAAGAACCTACATTTGCAGACCCAATCACGGGAATGGTATCATAGCTCAGTTGGTAGAGCAAAGGACTGAAAATCCTTGTGTCGCTGGTTCGATTCCAGCTGATACCACCAAAAAAGCCTTTCAGCACACACTGGAAGGCTTTTTTTACATGAAGGGAGTTTAGCTCAGCTGGTTTAGAGCACTACCTCGACAAGGTAGGGGTCACTGGTTCGAACCCAGTAATTCCCACGATATACAAAGCCTTCCGCTTGCCGGGAGGCTTTTCTGTTTTTAGGAGTTGCTCATTGCAGCACCTGTTCCCTAAATTTCCGGAATTACTGTGCAGGGCTTTTCCGGCAGGTGGCCGTAGATGTTAGCCGCTTCATTAAAAAATACCGGGCCTTATACCTTCAGTTCGAATACTTTACTATATTTATTGCGCTAACCTCTAAACCAAAAAATATGATCAAAAAACCGATCGCCCTCTATGTATTGATAATTTTGGCCGCGCTCGCTATATCGAAGCCTGGTTTCTCACAGCAGCAGTCGACCTCAGGCCCCTCCGCTTCAAGAGTAGTGGAAGACGGTGGAACAGGTCCATACAGCGCTATCATGCTTTCGGAAAGCACGCTTACCACGCATACCATATTCCGCCCGAAAGACCTGAGTAAATTTGGCAGTAAGGCGAAGCTTCCTATCATTGCCTGGGGTAACGGAGCCTGTGCAAATTCACCCTGGGAGCACCTGAACTTTCTTTCGGAAGTTTCCTCTCATGGATTTTTTGTAGTAGCCATTGGTCCCATGCCTGCCGAAGGGGAGAAAGGCAGCGGCAGATCGAAGTCATCACAGCTTACCGACGCTATTGACTGGGCAATTGCACAGAACAGCGATAAGAATAGCCCGTACTACAACAAACTGGATGTGAAGAAAATTGCGGTGAGCGGCATGTCATGCGGCGGCCTGCAGACCCTGGAGGTATCATCAGATCCAAGAGTAAGTACTGTTGTGGTTTGCAACAGCGGTATATTCAATACGCCGGGTAATGGCATCAACAATATGCCAAGCCTCACAAAAAATAATCTTCAAAAGATCCATACGCCTACCTTGTACCTGCTCGGCGGGGAAAAGGACATCGCGTATGCGAACGGAATGGATGATTATAAGCAGATCAATCATGTACCGGTATTTGTAGCGAATATGGACGTTGGCCATGGGGGTACCTACATGCAGCATCACGGTGGAGAGTTCGCTAAAGTGGCCACAGCCTGGTATAAATGGCAATTGAAGGGCGACAAAGAGGCGGGCAAGTTGTTCTCCGGCAATCCGGCAGGACTGGCACAGAACTCCCAGTGGAGGTTTGAGAAAAAGAATATGCCTTAGTTCACACAAGCTTTATTATGTACGAATTTTCGAATTTTCTATCCGGCGCCTCCAAGGGGCGCTTTTTCTTTGTAATGATCGCATTCATCTGTGCGGTTAGTCCCGCTGCCGCTCAGAAGCTAAATATCAAGAACGATGTGTTCTGGAAGACCAGCCAGGGAGACGGTATTTACAGCCAGGGCGGAGGTATTTTCAGGTTCAAAGATCCTGGCAGCGGCAAAGAGCAATATTACTGGTATGGCGTCCACTACAAGGAAGCAGAGACTTACCGGAGCTCCCCTGAGCGGACATTACCCCGGGCAAGTTTCGAGTCTGTGACCTGCTATACTTCAGAAGATCTGGTGAACTGGAAGTTCGAAGCCGACGCGATGACAAAAGCAGAAGCCCTGCCCGACGGAAGATGGAACTGGGTAGGCCGGCTCGGAGTGGCCTATGTCAAAGAAATAGGTAAATACGCCATGCTAGTCCAACATGGGGGAGAGGTGCTGATCGCCCTTTCAGATCGTCCAGCAGGACCGTTCAAATGGCATCAGAAGATTAGTATGCTGGACCGCATCGGAACTACGAATACCGGAGATCAGACCGTCTTTACGGATGAGGATACCGGCAAATCCTACCTGGTTTATTCTTATGGCAGGGGTAGAAACAAGATCTACGTTTCGGAGATTGGGATGAAGGATGGAAAAGTAGACTTACTTGATTGCGTTAAGATATTTGAAGGAGCAAGTCGTGAGGGAAATTGCATGTTCAAGTACAAGGGCAAGTATTACATGGCAGCCTCTAACATCTACGGATGGGATGGTTCCCTGGCCTATTACCTGATAGCTGACGATGTAAGAGGGCCCTATAAGCCGCATAACGAGATGTTGGTTATGGATGGTGCCGAGAAGGATTATGCGCACGTTTCGCAGACCGGATTTTTCGTGACCCTAAAGGGGACTAAGCAGGAAACGGTGGTTTATTGCGGTGACAGGTGGTCGAACTTTGCCGGCAATGGCTTGGGCTATAATGTCTGGGTTCCGCTGTCGTTTAACGGCGATCGTCCCTATTTCAATTCCCTGAGTTCATGGAATCTGAATGCCCGGACAGGAGAGTGGGATGTGGCAGTGGACAATAACTATGTGAGTAATGGAAGCTTAGAGGCAGACCGGAAGCGGATTCCTAGTGTGGTAAAGCCTAAGCAGACGGCACTTACCGGTTGGGATACCAGGGTGCTGAAGGGTAGTGCGATCTCTCTGGACAGTTTGGCTTCTCCCGCGTTGAACTATTTCAACACGGAGGAGGACAGAAGGAAGGTGACAGGAGAGAAGAGTCTCCATATTAGTGATATGGTGGATTTCGAGCGGAATGTGTCGCAGGTGATCAGTTCTTCGCCTTATGTAAAATTACCTGATGGGCTTTATACGCTGAAGGCTACGGTCAAGAGTACGGGTCGTTTTGAGCTACTGGAGATGTACGGGGAAAGTGGAGGTAAGCGAAAGGTGTACAAGTTACAAGGTGCGAATTCAGATTGGAAGGTAGTTGAGTTGGTGGATATACCTGTAAAGAACGGTAAGGTGGAAATTGGCTTTAAAGCGGCAGGAAAGGGTGGGGCGTCTTGTCAGATGGATGATGTTTCGCTGATTCGGACGCGATAGGCCTTTTTAGCCTTCGAATGTTAAAGTTTGATTTTTTGTTGATCAAGGAGGAGAAATCAAAAATTAAATTATATTTGCAGCCCCAACACGGGAATGGTATCATAGCTCAGTTGGTAGAGCAAAGGACTGAAAATCCTTGTGTCGCTGGTTCGATTCCAGCTGATACCACCAAAAAAGCCTTTCAGCACACACTGGAAGGCTTTTTTACATGAAGGGAGTTTAGCTCAGCTGGTTTAGAGCACTACCTCGACAAGGTAGGGGTCACTGGTTCGAACCCAGTAATTCCCACAAACGAAACCTCAGAGAAATCTGGGGTTTTGTTGTTTGGGGCGATTTGATGTGTTGCTGTGCTCCTTCAGGTGTCTTTCATCTCTTCCTGATGACGTTGCGCACACTAAAAGTAGGGAATGTTGATGAATAATCGTAGTGTTGGTGCTACTTTTCATTTTGGCGCATTAGATGGCGCGTCTTATGTGCTATGATTTTCTAGCTTGAACAGATTATGAGGCTGGTTTTATAACGCAAGAGCGATTGGATCTGTGTGTGAGAGATGTAATAACAAATTGTGTTGTCTCGCTCACTAAGGCGTTATAAGTAGTGGGTTATAGGAAGATTTCCAACCGGACTATATGTAGTTAAGTATACTGCTTCTAGGGTTATTATGTATTCAAGTTGTCCCAAAATGAAGGTAATCTTCGAAGTAGTTTGGTGCTAATCTGCGGTGATTTCGCTGTAGGAATAACATGACCTTTGGAGTAGAATGGTGTTTTCCTGTGGCCGTCAGTCGTCTATTATGTTGGTGCAACCTTTCAGTAGTTTACCACTTCAAGTTGCTTGAGAATCCTGCTTTACTTCATATTTTATGTTAAGGTTATATCGTGATTAAGGAATTGCCTTGGGGATTGCTAGCGTCGTAGCTTGAAGGTATGAGAACTTCACTGTTTCGATTGCATGTGCTTTTCATTCTTATGGGTTTCTATAGTAAAGGTTTCCTTTCTATAGATTGTTTCTATATGTTAAACCAAATGAAAGCCTTAGCCTTCATACTTCTTAAATGCGCGATTCACCAAGGTCGCAGTCATATTGCCCATATATATCACCGCAAAGAGCCACATTCCAAATCCTAGTAGATCTTGCGCCCAGTTGCCCTCGACATTCGTCAGTGAGGAGAAGAACTTATATACCAGGGTTGTTACTGCAGTGGACAAGAGTACAGCTACAACTATAGCTATACCCTTGAAAGTTGTACGTAAGGTTTTCATGCGGTAAATGTAATGATTTGCTTATTTGATTGATGAAAGAGAGAAGGAACAAATCAACAATGGGACGTAACTGAATGTTGAAATCGATTTTGTACTGGGATGTACTTTTAGAACTGCCAGTAATGAGGATTGAACTGTAATGCTAGTGGTGCGTTTTCATTTCTTCAAGATGTGAGCTTAATTTGCTTGGTATTTGAAGTATAATTAGTATATATGACACCAATGACTAAACTCAACTAACTGATTAGTAAATTAATAGGTATATTAATTAGTTCTATATAATGGTACAGATTAAGTATGTTAGTGATGATAATTAGGACAACTATATTATCTTTGCTGGTATGGAAATTGAAGACAAACGATTCGACCAAAAGGTCGATCTATTTATCGAAAAGGTTAGGAAGCTGGGATATCACAGCAAAAATCGATTTGAGAAAGTTGATGATAAACAGTATCGTTCATTAGAAGGTGAACAATCCTCCTTTAAATTTAAGGGCGATTTCGTGATTGTATCTAGAGACCTTTATGACGGATTAAGCAATAAAAGCAAGGAGATAGTGATCAAAATCCAACAGGAGCTCTTGTTGAACAACCCGCTCTGGGAATTGAAGGATGCAAAAAGCGGAAGTGTAAAGACAGCACTTGCTGAACTCAAGCGGAAAGGTATCATACTAGGGATCCATGGTAGTAGTATTTATATAGTCAATCCCGCAAAGATAAGAAGAGGGAGTGCTTTAGGGGGATTGATGGCTCTTTTTAATCTAGCACATGAAAGATGCTTAAAAAGAAGTAAGTGGAAACCCGCCTCGAGGGATATTAAAGTGTTAGAAGCTCCCCTACAACGAGCGATGCCAGGTCAAGGAAGAAGATTGGCTGAATCGAACGAGTAGCAAAAATAAGTCCTATCTAAATCTTAACAACACGACAGTTAGACATCGTGATAATTGTTGTGATTGATCATCAAAATGATCATATTGCTGCATAATTCTTAATTGTTCAAATGTCTGAAGATCAGAAGAAACAACTGGAGCAACAGCTCTGGAATATAGCTAATACCCTACGCGGCAAGATGGATGCCGACGAATTCCGGGATTATATCCTGGGATTTATCTTTTACAAGTATTTAAGTGAAAAGATGCTGATGTACGCGAATTCGATCCTTGAAGAGGATGGAATACTGTATAATAGTCTCGATGAGGGTACGGAGGAGGGTCAAGCTTATCTGCAGGCCGTACATGAAGAGGCAATAGACAAACTCGGTTACTTCTTGAAGCCGTCTGAGTTGTTCAGTGAGATTGCCAGGCGTGGGAATGCTAAAGTAGAGGATGGAGATGGTGACGGAGTAAGTAACTTTATACTTCAAGACTTAACGGATATCTTGAAGAATATAGAGAAGAGTACTATGGGTACGGCTAGCGAAGACGACTTTGATAATCTTTTCGAAGATCTGGACCTTACATCCACAAAGCTGGGTAGAACAGAAAAAGCTAAGAATGATCTTATCTCTAAGGTTCTTGCTCACCTTGACAAGATTGACTTCAAGCTTGAAGATACCAACGCAGATGTACTGGGTGATGCTTATGAGTACTTGATAGGACAGTTTGCCAGTGGTGCTGGTAAGAAAGCGGGGGAGTTCTATACGCCTCAGCAGGTATCTACCGTACTTGCGAAAATTGTAGCTACAGATAAGACTAAGCTGAAGTCGGTTTACGATCCTACCTGCGGATCGGGTTCCTTGCTGTTGCGGGTAGCCAAGGAAGTCGAGCATGTATCCAACTTCTACGGTCAGGAGCTGAACCGTACGACATATAACCTTGCCAGGATGAATATGATTCTGCATGATGTTCATTATCGGCAGTTTGATATCAAACAGGAAGATACGCTAGTTCACCCGCAGCATCTTGACCTACGTTTTGAGGCGATCGTAGCTAATCCTCCTTTTTCTGCTCAATGGAGTGCCAGTAGTGTTTTTACAACTGATGATCGCTTTAGTGAGTACGGTAAACTCGCCCCTGGTAGCAAAGCAGACTTTGCCTTCGTTCAGCACATGATTTATCATTTGGCAGAGAACGGTACCATGGCAGTTGTGTTGCCGCATGGTGTCCTCTTCAGGGGAGCAGCCGAAGGGCATATTCGGAAGTTTCTGATTAAAGATAGGAATTACCTGGATGCGGTGATTGGTCTTCCTGCTAATATCTTTTATGGTACTAGTATTCCTACTTGTATTCTTGTCTTCAAGAAATGTCGCAAAGCGGATGATAATATCCTGTTTATTGATGCGAGTCAGCAATTTGGTAAGGTTGGAAATCAGAATCAGCTTAGGGAGGAGGATATTGATGGGATAATCCGTACTTATAGGAGGCGAGAGGTGTCGAGTAAGTACAGTTATGCTGCGACTTTGAAAGAAGTTGAGGAGAATGAATATAACCTTAACATTCCGAGGTATGTTGATACCTTTGAAGAAGAAGATTCTATTGACCTCAATGAGGTAGCCGCCGATCTGAGGGATCTTGAAGCACAAATCCGTGCATCAGATAGCTTATTAGTCGATTACTGTACGGAATTAGGGCTTGATTCACCGATTTGATATGGAAGAAGGTACTAGTACTCCTGTATTAAGATTTTGTGGATTTTCAGAAGACTGGCGGATAGTTAGACTAGGAAGCGTCTTGACTATCCTTAATGGATTTGCTTTTTCAAGCAGCCATGCTGTGGAGTCAGGTGTCAGATGGGTGAAGATAGCTGATGTGGGTATCCATAAGATGAAGAAAGACAATCTATCCTATTTACCTGTTAGCTTTACAAGGAGCCACAGTAAGTTTATACTGAAAAAAGGTGATTGTGTGATTGCATTAACTCGTCCGATTCTAAATAGCAGGCTAAAAATAGCAATGATTGATGATGAATTTGACGGAGCTCTGTTAAATCAGCGAGTTGGTAAGATTATTACTTCAAATCATCTACCGTTTATATATTATCTATTGCAGCAAGACAGGTTAGTCACTATAATCGAGAGCAATATTGCTGGTTCAGATCCTCCAAATCTATCTCCAAACGAGATTAATGGTATCCAAGTAACCGTTCCCATTTTAGCAGAGCAACAGAAGATAGCAGCCTTCCTAACAGCTGTTGATAATAAGATCCAGCTACTCGAAAAGAAGAAAGGCTTGCTTGAGCAGTACAAGAAAGGTGTTATGCAGAAGATCTTCAGCCAAGAGATCAGGTTTAAAGATGATCATGGGAAAGATTATCCAGATTGGAAGGAGGGAAAGCTGGCTGATGTAGGTATTATTATTGGTGGCGGAACGCCAGACACATCAATTGAGAGTTATTGGCGGGGTGAAATCAACTGGTTCACACCGACTGAATTGAAATCGAAATATGTAGAAAGTAGTGTTCGTAGAATATCTCAACAGGGATTGATTAATTCGTCTGCGAAACTTCTACCTCAAGGTGCTGTTTTGCTCTCTAGCCGTGCGACAGTTGGGGATGTAAGTATTGCATTAACAGACTGCTGCACAAATCAAGGTTTCCAATCAATTGTAGTAAGCAAATCAAACGTCAATGAATTTGTATATTATTGGCTTAAGCTAAATAAGCATCAGTTGCTAAAGAATGCGAGTGGATCTACTTTCCTAGAGATAAGCAAAGCTGAGCTAGGCAAGCTTAAGATCAACGTTCCATCTCTACAAGAACAAACGAAAGTTGCCAACTTTCTATCAGCTATTGACGATAAAATCAAGTATGTCACCACTCAAATTGCATTAACACGGGAGTACAAGAAAGGACTCCTTCAGCAGATGTTTGTATAAGCAAACACTCCTTGCAAACTCTTAAGAGATTCGATATGTTTGTAATAACAGTACCTACTTGCATACCATCAGAACTGCAAGTGGGTCATTCTTTATAGCTATGGCAACAAGCAGAGAGCACAGTAGTCAATGACCCACCAATCCGAACAAGTACTTGAAGAGAACCTAGTCAGGCAACTGATCGCCTTAGGATATTCATTCGTAACCATCAGGAATGAGTCGGAACTACTCATTAATCTAAAGGGCCAGCTAGAGAAGCACAACCAAGCATCATTCTCAGAGACTGAGTTCGCGAAGATACTTAACCACTTAAATAGGAGTTCCAGCGTATTCGACAGGTCTAAGATCCTCCGTGATAAGTATGCCTTACCAAACGACGACGGCACCACTACTTACATTGAGTTTATCAATCAGGATCATTGGTGTAAGAACGAATTCCAGGTAGCTCATCAGATCAACATGGAGGGCAGCTACAAGAATCGGTATGATGTTACTATTCTCGTAAACGGACTGCCAATAGCACAGATAGAATTGAAGCGCCGTGGGCTTGAGCTAAAAGAAGCGTTCAATCAGGTCACACGATACCATAGACATTCGTATGCTGCCTCGCAGGGATTGTTCCTGTATGTTCAGCTGTTTGTGATCAGTAACGGGGTAAACACCAAGTACTATGCTAACAATAGGATACAGGATCTTAACTTCAAGCAGACATTCTACTGGTCGGATGTAAATAACAGGAACATCACGCAGCTTGAAGCATTTACAGAGGTGTTTCTTGAACCGTGCCATTTAGCCAAGATGGTGACCCGGTACATGGTTCTCAATGAAACATACAAGTCTTTGATGGTGCTGCGCCCTTACCAGTACTATGCGGTTGAGGCGCTGATTGACCGGGTAAAGTTCAGTCATAAGAACGGATATATCTGGCATACTACCGGATCAGGAAAGACGCTTACATCCTTCAAGACAAGCCAGCTGTTGGTGAGCCTTCCCAAGGTTCATAAGGTGGTGTTCGTAGTAGACAGGCGAGATCTCGACTATCAAACGAATAAGGAGTTTAATAGCTTCAGTAAGGGAAGTGTTGATGAAACCGACGATACTCAATCGCTGGTTAAGAAGTTCAGCGATGACACCAGGTTAATTATAACGACGATTCAGAAGCTGAATAACGCTGTCTTTAATAAGCGTTATCTCAGCAAGATGGAGAAGCTCAAAGATGAGCGGATCGTCTTTATCTTCGACGAGTGTCACCGCAGTCAGTTTGGTGATACGCACCGACGCATTAAAGCTTTCTTCAATAATCACCAGATGTTCGGATTTACGGGAACGCCTATTTTGGCTGAGAATGCGACGGGCAGTATTGGGTCAAGGCGAACTACTACTGATTTGTTTGACGAGTGTTTGCATAAATACGTGATCACCGACGCTATTAAGGACGACAACGTATTGAAGTTTTCGATTGAATACGTTGGGAGATACAAGGACAAGGTTGATAGGCCAACTTATGTTGATATTCCGGTGGAGGACATCGATACTAAAGAGCTTCTTGAAAGTCCGGTTCGTTTAGAGAAAATAGCCGACTATATTATAGAAAATCATGATCGGAAGACGCATTCCAGGCGTTTTACGGCTATGTTCTGTGTTAGCAGTATTGATTCGCTTACGAAGTATTATGATCTCTTTAAAGCGAAGAAAAAGGACGGTAGACATAATCTTCGAATAGCCACTATATTCTCTTATGGCGTTAATGAAGATGATAAGGATGCTAACGGAATCCTTGAAGAAGAGGAGGTATTCAGCATGGCAGCAGAGACCGTCCCTTTATACAAAACTCAACACAGCAGGGATTATCTTGAAAGCTGTATAACGGATTATAATTCTCTATTCGGAACCAGCTTCAATACACGTGACAGTCATTCGTTTTATCTCTATTATAATGATATTGCCAAGAAGGTTAAGGAGAGGCAGATTGACCTGCTTCTTGTAGTGAATATGTTCCTGACCGGCTTTGATAGCAAGACGCTGAATACGCTGTATGTAGATAAGAACCTGAAATACCATGGACTTGTTCAAGCCTACTCCAGAACGAATCGTATACTGGATGATGTGAAGTCTCAGGGGAATATTGTATGCTTTAGGAATTTGAAACAGGCTACTGATGATGCTATCGCTATGTTCTCTAATAAGGATGCTCCGGATGTCATTATTATGGAGCCTTATGAGGACTATGTTGCCAAGTTTAATAAGGCTTATGAAGAGTTATTAAAGATCGCTCCCACAGTTGACAGCGTGAGTGATCTTGTGAGGGAGCCAGATAAGCTGGCATTCGTGCAGGCGTTTCGTGAATTGATGCGGGTCAATAACGTGCTAACAAGCTTCTCCGACTTTCATCCGGACCATATTGATATGGACCTACAGGCTTTCGAGGATTATAAAAGTAAGTATCTTGATCTTTATCAGAGTACTAAAGCTCAGCCGAAGGAGAAGGTGTCGATACTGAACGATGTTGATTTTGAACTGGAACTTATACATCGGGACGAGATCAATGTGGATTACATCCTGGCACTGCTGGCTAACCTTACCGACGCCGACGAGAAAACAAGAAAGCAGAAGGTGAAGCATATTACCGACCTTATTGATGGAACAGTTCAACTTCGGAGCAAGAAGGAGCTAATCCAGAAGTTCATTGCCGAGAATATGCCACATATACGAAACTCTGAAGATGTGACCTCTGAGTTCGGTGCCTTTTGGGATAAAGAACGTGTTGAAGCCTTTCAACGCCTTGTTGCGGAGGAAAGTCTCAAGCCGAAAGAGCTGCAGGACGTGATTGAAGGCTATCTGTACACGGAACGGGAGCCGCTCGGTGATGAGATTGTGAACTTGCTTGTAGAAAAGCCTAAGATCCTCACCAGGAGAGCCACTATTAACCGCGTGTTAGATAAGGTGGTTAAGTTTGTCAATACGTTTTTCGATGGAGTTAATAACACTGCTGCCTAAGGAAGATATATGAAGAACTATTATCGAGTGATGTTAGGGCGCGCGAGCGTATTTGCACGGGAGTGTTTTGAATGGGGCTTTATAGGTGCTGATTTCGGCTTTGATTTTGATCTTGCCGGGCGTCTTTCAGATAATTGGAAAGACTTCAATAGGGAGTTTATCCCATTCTTTCTTAACAAGTTTCCGGAAAAGACAAAGGTTGGGGCCGGTTTGGCTTGCGGAGCTTTGCACACTGTAGCCAAAGGAATCAGTATAGGTGACATTATCCTGTCACCCACTGGATCTGGAAGCTATTATGTTGGTGAGGTAACGGGGGATTATATATATACTCCGGGTCAGAATTTGCCTCATAGACGCCCTGTTAATTGGTTTCATCAAACCATCGACCGCGCGGAAATGAGCGCGGAGTTGAAGAATTCTACAGGGTCAGTAGGTACAATCTCGCTGGTGTCAAAGTATGCAAGTGAAATAGATAGTTTAATCGTTGGATCAGAGTTGCCGCCAATCGTCGCGACCGACCTGTCCATTGAAGATCCTACCGTATTTGCTTTGGAACGACATTTAGAAGACTTCCTGGTTCACAACTGGAAGAATACTGAACTCGGCAAGAAATATAAGATCTATGAGGACGAGGGAGAGCAGGTAGGAAGGCAATACCCGAGCGATACAGGTCCTATAGACATCTTGGCCATCAGTAAGGATGGTGCCGAGTTGTTGGTAGTAGAGTTAAAGAGGGGTAGAGCTAGTGATCAGGTCGTTGGACAAATACAGCGATATATGGGATATGTATTGCAGGAACTTGCGGAGCCTGGGCAGACTGTAACAGGGATCATCATTGCGCTTGAAGATGATATTAAGATCAAGAGAGCTTTAGCAGTAGCTAGTAATATCTCTTTCTATAGGTATCAAGTTAGCTTCAAGCTGTTTAAAAGCTAACTCGAAGATGTTCTAAAGGTAGTGATTTGACATGAGGGTCTTAGGATAGCTGACTCTCAACGTGAGTCTTTTTTACTTGGGAGAACGTAGGTTCGTGTTTCTAGTAGAGCTAAGTATAGTCTAGTTTATGTTGTGTAAGTTCACTTCTTCAAGCAAGGTGCAAAATTGTTTTCGTCCATCTTGAATTTAAAAGCATTCCTGCCCCGCGGTGGTTAGTATGTTTGTAGTATAGATCATATTTGAGAGATCGAGTGCCTTCGGTTAGATAGTTAATGGTTTGAGTAAGAACATGATTCGAATAGTGTGGAAGTTTCTTTAGTGGAATAGTCGTTGTATTTATCTGTACTTCAATTATATGTACGTTTGTTGTGTAAACCTATTGTTTACAACTTTGTATATATGTTTCGTTATTGTTTACAAATATCCCATATTTGCATATGGGAAAGATCGCGCTACATCATCAGATCGCTGACAAGGTCTTGGAGCTTATGAGTCAAGGCACACATGGCGAGGCCAATGCCGAAAAGTTCAATAGCAATACAATCGTACAAGTGAAGCAAACTGATAAGTCGTTTCGACTAAACGGGGAGATATTCATTTCGTCTGCAGACTTGTATGATGGTCTATCTGCAAGTGCGATCAAGCTTGTAATTCAGATTCAAAGGGAGCTGGTAATGAACAATCCGCTATGGGAGTTTAAGCAAAAGAACAATCCGAGAATGAGGAGTGCTCTTGCACAGCTTAAGCGAAATAATATCATCGAAGCAATAAAGGGGACGGACATGTTCATAGTTAATCCAGCTAAAATCCGCAAAGGTAAGCCCCTATCGGTTTATGGAGCTCTATACGTGTATGCTCGTAAACATTACCTCAAAGACAGGAATTGGCGTCCCTCAAGTGATGATATTAAGCGTTTTAAAATAGCAGCTGATGTAACGTTATTTCCCTCTGAGCTATTTGTGCAAAGGCCAGCTGCGTTGGAGGATGACAGCCAGGAACCCGGAGAAACGTTTAATGTCTCACATTCATCTTAGTTAAGTTTTGGCTAAGATGTAGATGTGAGCTCCTGCCCCCGGGGCCTTGTTCCGGAAATGCTAGCCGGGGCTTCTTATCGAGGTGGTTTGGTATCACCGACACTCTCACCATCCTTAACAATCCCATTGCCGACACTCTCATCATGCAACCTGAGCTGCAGGTTTATTATAGACCCGGTATTAGGTTGCTGGTATGATAGGAATTCCTGTATTCTCTCGAAAGGTAAGTCCTCGACATTTAAGAGTCGTTCTTCTTTAGTTAAGAAGTCAAGGAACTGACTGTGAATTTCACGCATACTGACTTTATATGTCGTGATTAGATGGGCGTCATCTTTGGCCTTCGAAGGTGACGCGAATGGTCTACTAACTCGCTGTTCATTCCTCTTGTTTGATATTCCGGGGTGATATCGGCCATCATTTAAGCGTACTTCTAGCTCATTGCGGAGCAGTTTGAGGATTTTATCGCGTAACTGAATTGTCTTTGCACGATTGGGGTACAATTTGAGTCCGATACAATTACCATTGTACTGCCTAATCCGCTTATCGTCATAGTAGAATTCAATGTATACTCTCTTATTGATGTCACTGGAGCTTCTGATTATAGGAGGGGAGTAGTAGCCGTGCATGGTTAAGGTTGATAAGACTAATAAGCTAATTTAAGTTGAACGCTCTTCTTGAGCAAGCCATTCATCATGTTGGTTATCAAGGTGTGATGATCCGTGACTTAGAGCGCTGGATACATAGTATGTCTGGTTGCTAACTTTCTTGTAGTTCGAATCTGACGTGATGTATTCCGTCGAGAAACCCTTCTAAAACCAGTGGCCTTGCATGAGCAAGTTTAATGAAGTACGTTTCTTTGCGATATTGCTTATGTTCGCTTCTATATTCGATGATAAAGGCTACGCTATTTTCATTCAAGTTCCCCGCTATATCATAGATTTGACCCTCATCATCAATCAAGGACGACGCAACGGTGCCATTGTTGAATGATAAAGTGAACGGTTCTTCTGATTGGTGTGTACGTTCGACGTCTTGATGATCTGTTGGGATCACCGTGATCCGCTTTACAAGCCAGGTCCCATTCATCGTCGAAGAATCATTACATGCGTTCCATTTAGCAATCTTTAGTTCAGCTTTCTCGGCGTGACTGATGGCGTCATTTAGGTCAAGTCCTAATTTAGCATTTTTACTTTCTAGATCTTGAATTTGCCGTAGGTTCTGCTGTTTTTCCTTTGTCGATGTCTCTGCTTCAGTGGATAAGGTCTTGTTTTGCAGCTCCAGCTTGTCATATTCGCTTTGTAGTGCCCGTAATGTATCCACGGTAGCACTTTCTGTTCTAATGAGTTCTTTGAGGCTCGCTCGTTCTATTTTAAGTTCTTCACGCAACTGATTGAATCTACTAATAGGCATCGAACCGTCGTTAGTGGCTTCCAGTATTCTTGTATCGTTATCAGCGTTGACCCATGCTTGCAGGTATCTGATGAATCCTTTCACAAAGGGCATGGTAAGAGTATAAGCTATTGCTAAGACTAGCGGTATGAAGAAGTTATAAAGGAAGTTGGTGTTTGCTTGAATGACACCCAGGTATGAAGTGTATCTATCTAAAGGAAGCTCGCTTTGCTTGTAGAACAGCAATGTCACTGGTATCTGGTAATTACAAAAGAGCCATGAAATTACGAATGACACGATAAGAGGATTAGAGGCCCGGCTTTTTACTTCGCTTAGGAAGTCCTTGAATGTATCCATGATAGGCTAGGTTTGAAATAAAGGTATATGTTTTAGGGAGTACTTTATACTTCTTCTTATTATTTAAGGCTACAGCTCTGGTAAAAAGCTCTTTAACTCATTGATGTTTTCTTCTCCAAGACCACGGAGGTAGTTTAATGTCACGATCATATTGCTATGATGGAGCATCTTTTGAAGAATATGTAAGGACTTTGTTTTTCGGAAAACGTTCACTGCAGCTGTATGCCGGAACGAGTATATAGTTTGATTCTCTTGTATGAGATTCAAAGACTGGAGCCTTATCTTAGCTCTTGCCCACTGCGTGTTTAGATAGAAAGCATTATAAGGTTCAAGGTTGCCGCTTAAAATGTTTGCATTCGGGTTTAAGTTTTCGGAGATCCGTTCTCGAAGGGCCAGTTGGACGTAGGACGGTACGTTTATCACTCTAATACGCTTACTTTTGTTCTCATTGCCGCTAAGATGGATTGTTGTGAGGTCCTGACTGATATGTCTGACGCAGAGTAGCCTCGCTTCCTGGTGTGGCCTAAGAAAGCACCCGTAAGCGAGGAGGCATGCAAGATGTAGGTTGGGATAGTTGGCTCTCAAGAACTCAAGTATTGCCTTTAGCTGCTCCTTACTATATATCTTATGCAAGTGTGCTTTTTGCTTCATTTTAGGTATCTCATCCAGTAGATTATTCCTTACTTTCTTCATACGAAGGAGTTCCTTGAAGAAAACACCCAATACTCGTCTCTTATTCATATAATGGGTGCCTGAGCTGTTGAATTTGTTCAGAAAACCCTCTATTTTCCGACTTTCCAGGTCTGATGATGGCTTGTTCAGAACTTCGACCGGTAAGAAGGCAAATAACTGAATAATGATACCATTTAGATCTCGCTTGTAGGTGGCGCTTAAATCAGACCGCAGCTTAATCTGAAGGATAGCAGTCAGGTCTTCCTTCAAGGTGCTCGTCTCAAGTATTGGAGTATCAACCTCTACTTGGTCGGGGTTCCATCCTTTCTTTAAGGCACTCGTAAATTCAAAGGCCAGGCGCTTAATTAGCTTAAGACGGTCCTTGTAAGTTGTGCAGTAGTTTGGTGCGATCTTCAAGTTGAGCTTGTTGCCGTTATACTCCCTGTATCGAACTCCATCAAAGTAATAAGTAATGTAGGCTCTCTTCTCCATGTCCTCGGAGATAACGATCTTGGGTTCAGTATACATGATTTGGCGCTTTAGTTGGCGCACGTCGCTTTGAAGCGATGAAAAACAGCCTTGGTATCATAGCTCAGTTGGTAGAGCAAAGGACTGAAAATCCTTGTGTCGCTGGTTCGATTCCAGCTGATACCACAAAAAAGCCTTTCAGCACACACTGGAAGGCTTTTTACATGAGAGGGAGTTTAGCTCAGCTGGTTTAGAGCACTACGGGATCAATGCCAAAAGTTGTGGGGCGGATCATAAAAAGTTAGCTTTACATTTTTAATTTCTTTACTGTTCATGGCCTCCGATACCACCTCCCTGCTCCGATTATTTCTCCCTGATTTCATCCTGGAGAACTTTGAATTTACTGGTTCTATTGAAGAAAATGATACGCTTCATATCCACCTGGAAGAAATCAATAAATTACCCACAGAATGGGCATCCATTAAAGTAGAGTCAAAAGGTTTCTTTCCAGAAATCACGGTTCAAGACTTTCCTATCCGTGGACATAAGGCGTTTTTTCATATTAAGCGGCGGCGATGGCTGGATCTGGAGAGCGGCAAAGTGATTTATCGAGAATGGACTTTAGTGGAAAAAGGAACGCGATTGACAGGGGAATTCGCGGCTTTTTTAAAAGAAATCAATCGATACCGCTCCCAATAGCGTTGAAACCATTAGTTCCTTTTATGGGGTAAAGGTCAAAAACCTGCTTCGTCAGTATCGTGATAATCTTAGTGATTTTAAAAGCTGGGATCAAAAGCCCCATGCAAAGAAATGGCTCTTATATCCCCAGAACCTGGGAGAGCAACTCTCTATTGATGAAACCAGTTTATCCCATGGAGAGCTTTATACCATCGTGACCAATAAAGCAGCAAAGGGTAAAAAAGGAGCCATAGTAGCCTTGGTAGCTGGCACCAAAGCAGAAACCGTGATTTCCGTATTGCAAAGAATTCCAGAAAGAATAAGAAAGAAGGTAAGAGAAATTACCCTGGATATGGCAGGTAGTATGGAAATGATCAGCAAACGTTGTTTTCCGCAGGCAGTCAGGGTGACCGACCGTTTTCACGTTCAGAAACTGGCTACAGAGGCATTGCAGGAAATGCGCATCAAACAAATCTCATCAAATGAAATATCATCCTGCAAGGACGATTTCCTGGAAGAAAAACCTTATTCTCAATACAGTCTTTCGGGATTAAGTGCCTCCACAATTGAAGCTCAGCTTGTCGGTTTACACCGTACCTACGCCGAACTCTGGGGCTACAGCGGAGATCAGGGCTTTGTAGCCGCATGGCACATCGGCACGGACATCGCCAGTGCCGGTTCTACACAAGGGGTGGAAAAATCGGGATTAATGCAAAGGGCTTCCGTGTAGCTGCGAATTCGCCACTCGCCGTGAGTACAAGAACAATCCGTACTGGTGACAGGGTTATTCCGTTCGAAGCTGATAGCTTGCAAAACTGGTATCCTTATCCAACAAAATGGGGGGATATGATCCTGCAGATGATTTCGGCTTTGCGTTGATCAAAGATTTTCCGGCCATGCGTCTTGGAGAAACGTATCTGCTGCGCGCTGAAGCCCGTTTCCGTCAAAACAATCTTGCAGGGGCTGCGGAAGATATCAATGTTTTGCGCGACAGAGCCTTCAAACTTGCCAGGGTTGCACAAAGTAATCCTAATCTTGGGAGAGTAACCGCCGCCGATATCAACATCGATTTTATTCTTGATGAACGCGCCCGCGAGCTTATTTCAGAAGAGAATCGGAGGATGACCCTGGTACGTACGAATAAGCTGAAGGACAGGATCGCGAAGAACGGCGATGCGGGGCCGGCTAACAAGATCATTGCCGGGTTCCAGGATTTCAACACGTTGTTGCCTCTGCCGCTGCAGGATATTCAACTGAATAATAAATCTGGTGAGTCATTGGTGCAAAATCCGGGTTATAGCAAATAACAAGCTTGTACCTGCAAAAGAGTACCTGAATTACTAAATGACGCTGAGCCGGAAGGCATTCGCTGAATACCCTTTATCAGGGCTGCTGTTGAATGACAGAGCTCTGGTAAAGGGTATTCGCGTTTTAAAAGAGCTTGTATGGTTTCGGGTAAGCACGGCGATTTTAAGGAGATGTTCCTCTGGATTCATGATGATTTTTCCGTAAATTGCTCTGTGCGAGCCGTTGAGTTTAGATGTTCGGATGGTGATAGATGCTACGGTATTAACATGTTCTGATAATTCATTAATAACATCGAGATGGAAGAAACAACAAATGAACAGATGGAGCAGTCGTCAGCAGATGACAAGACACCCAGAGTAACCGGAATAGGAGGCATTTTCTTTTTTACAGAAAACCCGAAGGAGACTCATCAGTGGTACGCGAACAATCTGGGTCTTACAATAAACGACTGGGGATCTACATTCCAGTCGCGTAACTTCATCAAACCTGAAGTAGTTGAATCCCTCCAATGGTCAACATTCAAAAACGGTAGCGAATATTTTGCTCCTTCAAGCAAGGATTTTATGATTAATTACAGGGTGCAGCATATTGAGGCACTGGTAGAAAAACTTCGTGAAAATGGTGTGGCGATTCTGGACGATATCGAAAGCTATGAGTACGGAAAGTTTGTACACATCATGGATCCGGAGGGAAACAAGATTGAATTGTGGGAACCCTGATTTTTTCTTAAAAGGTGACTTTCATCATTCTTTTTGAATCACCTGTTATCTAACTTGTGCTGATAATCAATTAGTAATAGCCTAAACCCATATCTTATCATGAGCAAGTATGTCCTGATCCCACTGGTGTTTTTTTGTAATTTTTGTTTTGGACAGTCGAGGGAGGCATTATGGAAGCGGTATCAACAAGGCGACTTAAAATATGTTCTGGAGCAAGCTTCGCAATCAGCAGATAGCGGGGCGGCGGAGATGCAGCTTCTTATCGGACGTGCATTGACGGATTCCGGTGAATTTGATAGAGCTATTCCTTACTTGAAGAACGTTGTGTCTGCCCGGCCGTCTATTGATTACCAGAGGGCATGGGGCGAAGCTTATTTGGGTGTGTGTATGTTTGCTACGGGAGATCAAAAGTTGTCGAGGATACTTCTGATGAAGTGTATCGACGAAAATATAACGCCCAGTTGCTCGAAGTTCGCTGCGAAACGTATGGCACTATTTGGTTTTACGCCCCAATACCGGGACTTTGATACGCGCACAAGCGGGAACTTTGTTTTTTATTTTGAGCCAAGGGCTATCAATAAGACAGACCAGGAAACGTACATCGGGCGTCGGCAGCAAGCATATGATGCCATTTCCGCTTTTTTCGGGCGTAAGCTGAAGGGTAAAATAAATTATTTTTCGTGGGCATCCGGGAGCTCATTGAAGGAGGGAACAGGTAGTAACTCCGGTTTTGCAACTCCGGAATATGGAATTGTCCATGCAGCGATCAATCAGACTCCCGGTCATGAGATAGCTCATTTGTTTGTCCGGTCCAGGCGAAAGTCGCCGCTTGTAAACGAAGGTTTAGCCGTATACCTGGATCAGGATCATGGAGACCTGTTCAGTCAGGCTAAACAGCTATTATCTAATGGCAGCCAGACAACGGTTAATATTCATGAGATGTGGAATATGAGAGACAGCTATGAATCAAAGACCTTTTATAAGGTTGCAGGTGCATTTGTAGAAGAACTGATCAAAAAAGCGGGGAAGGAGCGGTTCCTGAAGCTTGTTGAGAACCAGACTTTGGAGAATGCGGAAAAGATTTATGGGAGTGATTTTGCGAAAATGGTAACTGACTTTGAAACGCGCATAAATAGCATATAGAATAGGCTTAAGCAATCTCGACTAAACCCATCAAAATGAAAAACCTGAAAAGATTCCTCCTTGTCCTGGTAGTGCTTTTTTTCATACTCTATACAGGTGTTTGTATCTGGTTCTACACCGGACAGGAGCAGGCTCTCTTTAATATTGTTAAAACGCCTCTTGGCCACAGGTACAAATTCGCTCAGCAATACGAAGACAAGGAAATCAAAATGGATGATGGAGTCAAACTCCACGGCTTGCTATTTAGAGCGAAGCCATCGAAGGGCTTGATACTGTGGCTTCCAGGAGGAAGAGGGATGCTCGATTCCATTGGTAGTGAGGCCAAATATTATACGGATTCAGGTTACGATATTTTCATGATTAATTATCGGGGATTCGGTAAAAGTGAGGGTGAAATCTCCAGTGAGGATCAGTTTAATCGGGACATGCAGACGGTCTATAATTATTTTAAAAAGGAGTATTCTGAGCCCCGTATGATTGTATACGGGTATTCTCTCGGCTCTGGTCCTGCCGCTGCACTCGCATCAGTTAATTCACCGAAGATGCTTATTCTTCAGGCCCCCTATTATAGCATGACGGAACTGGTCGGGACCTCTATCCCTTACTTGCCTGTATCGTTGCTGCTGAAATACAAATTTTCTACCGATGAATCGCTCAAAAGAGTCAAAAGCCCTGTGGTTATTTTTCACGGTGAAGCTGATAAAAAGATTGACCCTGAAGTTTCAATAAGGCTTAAGAAGAGCCTGAAACGGCACGATGAGCTGATCATTCTCAAAGGCCAGGGACATAATGATTTCAGTAGCAACAAAGAATATCTGGCTCAGCTTAAGAGAGTGCTTCATTGAGAAAAGCTTCGCTTTTCTTTTTTAAAATGCCATTTAAGCTAAATCAACAGAATGCAATAATACGGGAACACTGATATGCGTCAAACATTTCCTGATCTCTCAGGTTAATGCTTCCTAAAAGCATTCCAAAGAGATGAACAATCCATTTAAGGCCCTGCTGCTACTTGCCTTAGGAATATATCTGCCTGTTCATGTTGCGGGTCAGGAGAAGTCCGACCACCCTTATACACTATTTCATGCCGTACCTGCGGATCAAATGCGTGAGATGACGACCGACCGCCCGGACGTGACAGAGTCGCCTTTTACTGTGGATGCGGGCCACGTCCAGTACGAGACTGATCTTATAAGGAATGTTCGCGAAAGAAGTGAGCACGCGGAGACCAATACCTGGTTAATTAATCAATTCAGTTTCAAAATCGGACTTCTGCCTTCCACCGCAATAGAGGTCGGGTTTGAAACTTATGGAAAGCAGGTGGAGAAATCTCTTGTATCGGGGACCCGCCAAACGAGCAGGGGAACGGGGGATCTGACATTGAGGGTCAAGCAAAACCTTCTTGGAAATGACGGGGATGGTCTGGGGCTGGCGCTATTACCTTACTGCAAATTTCCAACATCGCAATATGATAGTGAAAGCATGTTTGAAGGTGGCCTGATCGTACCCATGCACTATACCCTGCGGGGAGAGTGGGACCTGGGAATGCAGCTGGAAGTGGACAGGCTGAAGGATCAGGATCAGCAGGCCTTGCATACAGAATGGTTACAATCATTGACCGTTGCGCATGCGCTTTTCAAGAAGCTGGATGGCATCGCAGAAACTTATTATACTTATGATTTCAAAGCACATCAATGGACCAATTATCTGAATGCTGCTTTACAGGTGGAAGTTTTTAAAGACGTCAAGCTGGATGCAGGTTTAAACTACGGGATCCAGAAGACCGCAGAAAAACATTATTTTCTGGGTGCGTCCTGCCGGTTTTAGGTCTTCGTGGATTAGGAGTTTTTTCAATTCGGTTTCTTGAGCAAATCGAACATGATGCTCCTGGAAGACAATTATCCTGGTTCAAATGAACATTCATGTTGTTCATTTAGACAAATGAACCATACTCTCTCTCTTGTTCTGTTCATATTTGTGAGTGCGGTCTTGTTTGCCGTTCTACTAACCATGAGTATGATGCCTTGTAAAGGCCGTACCCCATTATTGTACCTGTTTTATGAGAGGAGTTTTACTAGGATCTATCTTGTGCCTTCAAATGGCATTTTACACCCAGCCTATACGCGCACAAAATCCAATTATTCAGACGATTTATACGGCCGACCCGGCTCCAATGGTGCATGGGGATACCGTTTATTTGTACACCAGCCGCGATGAGGATAACTCGACCTGGTTCACGATGAAAGAATGGAGGTGTTATTCCTCTACGGACATGGTGAACTGGACAGATAAGGGGTCTCCGCTCTCTTTGAAAGATTTTAGCTGGGCGAAGAAGGATGCCTGGGCCGGGCAGTGTATAGCCCGGAATGGTAAGTTTTACTTCTACGTGCCTATGCAGCATGAAACGATGGGCATGTCTATAGGAGTGGCTGTATCGGATAGTCCGGCAGGTCCTTTTAAGGACCCTATAGGTAAACCACTTGTCCACAGCGGTAATGGAGATATCGATCCAACGGTTTTCATCGATTCAGACGGACAGGCGTACTTATACTGGGGAAATCCTTATCTGAAGTATGTGAAGCTAAACGAAGATATGATCTCTTACTCGGGAGATGTTGTAACTGTACCTCTCAATAAGGAGGGCTTCCATGTGCGTTACAAGGATACCGACAAAAGGCCATCGGCATATGAGGAAGGTCCGTGGTTTTATAAACGTAAGGATCTCTACTATATGCTGTATGCTGCTGGAGGGGTGCCCGAGCATCTGGCTTATTCTACGAGCAGCGGACCCACAGGCCCTTGGGTATATCGAGATACCATCATGCCTGTTATCACAAAAGGGGGAGCATTTACCAATCACCCGGGCACTATCGACTTCAAAGGGAAATCTTATTTATTTTATCATAACGGGGCATTGCAGGGAGGCGGAGGTTTTAACCGATCTGTATGTGTTGAAGAATTTAAATATAATGACGACGGCACTATCCCGAGAATTGCGAATACAATAGAGGGAGTACGTCCTGCAGCTAATCTGAACCCTTATCAGCGTCAGGAGGCAGAAACGATTGCCTGGACCGTCGGCGTGGAGACGGCTCGTAGTGCGGAAGCTGGTGGCATCTATGTTACGGATATCAGCGATGGAGATTATATCAAGGTGAGGAGTGTTGATTTCAAGAAAGGAGCCAGGCGTTTTGATGCAAGTGTGGCTTCGCAAAGCGGGGGAGTAATCGAACTTCGGCTGAATAGTCCCGACGGCTTGCTGTTGGGCAGCTGTCAGGTTCCGAATACAGGCGGAGATCAGGTTTGGAAAACCGTATCAGCCAAAGTGAAGCCGGAAAAGGGGATACACGATGTTTATTTTGTGTTCAAAGGGGAAGGTAAGCTATTCAATTTTAATTGGTGGAAGTTTAATAAATAATGATTCTACCGTGAAGCGCCTCTTAATTGTTTTTCTACTCTACGCATCGGCAGGCTGGGCCCAGAATCCGATCATACAGACGAAATATACTGCTGACCCTGCACCGCTGGTTTACCGTGATACAGTTTTTCTCTACACCAGCCATGATGAAGACAATTCGCCCCCGGGTCAGGGAAGGTTTCTGATGCGTGATTGGCTTTGTTATACATCTACTGACATGGTCAATTGGACTGATCGCGGTACAGTGGCCTCACTAAGGAACTTCAAATGGGCCGACAAGGCTCTCACGGGATGGGGAGGCTTCGAGAATGGCGCCTGGGCACCGCAGACAATTGAGCGTGATGGCAAGTTCTATATGTATTGTCCGGTTCAGGGACGTGGAATAGGTGTACTTGTAGCCGACAATCCTCTGGGTCCTTTTATTGACCCGCTGGGCAAGCCCTTAATTGGCGACCAATATGACAGCATTGACCCGAGTGTCTTCGTTGATGATGACGGGCAGGCTTATCTATACTGGGGGAACCCGAATCTCTGGTATGTGAAACTGAATAAGGATATGATTTCCTTATCAGGCGAAATCATTAAAGACGCCTCTTTTGCGAAAGTAAAAGATCAGCAGGATCCCTTTCACTATCAGGAAGGTCCCTGGGCATATAAACGAAATGGAAAGTATTATATGGCGTATGCCTCTACATGCTGTCCGGAAGGTATCGGCTATGCGATGAGTGACAGTCCTGTCGGACCCTGGACATACAAGGGTTATATTATGCGCCCTAATAAGAAATCCACAGGCAACCATCCGGGGATCATTGACTTTAAAGGTAAGTCCTATGTATTCGGATTCAACTTCCGCCTGAACTTCATGATTACGGATAAGCACCATGAGAGACGTTCAGTATGTGTTGCCGAGCTTCACTATAATGAGGATGGAACTATTCAAGAGTTGCCTTGGTGGACAGAGGAAGGCCTTCAGGAACCCGGATCAATTGACCCACGTGCAATCAATCAGGCTGAGACAATTGCCTGGGCTTCCGGTGTGAAGACCCTGAAGGATTCTTTAGGGGCAGGCATGTACGTGACCCGAATAAGTAACGGCGACTACATCAAAGTGAAAGGTGTGGATTTTGGCGAAAGTATCAAGTCTTTTCAGGCTAATGTAGCGTCGGCGTTGGGTGGTTCTATAGAAATCCGTTTAGACAGCTTGGGTGGGAAGGTTCTGGGAGTTTGCGATATCGAGTCCCCCGGAGGATCACTGAAGTGGAAAACGGTAGCAACAAGGACAGGAAAGGCCGCTGGTAGACATGATGTCTTTTTTGTATTCAAAGGTGGTGATGGAGATGATCTGTTCCATTTCAATTGGTGGAGATTTAACTAAAGACATGATTATAAAAAACGAAAATTTTCTTTCGCTGGCATGCTTCTTCATGCTGCTGGCGCTATGTACAACTCATGCACCTGTAGCTGCTCAGACAACTCAAACGGTATGGCTTGATCAGCTGGACCTCAGTGCCGCTACGCAAGGCTATGGTGTTCCGAAAAGCAACAGGACTGTTGACGGTAATGTCATGACAATTGCCGGGAAGAAATTCGAACGGGGCTTTGGAACCCATGCTGAAAGTTCCCTTATCATTCAGCTGGATGGAAAGGTGAAGTCGTTTTCTGCTTCTGTAGGTGTTGATGATGAAATGAAAGATCATGAGCCTGCAGTTGAATTTCTGGTGTATGGCGATGGAAAGAAGCTCTGGTCTAGCGGCGTTATGCGATTGGGCGATGCAGCCCGGGAATGTTCAGTATCGCTGGCCGGTATCCGGCGCGTTGAACTCGTTGTGGCTGATGGCGGCAACGGGAATTACTATGATCATGCGGACTGGGCAGATGCCAGGTTTCTGACAGATGGGTTGCAAACACTAGCTACTTTTAACCCGGTATCGAGTGAGTCTTATATTTTAACGCCGGCAGCTCCGGCTACGCCAAGAATCAATGGAGCAAGCGTTTTTGGTGTGCGGCCGGGTTCTCCCTTTCAGTTTCGTATAGCGGCCTCTGGCGACCGGCCTATGACCTTTGCTGTGAGTAACTTACCGAAGGGCTTGCAGATAGATACCAGGACGGGGGTAATTACAGGTAAGCTTGAGAAAGCAGGGACCTTCATTGTCAGCTTAAAAGCTAAGAATGCGAAAGGTGCTGCAGAGCGGAAGCTGCGGATCGTTTGTGGTGACCAGATTGCTCTGACACCTCCTATGGGATGGAACAGCTGGAACTGCTTTGCAGGAGAAGTCTCGGCCGAGAAGGTGAAAAGGGCGGCTGAAGCTATGGTGAAAAGCGGACTTGTTAATCATGGCTGGACCTATATCAATATTGATGATTTCTGGCAGCATAACCGTGATTCAAAGGATCCGGCATTACAGGGGAAATTACGCGATGAGGCGGGAAATATCCTCCCTAACGCACGCTTTGGTGATATGAAAGCACTTGCCGACGAAGTGCATGGTATGGGTTTGAAGATCGGACTTTATTCGAGTCCTGGTCCCTGGACTTGTGGTGGTTGCGTAGGTAGCTATGGATTTGAAAAACAAGACGCGGAAAGTTATGCAAAATGGGGTTTTGACTACCTGAAATATGATTGGTGCAGTTACGGTGGGGTAATAAATGGAATGGCTGATAATGATCCCTATAAGGTTGGCTCGCTGTCTTATGCCGGGGGAAATGAACTCGCAACTGCCATGAAGCCATTTAAGCTGATGGGCGACTACCTGCGTGAGCAACCGAGGGATATTGTGTATAGCCTTTGCCAGTACGGAATGTCGGATGTATGGAAATGGGGCAATTCAGTTGGTGGCCAAACCTGGCGCACCACGAACGATATAACCGATACCTGGACAAGTGTGAAAAATATCGCTCTGGCACAGGATCAATCGGCCGCCTGGGCAAAGCCGGGAAGCTGGAATGATCCGGATATGTTGGTGGTGGGCATCGTCGGATGGGGAAATCCACATCCGAGTAAGCTGAAACCCGACGAGCAATATCTTCATTTTAGTCTGTGGAGCCTGTTTTCGGCACCTTTGCTGATTGGCTGTGATATGGAAAAGTTAGATGCCTTCACTTTGAATCTCCTGACCAATGACGAGGTAATTGCGATCAACCAGGATCCCCTGAGCAAACAAGCTACCTGTGTTCAGACAATCGGCGACTTGCGTATTTACGTCAAGGAACTGGAAGATGGCAGCCGTGCCGTTGGGTTCTGCAACTTTGGACTTGAGAAGGTTGATATAGATTACAAGGACCTGCAGAAATTGGGAATTACAGGCAAGCAACAGGTCAGGGACCTTTGGAGACAACAGGATGTCGCCACTGTCCAGGCGGGAGCATCCTTCCGCGTGAAGGTGCCAGTGCATGGAGTAGCGTTGTATAAATTTAAAAATCATTAAAAATGAGCCGTTTCAATAGTATTTCTGGTTTTTTCAACACCCTGACGCTCGTCTGGAGTTTGACGATGGGCTTGTCGCTGGGGGCTCTTCAGTCCTTCGGGCAAACAGTAGAGGTTCAGTCGCCCAATAAGAACGTGGTAGTGAGTCTTTACTCCACAAATGAAGGTGCCGGACAGAAATGGCATTTGAAGACGAGCTATGCCGGAGAAGGAAAGCAGACGGAGGTAATTCCGGAAATCAGTTTGGGTTTGAAGAGAAGTGACCAGGACTTTTCTACGGGACTTCGGTTCCTCAAAAAGAATAGTGAAAAGCTGATAACAGAAAAGTACAGTGCACTTCACGGAAAAAGTTTGGAGCGCAGTAATTCCGCCAATGAAGTTGTTGTGACTTTTGAAAGTGCCCGAAAAACAAAAATGAACGTGATCATCCGTGCTTACAATGATGGTATGGCGTTTCGTTATGAATTTCCAGGCAAAGGCGGAAGCTTTGTAATGGAGGATGAGCTTACATCTTATACGATCCCTCAGGCGACAAAGCGCTGGATGGAGAAATGGAACCCGGCGAATGAAGGATTGTACACGGCGATGAGCGATAGTACCATTCAGAAGCAGGACTGGTGTTACCCGGCTCTTTTCCAGACACAGGATGCATCCTGCTGGTACTTGCTTCATGAGGCAGATCTCGACAGGACTTATTGCGGAACGAAGTTGAGCAACAAGGCGGAGGCGAATAAGTACAAGCTCACATTCCCCGACCAGGGTGATGGCCGCGGGCAGGGAGCTTCCAAGCCGACCATCTCACTTCCGTGGAAATCACCATGGAGAGTGGTCATGATGGGCAGTTTGCAGGATATCGTGGCATCTACACTCGTGGATGATATTTCGACGCCATCTGTAGTGAAGAACACCAGCTGGATCAAGCCTGGAAAAGTATCATGGAACTACTGGTCGAGCAATCACGGTACAAAAGACTATAAAATAGTGACTGACTTCGCTGATCTCGCGGCGGAGATGAATTGGCCTTATACATTACTGGATTGGGAATGGGACTCGATGACGAACGGTGGGAATGTGGAAGATGCGGCCAAGTATATCCTGTCAAAAGGAGTGAAGCCGCTGATTTGGTATAACTCAGGGGGAGATCATACCTGGGTACCGTCGACACCCAAGGACCGGATGCTTACTCATGAAAATAGGGTTGCTGAGTTCAGCAAGCTGAAGAAGATGGGATTTGTTGGGGTTAAGATCGACTTCTTTGAGAGTGAAAAGCAGGATATGATCAAGTATTATCTGGATATTCTGGATGATGCTGCCAAATACGAAATCATGGTTTATTTTCATGGTTGCCTGGTGCCACGTGGTTGGTCGAGAACATATCCACATTTGATGACCTATGAGGGCGTGCGCGGTGCTGAGTGGTATAACAACGGCCCCCAGTTTACGTATTCTGCACCGGAACATAATACGATTCTTCCTTTTACAAGAAACGTGGTGGGTGCAATGGACTACACCCCTGTCACCTTTACGAATTCTCAATTCCCGCATATCACCTCTTACGGACATGAGCTGGCATTAAGCGTATTGTTTGAATCAGCATTGCAGCATCTGGCAGATCGGCCAGACGGATATCGTCAGCTGCCTGAAAATGTAAAGTCTTTCCTGAAAGCGGTTCCCGTTAAGTGGGATGAAACACGCTTGTTGAGTGGATTCCCAGGCAAAGATGTGACGATGGCGAGAAGGGAAGGAAATGTATGGTATGTCGGTGGAATCAGTGCTGAGATGAGGGAGAAAACTCAAAAGCTTACGTTCCCTTTTCTCAAAGAAGGTCTCAAGTATTCGCTGCAGCTAATAGCTGACGGCGAACATGACAAAGTGTTTTCGTATAAAACTATCGAAGTGGACAGATCATCTTCCGTAGATATCAAGATGCTCCGCCGTGGTGGATTTGCAGCCACGCTGACACCCGTTAACTGATTAATCCACAAACCGCTTTTACTATGAGATCTACTGTTTTTTCTCTGCTATTATTAGTTCCAGCATTCGTATTTGGTCAAAGCTACAAGCGTTATGAGCGAAAAGCAGACCGCTTGTCTATTGCTTTGACAGAGGGCATTCTGGATCTTATCCCATTATCCGAACGGGTGGTCAGGGTTCAGTGGGTAAAAGCAGGAGCACGTGAGGAGCGGGAATTCGTTTTCGAACGTAAGACCGCGACTCCAAAATTCAAGCATATTGAAACTCCGTCTCAGCTCAGGCTGCAGATGCCGATGTTGACAGTCGTATTCAATAAGAGTACCGGAAGTCTTGATTTCTTAAATAAAGAAGGGAAGATTTTTCTCAGTGAAAAGGCTGGGAGCAGGAAACTGAGCCCTGATAAAATCAACGGAGAGGCATGTTATGTGGCGGAGCAAAGTTTTAGCTCACCGGAAGATGAACATCTATTAGGTCTCGGTCAGTTTCAGGATGGTAATTTCAACCTGAGGAATGTAAGCCGGAAGCTGACTCAGGTGAATTCTCAAATTGCGATTCCTTTTTTGTATTCGAGCCGGAATTATGGGATTCTGTGGCATCAGTATGGTCTGACATACTTCAATCCTGCTGATCAGGAGGTATCGTTGGTGAAAGATGAGAGAGGGGCAGGAAGTGCGGGGGATGTAGAAGTAACTACAACCTCGGGCACACAACGAGTTTCGCAGCAGCAGTCGGTTTATAACGGGAAGTTCAGTCTGGACCGCGATGGCGAGTATTCGATCATGCTCGATTTGGGGAATATGGACAACCGTCACCTGGTCATTATTGATGGTGTAGCTCAGATTGATCAGTCGAACCTCTGGCTTCCACCTTCGGCCGGAAAGCTTGTGCACCTGAAAGCAGGAGAGCACACCGTTCAGGTTGAATGCAAAGCAACCAATACACCTAAGTTTTCCTGGAAGCCCGCGGAAGATGTTACTACGTTCCGTTCGCCGCACGCCAGGTCGCTGGACTATGTGGTATTTTCAGGGAACGACGCGGATGAGATAATAGGGAGCTACCGGGAGTTGACAGGTCCGGTTCCAATGCTGCCCTTGTGGGCTTTTGGATATTGGCAATGCAGGGAGCGATACACCTCTGGAACTCACCTGGTGGAGACCGTCAAGGAATTCCGGCAAAGGAATCTTCCTTTGGATGTTATTGTACAGGACTGGCAATACTGGGGAAAATACGGCTGGGGAGTACCGAAGTTTGATGAGACACATTATCCGGAGCCTGAAAAATTCATCAAAGAGCTTCACAACCTGAACGCGCGGTTTTCAATATCGGTTTGGGAGAATATTGATAAGAAATCGGAAATAGCTCAGGAGTATATACAAAAGAACCTTTACATCCCCAATAGTCCCTGGATCGATATCTATAATCCAGAGGCTCAAAAGACGCATTGGGATGTTCTGAATAAAAATCTGTTCAGTCTTGGGGTAGACTCCTGGTGGATGGATGCCACTGAACCGGAAAATGATGCGCTGGCAGGTAAAACAACGCATTTTGGATCCGGCGATTTTTACAGGTTAACTTATCCACTCTTTGTTAGCAAGGCGGTTTACGAAGGTCAGCGCGAGACCGATCCTAGTAAGCGGGTGGCGATACTTACCCGGTCGGCCTTTTCAGGTCAGCAACGATATGGGACTATTAACTGGTCTGGAGATATTGGTTGGAACTGGGATACGTTCAGGCGGCAAATTGTGGCCGGGCTCAACTTTAACATGACAGGGATGCCTTATTGGACAACTGATATCGGAGGCTTTTTCCGGCCCGGACAGGCGCAATACACGGACGAGAAGTATCACGATATACTGGTCCGCTGGTTTCAGTGGGGAGCTTTCAACCCCATATTTAGAATGCATGGATACCAGTCGGAAACGGAGCCATGGAAATATGGTGAAAAGGTGGAGAATGCGATGAGGAAGATGATGAACCTGCGTTACAGGTTGATGCCTTATACTTATTCTGCCGCGTGGCAGGTGTCTAAAAAAGGCTCTACGATTATGCGTCCGCTGGTAATGGACTTCCAGGACGACCCGAAAGCGGTAGAGCAAGGGTATGAGTATATGTTTGGAAAGTCGATGTTAATTGCCCCGGTAACTGAAGCCGGGAAACGGGAGTGGGATGTGTATTTGCCAAAAGCATCCGGATGGTATGACCTGTGGACCGGGAAATCATTTAGTGGAGGACAAAAGGTCAAAGCGGATGCGTCAGGAGATAAGATTCCGGTTTTTGTAAAGGGAGGGTCTATCATCCCCTTGGGGAGGGTGATGCAGCATACAGCAGAACATGCTGCCGATAGTCTTGAGATTCGCGTTTATGAAGGAGCGGATGGTAGTTTCCAGCTTTACGAAGACGAAGGCGACAATTATAATTACGAAAAAGGGGAGTACACGCTGATTCCTTTTAAATGGAAGCAGGCAACCAGGACTCTTGAGATCGGTGCTCTCCAGGGGGCGTATGTAAACTACTTAAAAGACCGGGTATTCAGAGTGGTACTGGTGAAAGAAGGCATAGGGATTGACACCACGGAGACTCCTGCCGCCACAACAATAGCCTACAAAGGGAAAAGTATATCCATAAAATTGTCATTATAAACCTAATAACTATGAAAGTAAAGTTCCTGCTTGCAGCCTTATCTTTGTGTGCCGTGTGTACCGTTAAGGCTCAGAATCCAATTATTAAGCACATTTTTACCGCAGATCCGGCACCTATCGTCCACAAGGGCACAGTATATTTGTATACCAGCCATGACACCGCGTCCGTAGAAGCTACTAACTACAAAATGCCCGACTGGCATGTTTTTTCTTCAAAAGATATGGTCAACTGGAAGGATCATGGGGCTTTGCTTTCTCCAAAGACGTTTTCCTGGGCAACGGGTGACGCATATGCAGCTCAGTGTATTGAACGTGACGGAAAGTTCTACTGGTTCGTTTCGACGTTTCATAAAAATAATGCAGAAAGTAAAGGAGGAGCTGCTATTGGTGTAGCTGTTGCAGACAGTCCTATCGGACCTTTTAAGGATGCTATAGGAAAGGCACTTGTGGTGAATGAAATGACCAAGGACCTTCCACATGCCTGGGATGATATCGATCCGACTGTACTGATTGATGATGACGGCCAAGCTTATATGTATTGGGGCAACGGAAGCTTGAAATGGGTTAAGCTAAAAAAGAACATGATCGAGATGGATGGTCCGATTACAACGCTTAAGCCTAAAAACTACATCGAGGGTCCATGGGTTTATAAGCGTAAAGATCTGTATTATCTGGTATATGCAAGCGCCGGAACCAAGCCTGAGATGATCGAATATTGCACAGCGACAAGTCCTGCAGGACCATGGACCTACCGTGGCATTATCCAGGAAAATGTGCCAAATAGCTTTACCACACATCCAGGTATTTTAGATTACAAAGGAAAATCGTATTTTTTCTATCACAATGGTGCGTTGCCGACGGGAGGCAGTTACAGACGTTCTATTTGTGTAGATTATATGTATTACAATGAAGACGGTACGATCCAGAAGATCGTGCAGACTAAGGAGGGAGTTGCAGCAGTAAAGTAATTAAATAATTCATTTCCCGTGCCTGGTTTGTGACAGTTGAATACTGTTCAACAACCAGGCATGGGATTTTCTAACCAATAAATAAAACCTGTATGATTCGAAGTTATACCAGCACCTTGCTGCTGCTCATTGCGAGCCTTAGTTTAAATGCTCAGACTTTTCAACGAACAGAGATGGGAATTAAAGCCAGATACGGTAACGGCGAAGTTGATGTACGCTTTTACTCTCCATCTATCGTCAGGATACTAAAGTTTCCGGGCGTGGGGGGCAAAGCCAAGGAAAGTCTATCGGTAATTAAAGCTCCCGAAAAAGTGTCATTCAGTGTGAAGCAGGAGGGCGATCTGCTGCAGTTGGCAACTTCGGAGCTTATCGTAGTTTATCATCAGAAGAGTGGTCAGTTTAGCTACAGAACAGTGGGAAGGGGAGACCTTCTAAAAGAAAAGGATTCAGGGACATCTTTCAAGCCCTTTGACGACGCGGGTAGCCCAACACATACCATCACGCAGGCATTTGTTCTGGATAAGGATGAAAGTATTTATGGTTTGGGTTCCCAACAGAACGGGAAAATGGTTCAGCGTAACCTGAAGCTAAATATGATTCAGGGGAATACGGATGATTATGTTCCTTTCTTCCAGTCCGTTAAAGGTTATGGTCTTTTTTGGGACAACTACTCTCCGACAGTGTTTGAGGACAACGCGGTGAGTACATCGTTCAAATCGGAAGTCGCTGAAGCAGTGGATTATTATTTTATGTTCGGAGGTAATGCCGATGGCGTTATCGCCAGAATGAGGGACCTGACTGGCCAATCGCCCATGTTCCCGCTTTGGACCTATGGTTTTTGGCAGAGCAAGGAGCGTTATAAAAGTCAGAACGAGCTTGTGGATGTAGTGAAAAAGTACCGTCAGCTTGGCGTTCCGCTGGACGGCATTATTCAGGACTGGCAGTATTGGGGTAATAATTACCTATGGAATGCGATGGAATTTCTTAACGGAGATTTCTACAATCCCAAGAAGATGGTCGAGGATGTCCACGCGATGAATGCCAGGATGATCATCTCGATCTGGTCGTCGTTTGGGCCGCAGACCAAGCCGTATAAAGAGATGGATCGGCAGAATATGCTGATGAACTTCCAGACCTGGCCACAGGCAGGTACCGATACCTGGCCACCGAACATGGATTATCCTTCAGGGGTACGTGTGTATGATGCATACAATCCTGCAGCACGCGATATCTATTGGAAGTATCTGAACAAGGGAATTTTTTCTCTTGGAATGGACGGATGGTGGATGGATTCTACGGAGCCGGACCATCTGAACTTTAAACCGGAAGATTTTAATAATAAAACGTATTTAGGCTCATTCAGGAAGGTGAGGAATGCCTATCCACTGATGACTGTTGGTGGTGTGGCGCAGCGACAAAAAGCAGAAAGTCAGAAGAAGCGCGTTTTTATTCTTACCCGTTCTGCCTTTGCCGGTCAGCAACGGTTTGGCGCAAACACCTGGTCGGGAGACGTCACAGCTTCCTGGCAGGCATTGGAAAATCAGATTTCGGCTGGTCTGAACTTCTCTCTGTGTGGAATTCCTTACTGGAACAGTGATATCGGCGGATTTTTCCTTTCGAAATTCCCGAGAAAACTGGAAGATCCCGAGTACCGGGAGCTCTACGCAAGATGGTTACAGTTTGGTGCTTTCACACCGATGATGCGCTCTCATGGTGCAGATGCGCCCCGGGAGATCTATCAGTTTGGCAGTAAGGGTGATAAGGTCTATGATGCGATAGAAAAGTTTATTCATTTGCGATACCGTTTGCTGCCTTATATCTATTCGACATCCTGGGCCGTTACAGCCCGGCAATCCAGTATGATGCGCGCCTTGATGATGGATTTCGCTGCGGATAAAAAAGTACTGGATATAAATGACCAATTTATGTTTGGCCAATTTTTTCTTGTCGCTCCGGTTACTAAACCTATGTACATAAAAGCCGGTCAGTCAGGTGCTGTACCTGTTGAAGACTTTAGTTCTGTGAAAAGCAAGGAAGTCTATCTTCCTCAAGGTACCAGCTGGTACGATTTCTGGACTGGCGAAAAACTCAGTGGCGGAAAGGTGGTAAGGAAGGATACACCTCTCGATATTATGCCCTTGTATGTACGAGCGGGATCCGTTATTCCGATGGGCCCGAAAGTTCAGTATGCGGGGGAGAAGAAATGGGATGAGTTGGAAGTACGCGTTTATCGGGGTGCCAACGGTAGGTTCACCTTGTACGAAGATGAAAATGACAACTATAACTACGAAAAAGGTGCTTATTCTATTATCGACTTTGAATGGAACGACGCGAAAAGTGTGCTGACGATCAATGCGAGGAAGGGATCGTTTTCCGGTATGCTGAAGAACAGAAAGTTCCGGATAGTACTAGTAGGGGAAGGTAAGGCGATTTCAGGGGAAGCTGCAGCTTCTTTTGATCGCGAAGTGAATTTTTCAGGTAAAAAAGTGAGCGTTAAGATCTAAGCTGTTATATTTACGGGGACTTAACCGATATGAACCTACTTATAACCCGCATCTTCATCTTTATTTTGCTGTGCGCAGGCTCTGTACAACAGCTTTCAGCTCAGCCAAAGAAACTGACTTTATGGTACAATAAACCAGCCGCCGAATGGACGGAAGCGCTGCCGGTTGGTAACGGAATGCTTGGAGCAATGATTTTCGGAGGGCCAACCAACGAGTTGTTGCAGTTAAATGAGGCGACTTTCTGGAGCGGTGGGCCGGTGAGATCAGTCGTAAATCAAGATGCACCCGCATATTTGCCAAAGGTACGGGAAGCACTATTTAAGGGTGATTACCAGGAAGCAAACAAGCTTGTCAGGAATATACAGGGTGTTTATAGCCAGGCGTATATGCCATTGGCCGATTTGCGAATCCAGCAAAATTCGGAGAATGAAGTGAATGTTGAAGACTACCGCAGGGATCTGTCTCTGTCAAACAGCGTCGCCTCTGTGGAATTCAAAGCCAATGGAGTGAGGTACAGGCGGGAAATCATCGCCTCGGCTCCGGCTAAGGCAATTGTTATCCGTTTCACGGCTGATAAGCCAGGAAGCATCAGTTTTCGGACAGCTTTAAGCAGTCAGGTACAATACACTGTTGTGCCCGACGGCTCAAATGGGCTTTTGCTGAAGGCTAAGGCTCCATCTCATGCAGATCCAAACTATGTAAAATACAATAAGGAGGCTGTTCAATATCAAGATGATGAGAATTGTCGGGGGATGCGAGCTGCAGTGCAGGTTAAGGCTGTGCATAAAGGCGGCAGGAGCCGTTCTGACACGTCCGGCCTTTCTGTCGATCATGCCGATGAAGTGCTGCTTTTTGTTACTGCGGCTACCAGCTTCAATGGTTTCGATAAGTGTCCCGTCTCTGAAGGGAAAGATGAACTAAAAATCAGCATCGCTAACCAGCGTGCTGTCGTTAAATCAAGCTGGAACAAGCTGTTGTCAGAGCACCTGACCGATTATACACGCTATTTTAATCGCGTAAAGCTAGATCTGGGATCAGCTGCGGAAGCGGAGACTGCAAAACTGCCTACAAACGAGAGACTGATCGCTTTCAGCCGTGGGGTTAAGGATCTCAGTTTTGAGACATTACTCTACCAATATGGACGTTATCTGCTCATCAGCTCGTCGCGGCCCGGAGGACCTCCAGCAAACCTGCAAGGGATCTGGAATAATTCAGTAAGACCACCCTGGAGTTCGAACTATACCATCAATATCAATGCGCAGATGAACTATTGGCCTGCTGCGATAACCAATCTGGAAGAAATGGAGTATCCATTCCTGACTTTTATAAAAGATCAGCTTCCGGTGAACGGCAGGAAAACAGCGAAAGAGTTTTATAACATGGGCGGCTGGGTAGCTCATCATAATTCAGATATCTGGGCACTCAGTAATCCGGTAGGTGACCGCGGTAAGGGTGACCCCAAATGGGCAAACTGGTATATGGGTGCGCCCTGGCTGAGTCGCCATCTCTACGAGCATTATCGTTTTACCCGGGACGAAAAGTTTTTAAGGGAGGCGTATCCGGTATTAAAGAGCGCTGCTGAGTTTCTTGTGGCGTTTCTGGTAGAAGATAAGAACGGTTACCTCGTAACGGCTCCGTCGTTCTCACCGGAGAACGACTATTATGATGATAATGGCAAGGAGGCCAATACAAGCATCGCGACAACGATGGATATGTCGATCATACGCGATCATTTCAGAAATTGCATTGAGGCTGCTGAGGTGCTGAATACGGATAAAGAATTCATTGATCTGCTCAGAGCGAAGATGGCGAAGCTATTTCCGCTTCAAATAGGCAAAAAAGGAAATCTGCAGGAGTGGTATAAGGATTGGGAAGATGTTGATCCGCACCACAGACATGTGAGTCATCTCTATGGCCTGCATCCGGGTAGAGAAATTTCGCCTATCACTACTCCTGAATTTGCGGCTGCAAGTAAGAAAACATTGGAGCTAAGGGGGGATGAAGGTACAGGATGGAGCCTTGCCTGGAAAATCAACTTTTGGGCCCGCCTACTTGACGGCGACCATGCGTACAAGCTGGTACGCGATCTGATGCGTGATCTTAGTGTTTCGAAGGGGGGAGGGCTTTATCCCAATCTGTTCGATGCACATCCGCCTTTTCAGATCGACGGCAACTTTGGCGGGACATCCGGAATGACTGAAATGCTGCTGCAAAGTCATTTGGAAGATTTACATCTGCTTCCTGCACTGCCCGGTGCCTGGGAACAGGGTAGCGTTTCCGGTTTGAAGGCGCGGGGTGCATTCACCGTGGATATGCAGTGGCAAAACGGGCACTTAAGCAAGGCTTTGGTGAAATCAGAAAAGGGAGGCCCCTGCGTGATCCGGACCAGTGTTCCGGTTTCCATAGAGGGCAGTAATGCACGGGCTGTAAAAGCAGGGAACTGGTACGTGACCACACTTCAGACCCGGCCAGGCGGTGTTTACAAAGTAGCCGGCAGCTTGTGATTAAGAGGTCGGAAAGTTTTCGAACAGCGATTTGCAGGTTAATTCGTAACTTGGAGGCTGTAACCGATTAAAACTAAAAAGTATGAAAACTTTCCATTTAGCTTTTGCCAGTTCATTATTAATCTTTTTCTATGCTTGTGGTTCAGGAAATAATACTCCGTCTGCAGGTAATCAGCCAGACAAGGATGTGATAGAGAGCACGCAATGTTATGTTGCTGCTTCGGGAGCAGATACAGCCTATCTGGACCTTGAGAATCGAAGTGGAGGAAAGGTCACCGGCAAGCTTCAGATTAACTATTCAGAGAAGCCAGACAATAACGGAACTATCGAGGGTGAATTCAAGGGGGATACCTTGTATGTGAACTATACATTCACAACTGGTGAAAACAAGACAGTATTTAAAAATCCTCTGGCATTTTTGAAAGACAGTACCAAGCTCGAATTAGGGGTAGGAGAGATTGAGTCTTATCTCGGCAAGTCGTATTTTAAAAAAGGTACCAAGATTGATTTTGCAAGCGGCAGGTTTAAGTTTGACAGTGTGTCGTGCAAAGATTAATTGAAGTGCAGGACGCCTGAATAGGCGAAGTGGCGTGTTGGCTGGACGAGTCGAAAAGGTGGAAAAACGCCTCGTACACGATTAAAAAGGGGTAAATTTGTTCCCTTAACATTTTTACCCTAAATATAACGATTGTTTTCCGTCCCTATTGGGTGATCCTTATACCTTTACCAATGTGAAGGTTGTCGATCTGACGTGAGGTAGCCCGCTAACCAAGATTTTAGATAAGCAACTTACAAGAACATGATTGATTTGGAACGTTTCCTATCAGGTTCGACCAATCAAATTAACCGATTAATTAAGTAGTACTATGCAAACCAATTTTGAACTAATCAGTAATCATTTATGAGACGATTTCTATTAAATCCCTATCGTAAGGAATGGGTACTAACCGTATTTTCCTTGCTTTTCTTCTTATCCACTTTTGCCCAGACCAAGTCTATAAGTGGAACCGTTTTAGATGATATGAACCAGCCTTTACCAGGGGCATCGGTAAAAGCGAAATCAGGATCAGGTTCAGCGTCTACGGATGTGAACGGAAAATTCAAGATGAATGTCCAGGCGAATGAACAGGCTCTTGTAGTATCTTTTGTGGGTTTCAATACCCAGGAAGTTCGCATCGCCGGGCAAACCAATGTTACCGTTAAGATGGCGGCAGACAGTAAGGTGCTGGAAGATGTCGTTGTGGTTGGATACGGTACTCAGCGTGCGGAGGCGGTGACTGGTTCAGTTGCTTCCATTCGTGGAGAGGCGGTTCGTGACGTGCCTGCAGCAAATATCTCACAGGCACTTCAGGGACGTTTACCCGGTGTAGAATTCTCTCAAACATCCTCACAGCCTGGAGCCGCGATGCAGATTCGTATCCGCGGAACGAGATCTCTTACCGCTAGTAATGACCCCCTGGTAGTTTTGGATGGAATTCCTTTCGCAGGGTCGATCGGTGATATCAATCCTAACGATATTAAGAGTATAGATATCTTGAAAGATGCTTCTGCTACTGCAATTTACGGTTCGCGTGGTGCGAATGGTGTAGTTCTGGTTACCACGAATAAAGGGATCACCGGACAAAAGGCGAAACTAAGCTATAACGGTTTTACCGGTCCTAAAACCCTGTTTGCCAGGTATCCGATGATGAACGGTCCTGAGCTTGCGGCGCTTCGTAAAGCTGCAGGCGACCTATTTACAAATTCGTTGGATGAATCAGATGATGTAAATACAGACTGGCAGGACCTTCTCTATCAAACAGGCAAGATGATGAGTCACGATGTTGGTGTTTCAGGAGGTACTGAGCAAGGAAGCTATAATTTCAATATTGGTTATCTAGAAGATGAAGGTGTTATACCGACTCAAAAATACGAGCGATTCTCCATCAGAGGTAGTCTTGATCAGAATGTAGGCAAGTATTTCCGCGTCGGATTCAATACAAATAACAACTTTAATATTACGAATGGTGCGAATGTTGGGCTATATGGCGCTTTGAGTGCTTCGCCTCTTGCCAACCCGTATAATGAAGATGGTTCTTTGAAAAGAGTTATCAGAATGCCGCGCGATGATCAATGGGTTTATACAAAGGATGTTGTGGAAGACTTAAAGGATACCTGGCTTACACAGAACAGATCTTTCGGATCATATAACACGATCTATGGAGAAGCTAAAATTCCTGGAGTAGAAGGCTTAAAGTATCGTGCCAACGTTGGCTTGAACTATCGTCAAAGTAACAATGGTAGTTTTGTGGGACGGGGTGTGACTGCGGTAAACCCAGAAACAGAGTCTGTCGCAACGATCAGCAATGCACTTACAACTGACTGGACGATCGAGAACTTACTTACCTATGATCGCACCTTTGCTGAAAAACATCAGATCAATGCAGTAGCATTGTATTCTGCCTCAGAAAACCGCTATAGTAGATCAGCGGCTTCTGCGAAGGATATACCAAATGAAGCATTTCAGTTCTACAACCTTGGAAGTGCAGCCGGTGAGATTACGATTAGTCCTGATGATAATGGCTATACCGTAAGCGGATTGATGTCGTGGATGGGGCGTGTTATGTACTCATACGATAATAGGTACATGTTATCTGCCACCCTTCGTTCGGATGGATCTTCCAGACTGGCGCCAGGACATAAATGGCATACTTATCCTGCCGTCTCTGCGGGCTGGAATGTTTCGAAAGAGGCGTTTATGGAAAGTGTTCCTTTCATCAATATGTTGAAACTACGTGCGGGTTATGGCCAAACCTCAAACCAGTCAATTGCTCCCTATGCTACATTGGGACGTCTGGGTACCAGACCCTACAATTTCGGAGACGAATATTCAACAGGGTATTATGTAACAGAATTACCGAACTCGGATTTGGGGTGGGAGTATTCTACTACATGGAACTACGGATTAGATTTCTCATTGTTTGGAAGCCGCCTTTCTGGTACGGTAGAGTACTATCAGACCAAAACGCATGACCTGCTGTTAGGAGTAGGACTGCCTCCGACATCAGGCGTAGGAAGTTATACCGCTAATGTTGGAAAGACTGAAAATAAAGGTATTGAGCTTTCTTTGAATGGGGTGATATTGGACAATGTAAACGGTTGGACTTGGGAAGCTGGCGTGAATTTATATGCGAACCGTAATAAATTGCTGGCTTTAGCGGATGGTTCTCCAGAGGACACAGGCAATTGGTGGTTTGTAGGAAAGCCAATTGATGTGATATACGACTATGAGAAAGTTGGTCTATGGCAAGAAGGTGATCCTGACAGGGCGATCCTTGAACCAGGGGGTAACGTCGGTATGATCAAAGTTAAGTATACCGGTGGTTATAAAGAAGACGGTACACCTGTCCGCGCAATCAATGCGGAAGATATGCAGGTTATGAGCATAGAACCAAAATTCCAAGGCGGATTTAATACCCGGGTTGCCTACAAAGGTTTTGATCTGTCAGCAGTCGCCGCCTTTAAACATGGAGGCATTCTGAACAGTACCTTGTATTCGTCATCTGGCTATTTAAACATGATGAGCGGTCGTCGCGGAAACGTGAAAGTAGACTACTGGACGCCTGAAAATACCGATGCAAAATATCCGAAGCCGGGCGGTATAGCCAGCGGCGATAACCCTAAATATGGTAGTACGCTAGGTTATTTCGACGCATCCTATCTTAAAATTCGGACCCTCTCTTTGGGGTATAATTTCAGCCAAAACATGTTAAAGAGTGTAGGTGTTGACCGGCTAAGAGTGTACTTCACTGCTCAGAATCCGTTTGTTCTTTTCTCTCCATATCACAAAGAATCAGGTATGGATCCTGAAACGAACTCGTATGCCAATGAGAATGCCGCCGTAACTTACTCTGCAAATCTGAGAAGGCTGTTGACAATAGGTACGAATTCACCGTCAACCCGTAGCTACCTGCTTGGTGTTAATTTAACATTTTAAAGTTTAATCAATCATGAGAAATACACATATAAAGGCTGTTGTGGGAGCAGCGTTGCTCACTTTCTTTTCATCAGGTTGTAAAGATATTCTGGACGAACAGCCGCGTAGTATCTATGAACCTAGTTATTTCGCAACCGCGAAAGGCGTAAATGGAGGATTAACGTCCATGTATGCGCATCTTCGTTATATTTACGGTCAGGCTTACTATTATAATACGACTCTGACCGGAACAGATGAGGTGACATATGGAAAAGATGCCGATCAGAATTTCAAAGACATGGATCTTTCCGGTGTTGGTCAAATTACTTCGGAGAGCAGTCGTTCTGATGCCATCTGGGCGCCTACGTTTTATAATATCAATACTGCAAGTGGAATTATCGAAAATGCTACCGCAGTAGGAATTTCGGATGCCCTGATAGCTGAGGCAAGGTTTTTCAGAGCATTTGATTATTTTCTGCTTGTGCAGACTTTTGGAGGGGTTCCTCTGGATCTCGGCGCCGGTGAATTGAAATTTAATATTTCTCCATCACGGTACTCCGTCCGAAATACAGTGCCAGAAGTTTACACCAAGGCTATATTCCCCGATCTTCTGAAAGCGATTAATGATTTACCTCAGGTAGGAAGAGTAACAGGAGGTGCAACGAAAAATGTGGCGCGATTATATTTGGCTAAAGCTTATCTGACGTATGGTTGGTGGCTCGAAAATCCTAATAACATACCAACTTATCCTGAAACTCCACGGACTGATCCTGATGGGCATAATGCTCAATGGTACTATCAACAAGCGTATGATGTTGCTGTTGCAGGTATCGACAACCCAGGGCCATTTGGACTGCAACCTACCTATTATGACGTGAATTTGGCGCAGAATGATCGTAATAAAGAGATCATGTTATATGCAGATCATACCGAAAATAGTGAGTTTTACAATGCAGGCAGTCTTACTTATGGTAGTGGTGGCGCTCCGGATAACTTTGCTAGTTGGATGATGACATGGAACTACACTGACATTAGAAGTGCAACTACTGCAAATTGGGGCACTGTCGTCAGTTCAGTTCAACGTGAAGCAGCACAGGCGCTGGGACGCCCATGGACACGTATGAGTCCAACAATAGGCGCCATTACCAATACGTTCTCGGAGAAGGCTGTCGACTCTCGCTATGATGGTACTTTCACCACTGTTTATCGTGGTAACTGGCCTAAAGGAGGAGCAAAAGAGACGGTTCTCTACAACGCAAACGGCCTACCCGTTGCGCCCGGCGATGCCATCCTTACATTTCTTAATGAGGAGCCAGCTACTGCCATTGATTATTCAAACACTGTTTACAAGAGCAACGTTGGAGCAGGAGTGTTGCCGGGAAGAGCAGACTTTGTAATTTCTCCAAGAGGTATAAGCAGGGTTGTCTACCCAGGTCTTTGGAAGCTTGGTCCGTACCGTACAGATAATGCGGGAGGATTAGGACAACCAAACGCGGCTAGTACCAGACCATTTAATATCGCTAAGTTTTCTGAGTTCTATTTTATCGCGGCTGAGGCTGCTGTTAAGGGAGCGAATGCTCAAGCTGGAAAAAGCGCTAGAGATCTTATCAATGTTATCCGCGCCCGTGCTGGAAGATGGCGTTGGGACAACAACGGCAACAAAGCAAGAGTGGAGGACAATAGTGCTGCCTTGACTGCTGCAACGCCTGCTACGATCACCATTAATTACATTTTGGCTGAACGCTCCCGTGAATATTTTGGCGAAGGCTATCGTTGGTATGATCTCGTGCGTACCCAGAAATGGAATGAACTTGCTTCCTCCTATCAGATCTGTGGACCGAACAAGGGAGATCATACTCCTATAACGGTACAGCGTACGATAGAGCCCCGTCATTATCTTCGTCCAATTCCAATTGCACAGCTTAACGCAATGAAAATGCCGGAAGCTGAAAAGAAAGCTTATCAAAATCCAGGTTACAATTAATCAAATAAGAATGGCTGTCACAAATCGACAGCCATTCTTTTAATAGCATATCCTAATCTCTATGAAGAGGAGTAAACTACTATTATTTTTATGCTTTAACTTTTTCTTTGTACAACAATCCATTTCTCAAGTGAGGCTTCCCCGGCTCATCCGGGATAGCATGGTGCTTCAGCGTGATGCCAAGCTTAAGATATGGGGATGGGCATCACCCGGTGAAAAGATCACTATCCGCTTCAATGGTAAATCTGCAAAGGTTACAGCTACAGCAGCGGGAGAGTGGAGCACTACCCTTCCGGCGATGAAAGCTGGTGGTCCGTATACAATGCAGATTGAGGGAAAGAATAGCATTCAGCTGAAGGATGTGCTTATTGGTGATGTTTGGCTGTGCGCCGGTCAATCTAATATGGTTCATCAGCTGTCTTTGCATAACATAACTTATGCGGAGGATATCGCCAAAGCCAACTTCCCGCGCATACGCCAGTTTTGTGTTGCTACCAGAGCAACATTAACCGGTGAAGAAGCAGACTATAATACAGGAAGCTGGATGTGGGCGAATCCGGAAAATGTAGCGGACTTTTCAGCCGTTGCTTATTTTTTCGCCCGCGAGATCCATGAAAAATATGGTATTCCGATTGGTATCATTAATGCAAGCGTGGGAGGTACACCTATTGAGTCGTGGACCAGCGAAAAAGGATTACAGTCATTTTCCGATATAGCTGCTGCAGCTTTGCGGAATAAGGATACCGCTTACGTGAATGACATCAACAGGCGGGCGGCTTTGGAACGTCGGCGCGAATCCAATATCTCCGATAAAGGTTTGACGGGCATTAAAAAGTGGTTTGATCCCACGTATACCCCGAAAGGATGGCAAAGGATAAGTGTTCCAGGCTATTGGGAAGATCAGGGCCTCAGGGATGTGAATGGAGTGGTCTGGTACCGTAAGGAGATTGATGTCCCTCAGACGATGACAGGGGTGCCTGCAAAGTTATTTTTAGGCAGAATTGTAGATGCCGATATGGTGTATGTGAATGGCGAAAAGGTTGGACAAACAGCTTATCAGTATCCGCAAAGAAGATACGCTCTGAATGCGGGCATTCTGAAGCCTGGAAAGAATTTGTTGGTTGTAAGGGTACAGAACAATGCCGGAAAGGGTGGATTTGTTCCCGATAAGCCTTATCATCTGGAAGCGAATGGTAACATAATGGAACTCACCGGATACTGGAGCTACAAAGTTGGTGAAGTATATCTGCCGATGGAGAGAAGTAAAGTTGAAGCTATTTCTGCTCAGAATGAGCCTGCCGCACTTTTCAACGGTATGATTGCACCTGCATCCAAATTCGCCGTTAAGGGAGTGCTCTGGTATCAGGGAGAAAGCAATTCAGGCAATGCAACTCAGTATGCAGAGCTGTTACCCGCTTTGATTAAAGACTATAGGAGAGTGTTTACACAGCCTTCCCTTCCGTTCCTGTATGTTCAGTTGCCGAATTTCGGAGACGCCAATTATCTGCCAACGGAAGATAGCTGGCCCATTCTACGGGAGGCCGCTTTGAAGTCACTGTCTGTGCCGAACACGGCAATGGCAGTAACGATCGACCTGGGTGAATGGAATGATATTCATCCGGACAATAAGAAAGACGTGGGTGTGAGACTGGCTCTCGCAGCGAGAAAAACAGTCTATGGAGAGCGAGACCTGGTATCCTCTGGTCCCATCTGTAAGTCTTACGAAGTAAAGGACGACAAGATCATCCTCACGTTTGATCACATAGGAGGCGGACTTGTTTCACACAATGGTGAGGACCTCTCTCACTTCTCGATCGCTGCTGAAGACAAGAAGTTTGTCTGGGCCAAGACCAGGATTGAAGGCAATAAGGTAGTGGTCTGGGCCGAGGAAGTTTCGTCGCCGAGGTATGTGCGATATGCATGGTCAGATAATCCATCAGGCGCGAATCTTTACAATGCCGAGGGTTTACCCGCTTCACCTTTCCGTACGGATAAATAATTTGATCTACGAATATTAAGGCTTGTTCGAGTGATACCAGAGAGATCGAATCCTCTCTGGTATCTTTTTGTTAGGCCTCCATGAACTACTAAAACCCACATTTCTTGTAAATGCCTACTTTTTAATGTGTATTTTCGTTCCGACCAGTTTGTAACGATCCCGTATCTCTCAACTCAAGTCCTGGAAGATGTGAGAACGTAAGAAAGTAACAATTGAGACTTAGAGGAGCCGGATAAATATGCTAACTAACCTGATATCGAGACGATTTTTCTGTCTTTACATCTGTTTTTTATGGATTGTGCAATTGGCCTATGCACAGCCACAGAAGATTAACTTTACTTCACTTACTTCAAAGGATGGACTATCATCTAACGTCGTCACGGCTATACTGAAAGACCGCTATGGAATTATGTGGTTTGCCACGGAAGACGGACTAAATAAGTATGATGGTACCAGCTTTACGGTCTACCGGCATCAGCCGGGAGATACAAGTAGCCTGCCAACAAATGAGGTTGTCGCACTTCATGAAGATCCTTCAGGAACCTTGTGGATTGGTACCAACGGAGGTTCTATCTGTTCTTTCGACAGGCAAAAGGATAACTTCAAAAGACTTCCCGTCTATAAAGGATTTGACAGGAAGAACAATGTCATACGAGCAATTACTACTGATTATCGCGGCCATTTATGGATATCAAACGTGAATGGAATTAGTATGCTCAATCCCAAGACCGGGAAGTTAACCAATATTCCGGGTGGAGGATCTAAAATCGGAACCTTGACTACCAGGACAATTCTTTGTCTTTTTGAAGATAGCAAACGCAGAATGTGGGTTGGATCTGATGACGGGCTTTTTCTTTATAACCGTGCGACAAATTCTTTCTTGCATTATACCCATTCCTCAACTCAGCCAAACAGTCTGGCCGGCAAGGCGACAAGAAGCATCTCAGAAGACGAGAACGGCAATCTATGGATCGGTACGGATGGCGGACTAAGTAAGTTACTGCCAGGCGGAAGAGGGTTTCAGAACTTCCGGAACAAAGAAGGAGTCAGATCAATAAGCAGCAATGATATCTATGCAGTTGCTTCGGATTCGAATGGTAAACTTTGGTTGGGAACCGAAGAGGGGGTTAATATTTTAGATGTTCAATCAGGGGCAATTGACGTTTATAAGCCGGATAGCAGGAATATCTACAGTCTTGCGGGTAAGTCCGTGCGGTTCGTCTATATTGATGATCTTGGAACTCATTGGGTCAGTACCTTCAAAGGAGGCATTAACAAGTCAGACAAGAATCTTAATCTCTTCAATCTGAAGCGCAGTAATCCATTCGATGACCGCGGTTTATCTTCATCAAACGTGACGTCATTTGCTGAATCACGGAATGGCGCCATTTTCGTGGGTACCGATGGTGGAGGGCTGAATCAGTTTGACCGGCGTACCGGCTTATTCAAACATATCCCACTACAGCCTAAAGATGGCAACTCTTCTTCTAAACTTGCCGTCCTCTCACTTGAAATGAGCAAAAGTGATCGCCTCTGGATAGGTACTTATGTGAATGGCCTGTATTCGCTGGACTTAAAAACCGGAAGAACAGATCATTTTGTTAAAGGTGCAAACGGAGCGAGCCTGATCAACAATAATGTGTTCTGCCTTAAGGAAGACTCCAGGGGAAATATCTGGATCGGGACAAATGGTGAGGGAGTAAGTATCTATAATCCAGTCAACAAAACATTCAAAGCTTTTTACAAGAATAACTCGCCGGCAGGAGTCCGGCGACTTCCTACCAACGGTTATATCAGGGCGATCGAAGAAGACACAGACGGTAATATGTGGATCGGTTCACATGGCTCAGGACTGGCTGTATTCAACCCAAAGACTGAGTCTTTCAGGCTTCTCAGTAAAGCAAACAGCAAGCTGCCTAATGACGTAGTGCTCTGTATCGCGGAAGATAAAAGCAGTAATATATGGGTGGGAACACGTGGTGGACTAAGTGTTTACGACAAAAAGACGGCGCAGTTTATATCCTATTCTGAAAGGGAAGGACTGTCAAACGCTGTTGTGTATGACATTATCGAAGATAAAAAAGGTCTTTTGTGGATCAGCACTAATTCCGGTATCAGCAGTTTTAATCCACAGACACGGAAATTCATCAATTATAATAATTATAACGGCGTACAGAATAGTAATTTCAATAGTGGAGCTGGTCTTAGAAGCTCAGACGGTGAACTGTTTTTTGGCGGGCAGGATGGCTTCAATTATTTTAACCCTGCAAACCTGAAAAAAAGTGCCAATATCCCACCCGTATTGATTACGGAATTAAAGGTGGACAATAAAACCATCGTTCCGGCAGAGGGCTCTCAGATTGCTGAACATATATCTGTGGCAAAAGAGATCCATCTCGACTACGCTCAGAACTTCTCCCTCGACTTTGTTGCCCTGAGCTATATTACCCCTCAGCAATATCGTTATTCATACAAACTGGAGGGCTTTGACAAGGGCTGGAATAATGTAGGTTCTGTAAGGACGGCTTCTTACACTAATCTTGATCCCGGAGAATACGTTTTCAAAGTTCGGGCTATGGATAGGGACGGACATAGTTTTGGAAAGATCACCTCGATCACCGTTCATGTAAAGCCGCCGTTTTGGCTAACCATATATGCCTATATCTTTTATTTTATCGCCATCGTTGGAATTTTGCTCTACCTGAGATACAGGGCGATGCAAGAGCTAAAGCGTAAGTTCCGGATGGAACAGGAAAGGCTTCAGGCGAAACAACTGCTGGAACAGGAGCGAAAAGAAGCAGAACGCCTGCATGAACTCGATATGATGAAGCTGAAGTTCCTTACGAATCTGAGCCATGAGTTCCGCACGCCTATTTCGTTGATAATGGGACCGGTAGATACCTTACTGTCTGAAGAGAAGTTTAAATCGGGAAGTGGGCATCTGGATATCATTAAGAGAAATGCACGAAGGTTGTTGAACCTGGTTAATCAGCTTTTGGATTTCAGAAAGATGGAAGAGCATGAGCTGAAGTTAAGCCTTTCTGAGGGTGAACTGGTGTCATTTATTCGCGATGTCTCTGAAATGTTCAGGGATCTTAGTTTACGCAAGAATATCAGTCTGACTTTTGTGAGTAACCTGGATCACTTCTATACCTCTTTTGATCATGATAAACTAGAACGCATCCTGTTTAACATTCTCTCAAACGCCTTCAAGTTCACGCACAGTGGCGGATCAATAAAGGTTGAGCTGGATCAGGAGCAAGCACTTAATAGCTCGGAAGAAGGTATGATCAGTCTTCGGATTACCGATACCGGGATTGGAATACCTGATGACAAATTGGATAAGATCTTTAACCGCTTCTTCCAGGGAGATGTCGCTTCCTCGGTTTTGAACCAGGGTAGTGGTATAGGCCTTTCCATAACGCGCGAGTTTGTTAAGATGCATGGCGGAAGTATAGCAGTCGCAAGTGATCTGGGAAAAGGTAGCAGTTTCATCATCCGCCTGCCGTTCAAAGCAGTCGTTCCAGCGCAGACAAAGGTTGATGTTATCCCGGAAGAGGTGATTTTTGAAGAGGATAAGCCTCTTGAAGAAACAGAAGCTGTCATGAGCATCAGCTCTCCTGCTGAAGCACGAACTGCGGATGGCGACCTTCAAAAACCAATTGTTCTGCTTGTTGAAGACAATGATGACTTTAGATTCTATCTGAAAGACAACCTTCGGGCTTATTACCGCGTCATTGAAGCATCGAACGGTAAAGAAGGATGGCAGAAAGCGCTTGCTCATCATCCGCAGATTATTGTGAGTGATATCAGCATGCCGGTGATGGACGGGATAGAGCTCTGCAACAAGGTGAAGTCCGATAAACGTACCAGTCATATCCCTATTATCCTGCTAACAGCTCTGATGGGAGAGGATGAACAGATCAGAGGTCTACAAACCGGCGCCAACGATTATATGACCAAGCCTTTCAACTTTGAGATCTTGAATGCAAAAATTAAAAACCTGCTTGTGTTGAACCGGACGCTCAAAGATACCTACACGAAGCAGATCAAAGTACAGGCACCAGAACTGGTGATTGAATCACAAGGCGATCTCCTGCTCAATAAAGTCACGCTTTATCTGGAGGAAAATCTGAATAATCCGAAGTTGTCGGTAGAAGATCTCAGCAAGCATGTGGGGATGAGCAGGGTGTCTCTGTATCACAAAATTTTGGAGCTTACCGGGCAGTCGCCGGTAGAATACATCCGTTCAGTTAAGCTGGAGAAAGCCGCAGTTCTGCTTGAAAAAAGCGACCTGAACGTAGCGCAAATATCCTACATGGTTGGGTTTGCTACCCCTAATTATTTTGCCAAGTCTTTTAAGGCCAGGTTTAATATGCAACCATCTGAATATATGAATGCGAAACGGAAGTATATTTCGAAGATCAGTTGATTATATTTACCAAAGGGTCCGAAATTAGACATGGAGAAAGTTTAACCGGGGCCCTGAACCCGAAGGACGAAATAACCAGTAAAACTTGTTCCTAAATGTTCCTGATTTCCACATTGACACTATATTCAAGATAACAAATAACTCTTTCATATGCCTAGTTCAATACGTTCCTTTATCCTGATCTTCTTTTTGCTATCTCAATTCTCTTTCGCACAGGTCCGGGTTGTTACCGAGTTAAATACCGGATGGAAATTCAAGAAAGGTCAGAGCGATCAGGCTCACCTGGCTGGATTCAACGATAGAAGCTGGCAAAGCGTCAGTGTTCCTCATGACTGGGCAATCTACGGTCCCTTTGACAAGGAGATCGATAAACAGATGACCGCGATTGTTCAGAACGGAGAGAAGGTTCCTACGGAAAAGACAGGAAGGACGGGATCTTTGCCCTATATTGGTGAAGGATGGTACAGGAACCACTTTACACTCCCCAGGTACAGTCCTGGTCAAAGGGTGTTAATCCTCTTCGAAGGTGCTATGAGTGAACCCCGCGTGTTCCTCAACGGCAAAAAAGTGGGTGAGTGGAACTTCGGCTATAATTATTTCTATTTTGATATTACCGATCATGTTCTTGCAGGCAAGGAGAATGTGCTTGCGGTTCAGCTCTCTAACAGGGGACTTTCCTCTCGCTGGTATCCGGGAGCCGGCTTGTATCGCAAAGTACAGTTGGTGGTCAAAAACTCCGAGAGCATAGATCAATGGGGCGTAAACATTACAACTCCATTTATATCTGCCCAGCAGGCGAAGGTCAGCATCAAGACAAAGGTGTCGGGAGATAAGGTACGCCTGGTTACCTCCATCTTAAGCGCCGAAGGGGATACCGTTGCTAGACAGAGCACAGAGACGCTGTTCGGAAGAGAGTTCGACCAAAACATCGCTGTAGCAAATCCTAAGCTATGGAGCCCCGAAACACCGTATTTGTATAAAGCCGTTACCAGGCTCTATTCTGGTAATGAATTGAGGGATGAAATCGTCACCCGCTTCGGTATCAGGGAGATCAGTTATACTGCGGAAAAGGGTTTCAGTCTGAACGGACAGGTGCGTAAATTCAAGGGTGTCTGTCTTCATCACGACCTCGGTCCTTTAGGAGCAGCTGTCAGCAAAGCTGCTTTGCGCAGGCAATTGCGTATTTTGAAAGATATGGGATGTGACGCCATAAGAAGCTCCCACAACATGCCGTCTATTGAGCAGCTTGAACTATGTGACGAAATGGGATTCATGTTCCTTGCTGAGTCATTCGATGAGTGGGCAAAGCCAAAGGTGAAGAACGGATACAATCGCTTCTTCAATACAGACGCGGAAAAAGACATCATCAATTTGGTACATGCTACCCGTAACCACCCATCAATCGTGATGTGGAGCTCTGGTAATGAAGTTCCGGACCAGCATGGAGCTGAGGGCGTCAAGCGGGCTAAATGGCTGCAGGAAATCTTCCATCGTGAAGATCCTACCCGCCCAGTAACTGTTGGAATGGATCAGGTGAAAGCCACGATGGCATCAGGCTTCGGAGCATTGCTTGACATCCCCGGACTGAATTACCGTACCCACCTTTATGAAGATGCATTTAAGTCATTCCCGCAGGGCTTTATCCTGGGTTCTGAAACGGCATCTACCGTAAGCTCAAGAGGGGTGTATAAATTTCCCGTGGTCAAAGGCATTGAAAAAACATATGAGGATCGCCAATCATCATCTTACGACCTTGAATATTGCAGCTGGTCTAATCTGCCAGAGGATGACTTCATCCTGGAAGACGATAAGCCCTGGGTGATCGGTCAATTTGTATGGACAGGGTTTGACTATCTTGGGGAACCTACTCCTTACGATAATTTCTGGCCTTCAAGAAGTTCCTACTTCGGGATCAACGACCTGGCAGGTTTGCCCAAAGACCGATTCTATCTGTATCGCAGCAAATGGAATACGAAAGAAGAAACATTGCACATTCTTCCGCACTGGAACTGGGAGGGTAGGGAAGGCCAGACGACTCCGGTATTTGTATATACCAATTACGACAGTGCCGAGCTGTTCCTGAACGGCAAGAGTCTGGGTGTCCGTAAAAAGGATAGTTCAAGTCCTCAAAGCCGTTACCGCCTGATGTGGATGGATGTGAAATATGAGCCGGGAACCCTGAAGGCGGTTGCTTATGATAAGCAGGGCAAGCCCGTCGCAGAGCAGACCGTGGTAACAGCCGGCAAGCCGCATAAAATCGTTCTCGAAGCAGACCGTACCGAACTGGATGCTGATGGAAAAGATATATCTTTCGTTACCGTATCGGTTGTTGATGCAAAAGGAAATCCCTGCCCTAAAGCCAATGATCAGCTAACATTCAGTGTCAGCGGAAACGGAACCTACCGTGCAGCATGCAACGGAGATGCCACCTCCCTGGAGCAATTCCACCTGCCTACCATGAAGCTTTTCAGCGGTAAACTTGTTGTACTTGTACAATCGGCTACAAAGGCCGGCCCTATCAAGTTAGCGGTTAAAGGAGCTAAGCTACAAAAGGCTGAGATTACACTAGAAGCCCGCTAATACAGGCTGTCAAGATCTGTAAACGAGCTTCAGCCAAACACTAAGAGTACTGAGTAGAACCCTTAAAACGTGCCCGGTGTTCGAGCACTAACCGAGCTTACAACGTACTAAATTTCCAAAAACAGCAGGCCTCCTGACCATATACGGTCAGGAGGCCTGCTACTGTTAAATCTCTGATACAAAGACCCTACTTCAGCGCAGTTGCCCCTTCTCCTTCAATTTCTTGCAGAGTGGATGTCTTGGTAAGAAGTATATTGGTCTGTGTCCTCGCCTGCATCCACTTCCCTAAAGAGGCATTATAAACTCCACCCAACTTGTAGAAATATCCTGCATCACTCGGAGTATTATATAGCAGGTTGATCGTATTCGATCCCTGTCTGTAAAAGGGCTGCTGGGAAAGGGTTATCGGATTAATCACATCGTAGAAGTCAGTATTGGCAATACGGTATCCCACAGGTGGTGGGCCCTCCGAAAATAAGCTCCCACCGGCGCCAACAAAGATGACATCTATCGGCTGTGAATTGGCAGTAACAGTTGTCCCTGCAAAAACGGCTATCCCGAAAGCATTGCCGCTGTTAGCCAGCAGATTGGTGGTCTTTGTACCGAAATCCTCTCCATCGGTCGTTCCGTAGTTGCGTGTACTTACCCAGTTAGACCCACTGATATCGGTCGATCCTGTGCTGTTGATCAGCTTATTGGTTCCCCCAACATAGAAGAAAGTGCCCTTACTTGCTTTACCTGACCTGATGTTGAACTTGTATGTCCGGAGTCCTCCGGTTGCCCAGCCTTTCGCCGGATTTCCCGTCGGGTTAGAAGCTCCTGCATTATTGGTGGTAACTACCGAAAACGGGGTCACAGCGAAGTCGATATCCCGGGTGGCCATAAACTGTATGTATTCGTTGTTGGCATCTGTGCCCTTCGGGTCTGAAATAAATCCACTGATAATAACAGGACTTATCTCTGCGCTAGAGCCAAGTACAACAATGTCGCTTGCCTTGCGGATACGGTGCTCGGGGATATAGGTCCCGTCGCCCTTCTTCGCCATGAAGATGATGCCGTAGTAGTTGCCGTTGAAGGGAAGGTTTTCCTGCTTCGCAAATGAAGCTCCCGTCGCGGTATGAAGAACGATATCTCCAAACCCGTCATTGAGCACCTTGTCGCCCGCAAGTACATCTCCTGGCTGAAGGAGTGGGTTAAATCCTCCCTTGACAATCGCCACCAGGGTACTTTCGTACTTGTCCGGATCAGCAATAATCGAGCTGCTTCCTACCCGGTTTGGTGCGATGAAATTACCCGATGATACCCTGGTCACGTCCTCAGGACGGATGTTCGTAATCTGCAGCAGTCCGTCAACACGTTTCAAGGATCCTCCCTCAACATCAACTACGACTGAATCGCCTGATGAATACTCCTTAGCCGCATTACCCAAGGGGATCGAAATCCCGCGTAGCTGCCCGAGCCGGCGTTTGTCCTGTAGAACCAGTAGTCCCGCAGGCATGTTCCCTTCCGAATGGTCAGATACCACCACTCCGGTGATTTTCGTGGAGCCATACATGTTATCGGCATTCAATTGAACGTCTGTGCCCTTGTACAGGCTTCTCAGATCATAAATGGGTATATAGGGGCTGATGGTTCCGCCCGGATAATTCGATTCATCCTTGCACCCCAGGCCGAGCAGGGCCATGCTGAACAAAAGGCAGGTGTATATTACTATTTTATTCATGTTATTCTAATTACAGATATGCTTTTATTCCATTAAGGTTTTTGCCACCAGACCTGCGTTGATATCAGGTCCTGGCCTTGGGCTGCAACAGCGAGTTTGTAGTTCGTAGGGTTGGCAGACTGAACATATACCGGGTAGACCATTCGGGCCGGCATCACACCATTGTTTCTTAGGCCGGGACCTTTCGGTAATTTCGGATGCCCCGATCTGCGGTACTCAAACCACTGCTGCAGATCTGTAAGAAACAAGGCATAGTATTTCTGAAGATGAATTTTCTCCATCTTGTCGTCCAATGACAGCGATTCATCCCAGTCGATGTCCGCCGCCGTCAGATACTCCCGGAATACCGGATCTGCAATGGTAGGTGCCGTCGCTGGTAGCCCCGATGCCGTGGGGTTAGGGTAGGTTGGCAGCCATAAGGTAATGCCATTCAGTACCCCTGTTTCCCAATAGGTCTGTGCTGATCCCGTAATCCATCCTTTAGCAGCTGCTTCCGCAAGAATGAACTGCACCTCCGCGTAATTCATGATCATTCCTGCCAAAGGCTCATGCTGCAGGGACATGGTTTGCTGGTCTCTCGAGTAGAAATAAGCCTGTTTGCTTATTCCGGCTCCTGGTACATATCCACTTTCTACACCAGCAAAGCCATTGCTGCCCTGGGCTATTCCCCAGCGGTTCACACCGCCTGTGCCGTAAGTGGAAATGTTAATGCGCGGGTCACTCCAGTTCCGAAGATTATCAATAAAGAAACTGGCGATGGCAGGAGCCCTGAAATCCTGGTCCCTTACGCCATTGACATAAGGCGAGGTGTAGGGAGCATTTCCCGTCCAGCGAAGAATTGCGGACTGCCCGTTATTACTGATGATCGGGTAAGCGGAAGCATTGGTCTCCACCATCTCCTTAATTTTCGCAATGCAGGCCTCAGATACCTCTGCCTTGCCCGACAACCTGAGCAGTAGTCTCAGATACAGGGAGTTCCCGAACCTTCTCCAGTTTCCCACGTTGCCGTTAAACACCGGGTCGCTTGAGCCCGCAATAGCCGTATTGGCGCTTAGCAGCACATTGGCCTCCTCGAGTTTCTTGAAGATATCCAGGTAGATATCTTTCTGCTTGTCGAACGCAGGCTCTTTGATCCCCGGGGCTGATACACTATCTCTCGCCCGGTTAGATTCAAAGTAGGGAATGTCGCCGTACGTGTCTGTGAGCATGGAGTAAACCCAGGCCTGGGAGATGAGCGATATGCCCTGATATGACTTATTCAGGGTCAGCGGATTACTCGCCTGTGCATAAAGGTCTTTGAAGTTGGTCAGCTGGATATACCAGTTGTTCCAGAGATAGTCTGATATGGTATTTCTAAACTCATAACGAAAGACGGTGGCGTCACCGTCGCTGATGCTGACAGTCACCTGCATAAGTTCATTGTTGAAGTTCCGGTTGCGGATCATATTCGAGCTGACAACCCCAGCCAGGGCAGGTGCAAGCAATTGCTGAGGCAGGGCACTGGGTGTGTTGATAGGGTCTGTATTCACTTCCTCGAATCCATCCTTGCAGGATGGAAGTATCAGGATGGCAACCATGATGATACTGAGTATTCTATAAGATAGCTTGTTCATGAGATTAAATTCCAATAGTAAGGTTGATACCAAAGGTTCTGGTAGATGGAAATTGTGCTGTTTCAAAGCCCGTGACGATATCCGTTCCGCTCAGCGTTCCGAACTCAGGGTCGAACATTGGCCATGGCGACCAGATAAACAGGTTGCGGCCGTATACACCTATTGTGGCGCGTTGAAGGCCCAGCTTTGTACTTAGCTTCCTGTTCAGGGTATAGTCGATCTTTGCTTCCCTGAACTTGATAAAGTCGGTGCTGAAGGTGCTTCCCTCGCCGTTATCGACGCCCATGTGCGAGCGGTAGTATTCGTCCACGTCAAATACCAGAATATCATTCTTGCGGTAGCTTCCGTCGGCATTTTGGATCACCCCATTCCCGATGATTCCGTTATATCTTCCGGGAAGGGTGCTGCTTAGCTTACCCTGTTCCACCATTTTATAGTTCATCAGGGAGTGTGCTACGCCGCCTACCTGCGCATCAAAGAGCACGTTCAGACGGAATTGTTTATAGCTGAAATTACTGCTGACACTTGTTTTGTACTTTGGAATGGTGTTGCCCACATATACTACGTCAGACGATATCTTGGCAAATCCTGTATTTTCGTCGTACACGATCTGACCATCGGGCGCACGTACATATCCTCGTGCATACAGGTCACCCATGCTGCCACCTACCTTCGCCACAATCTGACCACCTGCTACAGGACCGGTTCTCAAAACCACCGAGCTATCAGCCAGTTTGGTGATCTCGTTTCTGTTAGCGGAGAACGTGAAGTTCATCATCCACTTCAACTTATTCTTGCTGTTTATCGGCGTTGCATTTAAAGCAAGTTCAATCCCCTGGTTTCGCACTTCACCGGCATTGATCAGCACCGAGTTATAGCCTGATGATCGGTCAACAATCCGGTTGAGGATCTGATCCCGGGTCTTTCCGGTGTATAAGGCCAGATCAAAGCCCAGCCTGTTATTAAATAGCCTTACGTCGGCGCCTACTTCATAAGTGATCGTTCTTAATGGTTTCAGATCCGGATTAGGTAATACGGTCGGGTTCTGCAAGGCACCACCGGGATAGAGTCCCCCGCCTGCTGTGCCGTACGAGTACGAAGTCCTGTATGGATTCGTTCCTCCGCTTCCCACTTCAGAGACAGAGGCTCTTACTTTGGCGAAACTGATGGTCTTAGGTAGCTGAAGTGCTTCAGAAAGAATGAAGCTCATACTAGCCGACGGATAAAAGAACCCTACGTTATCGGTCCTGCTTGGAGTGGCCAGTACGCTGCTCCAATCCTGCCTGCCGGTGAAATCAAAATAGAGGAAGTCTTTATAAGCGGTTGATATCAGGCCATAAAAGCTGTTGATTTCGTAAGTGCTCTTGTCGGGTATGCTCACCAGCGGACCCGCGGCATTTGCCACGGTATATAATCCAGGGTAAGTCAAGGAGTCTGCCCGCACTTCGTCTTTATTGTAATTGTTCTTCAGCATGCTTCCCCCTGCGGTCACCGTAACATCAAAATCCCTGCTCAGCTTTTTCGCATATCTTAACAGGAAGTCGCTGCTTACTTCCTGAGAGAAGATGTTTTGCGCGCGGTATGATCCCTTTGGGTACTTGGTTCCTGCATCGTAAGGCCTTTCCTGCGCGCGTTGTTCATAGCCGAAGTCCATCGACGTCCGCACCTGTAAACTCAACTCTTTCGTGAAATTGTAGGCCGCCTGCACGTTGCCGGTAAAACCATGACGGTTGGATTTATTGATGAACTCGTATGATATTGCATAGGGATTCTCCGGAAAGGAGCTGTATGGATATTCAATTTTGCGCCCTTCCTGACCCAGTTGCCAATAGTTCTTCAGCCAGTCCAGGTCAGCATTGGGCTGCCAGAAGATAAACCAATACATCAGCGACTGGTTCCCATAGCCTGCTCCCGGGAGGTTATCGCTGAACTTGTTTACATAGTTGATCTTAGACGATATGGTCAGCTTCTCATTCACCTTGGAGTTTACAGACAGGGCCAGGGAATTTCGCCCGTATCCTGTATTGGGAGTTATCCACCGGTTCTTCACATTCGTGGCAGAAAAGCGGGCGGTCGTCTTGTCGGTTCCTCCATCGAGGCTCAGCGAGTTGGTATACGTTTCACCTGTTTCGAAGAACTCGCGGATCTTGTTCTTATAGGGAACCCAGGGTGTTCTTGTTGTTCCCTGCGCCTGCGTCACCGGATCATATTGAAAGAACTGCTGTCCGTCAAACTTCGGACCGTAAGCGGAACTCGTGCCGCTGGTGCTGGCTCCGTCTGCACTTGCACCATAAGAGTAATGCGCCGCGCCATCAAGACCTTGCCCGTATTCAAACTGCATGTCCGGCCAGCGGTTCACACTTTCTATAGAAGCATTCGATGTAAACGTTACGCCCAGACCCTTTCTCGTTGGGCTGCCTGATTTGGTCGTGATAATGATTGCGCCGTTGGCTCCCCGCTGCCCGTACAAGGCTGCCGCAGCGGGGCCTTTCAGTACGTTCACTGATTCAACGTCTTCCGGATTGATGTCATTTATCCCGCTTCCGTAATCTGCGGGCATGTTGTCACTGCTGGTCCCGTAGGCAGATTCTCCCCCAATAGCAGTACGCCTTCCGCTACTGTTGTTGATGACCACTCCGTCAACCACAATCAGCGCTTCATTGTCGCCCGTCAGGTTGTTCTCCCCTCTGAGAATAATCTTATTGGAGCCGGTCGGACCGCTGTTTGAACGGACAAGGTTCAAGCCAGCCACTTTCCCCGACAGCGCGTCTGTCCAGTTGCCCGACAGTGCATCCGTCAGCTGTTCTCCCTGCACAACGGTATTTGCATATCCGAGCGATTTTTCTTCGCGTTTTATGCCCAGGGCAGTCACCACCACCTCATTCAGCTCGCTCGCGTCCTGCTGAAGGCGAATGGTCACCTTCGTCTGATTGCTTGTAAATACCCTCTTTTGAGTAGTATATCCGATCATAACGAATGTCAGCTCAGATCCTTTTCTGATCCTGACCGAAAAGGACCCATTGGCGGCACTCGCGCCTAATCTTTTTTTGTTGCCGTCGACAATCGTGACACCAGGAAGCGGTTCTGAATCTTTGGCGTCTGTAACGGTTCCCGATACGGTAATAAGATCCTGCTGCATGGCCGGAGCTGAGGAGGCAAATGCCAGCATCTGCCAAAAAGATGCACATAGGAGCAAAAGGGTAAAGGTAAAGGTGCTTTTTGCCCTGATGCGCGGGGCAGCAGGGTGCCTTTTTAGAGAAGTCAAACCTGAACGTATTGATTCCAGGTTAATGATTTTGCAATAGTGAGTAAACTTACTCTTCATACTAGATGGTTTTCTGATGTGTGTAATGAGACTTTGATGGAGTTGAGGATAAGCGCTCTGGCATTCCGCATTCATTTCATTCTGTTTGAGGTTGAATTTGACTTGCGGCAAAAGTATCCGGCGTTTATTACCCCATTGCTAATAGAATATTAATATCTAGCCCATCTTTCGGTGTCTGTATTAATACATCGTTAAGAGCTGGCCTTATCTAATGGCTGTGTCATATCTATACCTTTCAGCGGGATATCGGGAATTTCCGATGTATCTTTGTGGTATGGATCAGGTAGAAATATTCAAAGCGCTTTCAAACAAGACCCGATTGCAGATCCTCCACTGGTTAAAAGATCCGGAAGGAAACTTTCCCGATCAGGAGCAATATGGCTTTGACAACGGTGTGTGTGTTGGGCAGATTCAAAAGAAAGCCGGACTAACACAGTCGACTGTCTCTGAGTACTTGTCGCTCTTGCAAAGGGCAGGGCTCGTCAGTTCCAAAAGGGTGGGGCAGTGGACCTACTACCAGCGGAACGAAGAAGCATTCGCCGCTTTGAGTCAACTCGTTCAAACCGATATTTAAAAAAAAATGAAATGAATACAGAAAGTCTGTTCAGACCGTTCCGTCTGAAATCATTAGATCTCAAGAATCGTATCGTCATGGCACCCATGACACGCTCATTCTCACCACAGGGCATCCCTACAGCGGATGTCGCAAAGTATTACCAGAAAAGGGCAGAAGGTGAAGTAGGCCTCATCCTTTCAGAAGGAACTGTGATTGATCGTCCTGCTTCTTCAAATGACGCTAATGTGCCTCATTTCTACGGACAGGATGCATTGAATGGCTGGGGAAATGTGGTACAGGGCGTACATCAGGCCGGAGCTAAGATGGCTCCCCAGATCTGGCACATGGGTATAATGGAGCCGCATTATTCAGGTTGGCTGCCAAACACTCCGTTTGAAGGTCCCTCTGGTATGGGCAGTCCGGGAGTGATAGGAGGGAACACCATGACTGACTCGGACATAGCAGATACCATTGCCGCCTTTGGACGTGCCGCCGCTGATGCGAAAAGGCTTGGCTTCGACAGCGTTGAACTTCACGGCGCACACGGATACCTTATCGACCAGTTCTTCTGGGAAGAAACAAATAAGCGTCAGGATAGCTGGGGCGGACAAACCCTCGCTGAGCGCTCCCGTTTCGCTGTAGAGGTGACCAAGGAAGTACGCCGCCAGGTGGGCGAGGATCTTGCTTTGATCCTCCGGATCTCTCAGTTCAAACCATCTGCTTACACCAATAAGTTGGCCAAATCCCCTCAGGAGATTGAAGCCTGGTTGAATCCCTTAGCAGAAGCCGGAATTGATATCTTCCATTGTTCTCAGCGCCGTTTCTGGGAGCCTGAGTTCGAAGGTTCAGATTTAAACTTCGCAGGTTGGGTAAAGAAGGTTACCGGAAGTGCAACGATCACAGTGGGTTCTGTAGGTCTTACCGGAGAGTTCCTGGCTGCTTTTGCAGGGGAAAGCTCTCAGCCAAGCTCTCTTGATGAGTTGCTTCGCCGTATGGACCGTGGAGATTTTGATCTCGTTGCTGTGGGCAGACCTTTACTTTCCGATCCAAATTGGGTTAAAAAGATCCGCGAGCAACGTACAGATGAGCTGAAAGGCTTCACCAAAGATGCGCTTGCTGAATTGGTAATGGACTAAAAAAGGGAAAGCCAATGCGGCTTTCCCGGGTAGATTCAAGGTAGCCTAAGCTACATGAGAAAAGGCCCAACAATCGCGAGTACCTGTTCTTGCGTTAGTGGCTCATCGAAAGACTCAGAGGCGGCTGATGCCGACACTGAAGATCCGTTGATGTTAACGATCTGTACTTTTGCTTGTTGGGTGTTTTCTTCTCCTGCATACACATTGTCTACCGCACTGCCGATGCCCGTCTGATTGAGAGTGATCCAGGGTTTAACATTGGCGCCTCTTGCTTTTCTCATCTGACGAATGTGTGAAGCATGTCTTGCTTCTACCGAGTGAATATTTAACGCAGCGGTTAAGACCGCTGCGTTTTCTTTAAGGTTTCCTGCCTGCCCTTTATATGCTCTTACTCCTGTATCTTCAAAGGCTTGTGCAACGGCCAGGAACGTATCGTAATTAGTAAATACATCAGCAAATGTGCCCTTAGCTGTGAAATCGAAAGTTGGCTTTGTTACGGGTGTTGCACTTAAGGACTTGATCGTATCCTGTAAAAACTTTACATGAGCGGCCTCGTGCTGAGCTATAGTAGTAACCACGTTTCTGCCAGGTCCGGCAGGTATAAGAGTCGTATTTTGCTTAAGTCCTTTGTCGTAGAACTCTGCCTCCAGATATTCCAGGGTTAGAGCGAACTGGAGCACCCCAACCACTGTACTAGTATTTTGTCCGTACGCTTTGTTAAACATCGAACCTAGTGCTAGTGGCAAGGCAGATAAGGCAAGCTTTGAACCGAGGTTCATAAAGCTCTTCATTGCGCCTCTTCGAGGATTGATCCGATCATATACATCGGTATCAACCTTCTCTATTTCATCAATAATATTCAGAATGTTCATAACTGTAGATTTAGCCTGGTAGATTTTGAATGTTTAACTCGGTAGTGATAACCAGCTATGGGCAATAGTGGACGATAAAGCTGTCGACCTTGGTGTCTTTGATTATTCTCCATCCGGAGACGGCCTTCTCCCTATGAAATCGGTCACCAATGCCAAGGCTTTTGCGGTGACTCAGGAGAAGAGAGGAGGGAGTCCCGTTCCCACTCTAAGTGAGATGGTTGTGATGGGCGGCATTTAGTTTCCTGCTTCTTCATAAGGGGTTAGCTTATGGATCCCTGAGTGTCAAATATTGTTAAATTTTCTTTTCTTGCTTTTCTGCTTAAGTATCTTTAGTTGAGTTTAATAAGCAAGACAATGAAGTATATCCTGCTAGCCGCTGGGCTATTTCTGCAAATGAATATCATATTAGCACAGCAGCGGCTTTCAGGTTCTGTAATAGACTCCATCTCAGCGCTGCCTGTAAAAAATGTGATCATCCGGAACAATACCTTAAACGTTCAGATCTACTCGAATGATCAGGGCCGGTTTTCAATGGCTGCACAGCCGGGACATTCTATTACTTTTTCTCTTTTAGGTTATCATACGCAAACTCTTGTACTCAGTTCCCTTGAACCCCTTAAAATTTTCCTTGTCCCTCAATCCAATTTCCTGAAGGAGGTGGAAGTCCGGCACCTGAAAACAGAACCGTCTTCCTGGCAATCACCGACATTTCACGGCCAGTCAATGGTCTATCAAAAAGACTATGACGATCCCTCTGCTGGTGGAGTAGTATTCCGGGTATGGTACTGGAAGAAAGATGAAAAACGTAGAAAGAAAACCCTTCGTAACGAGTACCTGCAGAAGGCTGATCTCCGCCTGAGGGAAATATTCAGTCCGGGGAATATGTCTCTCTATATACCACTGAGGGACTCGGACCTGGAGAACTTTCTCTGGCATTTCACTCCTTCTCCTGAGACCTTTACCAGCAAAAACTTCGATCTGCTACTCTATATAAACGATAGTTACAAGAAGTTTATGCAATTGCCTGAGGCAGACAGAAAAATCCCTGATCTGGCAGGCAAATAGCATATCTACAGCTTTATCCCCCTGATACTGTTAATTAACCCCCTATACTTCTTGGGATTAATCCTCTTTTTTGTACCTTCAATTATAAACCTGATATTAATGAAGACACGCAAACCAATGCAACTTCTCGTTGTACTATCTTTGATGTTTAGCCAGGTAGTTGGCCAGTCAAAGAATAACGACTGGGAAAATCCTCAACTAATCGACTTCAATAAAGAGAAACCGAGAGCCAGCTTTATGCTTTTTGACAACGCTCAGGATGTTAAGGCAGACGTCTACAGCAAGTCACCCTGGCATAAGTCCCTTAACGGTACCTGGAAGTTTGTTTATGCCGACAAGTATGCAAAACGACTGACAGACTTCTATCGCGAAGACTTAAATGATAAAACCTGGGCAGATATTCCTGTTCCCTCCAATTGGGAACTAAAAGGATTCGGTGTTCCGATCTACACCAATGTGGTGTATCCTTTCCCTGCCAACCCGCCTTTTATCGGAGAGAACAACCCGGTAGGCACCTACCGCCGCACTTTTACCATTCCTGAGAACTGGGACGGGCGGGAAGTGCTGCTTCATTTCGGGTCCATCTCCGGCTACGCAGAAGTTTACGTGAACGGTCAGCGTGTCGGCATGTCGAAAGTCTCCAAGTCACCCGCAGAGTTCAACATCACCAAAAGCCTCAGGAAAGGACAAAATCTTCTTGCCGTGCAGGTGTTCCGTTGGCACGATGGCAGCTACCTGGAAGATCAGGATTTTTGGCGCCTGAGTGGAATAGAACGCGACGTTTTCCTCTATTCTGTACCTAAAGTAAGTGTCTGGGATTACTTTGTGAAAGCCGATCTGGATAATCAGTATAAGAGTGGCGTGCTTACCGCTTCCATAGACCTGCGCAAATTTGCCGGTGCTCAAACAAAGGCCGCTACAGTTTCTGTCGCTGTTGTCGACAAAAGCGGAAAGACGGTATTCACCCAGGACCAGAAGCTCGATATCAAGTCGGATATGAATACAGCAAACTTCAGCGGGACCATTAGCAACGTCGCGAGATGGAGTGCTGAAGCTCCCGTACTGTATGATTTCATCATCACGGCCAAAGACGAAAACGGCCTTCTGCTCGGTGTAACAGGTTCCAAAATAGGTTTCCGCAAGGTGGAGATCAGGAACGCTCAGTTGCTGGTAAACGGGATGCCTATATTAGTTAAGGGTGCTAACCGTCATGAGCATGACGACGTGCTGGGTCGTGTGCCCACTCGTGAGCTCATGGTCCGTGATATCCAGTTGATGAAGCAGTTTAATCTCAACGCTGTACGTACAAGTCATTACCCAAATGATCCGCTCTGGTACAAGCTATGCGATCAGTACGGACTGTATGTGGTTGATGAGGCCAATATAGAAACTCATGGTATGGGCGTATCTTACCAACGAGGGCTTGACAAATCAAGGCACCCTGCCTACCTTCCTGAATGGGCTCCGGCGCACATGGACCGTATAAGGAGACTGGTGGAGCGTGACAAAAACCACGCATCCGTTATTATCTGGTCCTTAGGTAATGAATGCGGAAATGGCCAGGTGTTCTTTGATGCCTACAAATGGATCAAAGAGCGAGACGTTACGCGTCCGGTGCAGTTTGAACAATCAGGTGAAGACTCCAATACAGATATCGTCTGCCCAATGTATCCTTCTATCGAGTATATGAAGAGCTATGCGGCGGCAAACAAGGAGCGCCCGTATATCATGTGCGAGTATTCTCATGCTATGGGAAACAGTAACGGAAACTTCCAGGAGTACTGGGATATCATCATGAGCAGCAAACACATGCAGGGTGGTTTTATCTGGGACTGGGTGGATCAGGGCATCAAGACTACTGCACCCGATGGACGCAATTTCTGGGCTTATGGAGGTGACCTCGGTGGATATAACCTGCAGAATGACGAAAACTTCTGTGCAAACGGACTGGTTTCAGCCAACCGTATACCGCACCCGGGACTGTATGAAGTAAAGAAGGTGTATCAGAATATTCTCTTCAAAGGTACTGAGCTTGGTTCAGGTACTATCACGGTGCAGAACCTGTTTGACTTTACCAATCTAGACCAGTTTAACTTCAAATGGGAACTGTACCGAAATGGCGAAAAAGTGAAGGAAGCTCCTTTCACCGTTAGTCTCGCACCTCATCAGCAGAAAGAGGTCAGACTGCAGGTGCCTTCCATGAAGTCGCTACCAGGCAGTGAATACTACCTGAATGTATATGCCTACACGAAGCAGGCAGATGCGCTTGTTCCCGCAGGTCATGAAATTGCCAGGGAGCAATTTAAAACAGCAGGCGACTACTTCGAAAGACCAGATGGCAGCAACGCCAGATTCACGGTTTCAACGGATAAAGACATACTCAAAATATCTGCCGGAAATACGACAACTGAGTTCGATACGCGAAACGGACGCATCACCCGCTTCGGGAACCAGAATAACTCTCGTAGCGTGCTTCAGTTCCCTGAGCCAAACTTCTGGAGAGCACCTACGGATAACGATTTCGGAAACGGAATGCAGACCCAGCTGGGTATTTGGAGAACCGCCCATGTTGATAAAGTGGTCAAAAACGTTACAGTAGGTAAGGAGACTGCTTCCGGCGTGCCCGTAAAGGTGGAATATGAACTCACCGGCATCAAAGTGCCTTATATTGTAGATTATATTTTCCGGAATGACGGAGCCATCCAGGTTACCGCATCAATGGATATGACCGGCAGAGATCTGCCCGAACTTCCACGCTTTGGAATGACCATGGAACTACCTTCTTCGCTTACTGAGCTGAGCTACTACGGAAGAGGTCCATGGGAGAACTACAGCGACAGAAAGACATCATCGTTCGTCGGACGCTATCAGGATCAGGTTAAGAACCAGACCACCTGGACTTACATCCGCCCTCAGGAGAGCGGATACAAGACCGACGTTCGCTGGCTGAATCTAACCGACGCTGCAGGTAAAGGAATCCGTATTGAGGGCGTACAGCCGATCTGCTTCAGTGCACTGAACAACCGTACCGAGGATTTCGATCCGGGACTTACCAAGAAGCAGCAGCATCCCACAGATGTGAAGTCACGCCAGAACGTATTCCTGAACGTTGATTTTAAACAACGTGGTGTTGGGGGTGATAACAGCTGGGGAGCACTTCCTCATCGCCCATACCGTCTTCTTGATAAACAATATTCATACAGTTACATCATCAGATTGCTGGATTAATGAAGTTGCATTATGCTCTCCTTCTCATTAGCGCACTGTTGTCCACAACGGACCTCAGTGCGTTTGTTGTCAGTGCCGATAGTATTGCCGGGTTAAAAGAAAAGGTTGGCGACAAGCAGGTCTTCCGTGTGAACAATCCTGACATGCAGTTGAGCCCACATACCGGCCTCAGCCGAAAACACTGGAAAGAAGCGGCGCTCTACCTGCTAAGCGGCGCCTTTGACTATGTGAAAACCGGGGAGAACCCGATGCACTTCCCTAAGCAGCCAGGTAAAAGCTATCCGCGCGACGGCAAGCCAAACCGCACAGAGAACCTCGAGGGACTCTGCCGGACCATGTTCATGGCGGCCCCTTTGCTGAAAGAAGATTCCTCGCTGCGCCTCCACGGTGTTGATGTTGCCGGGTATTACCGCCGGCAGCTTGCCTTGTTGCTGGATTCAACCATTGCTATCTATGTGCCTAAGCGGTCGAAAAACGGTGGCCCCAGCCAGACGCTCGTCGAGTTCGGGGGATTGTCTGTGTCCCTGTTTAGCGCACCCGAAGTATTCTGGGACCCCCTGCCTAAAACCGTCAAAGATTCACTGGCCTCTACCATGCTCAGTTATGGCAACGGGCCTACTATCGATATGAACTGGCGTTTCTTCAATATCTTTATTATGAGCTTTTTCAAAAGCCGTGGCTATGAAGTAAATGATGCATCGCTCAAAAACCTGCTTGAAAAGTCCCTGAATGACTATAAAGGCGACGGTTGGTATAACGATAGGCCTTACTACGATTATTACAGCATGTGGGCGTTCCAGATGTATGGCATGTTGTGGTCAGAGTATTTTGGCAAAAAGCATTATCCCGAATACGCGGCACGCTTTCTCCAGAACTTCAGGGATCTGCAAGACAATTACCCCTATATGTTTGCACGTAACGGCAACATGATCATGTGGGGCAGGAGCATAGCCTACCGTATAGGAGCCGCAGTGCCCTTCCCGCTGATGGGCCTGACTGGCGACTCACAAACCAATTATGGCTGGATGAGACGTATTGCCTCCGGTACACTCCTACAGTTTCTGAAAAATCCTGAGCTGCTCGAGGACGGCATTCCTACGCTGGGCTTCTATGGTGCATTTGAACCGGCGGTGCAGCAATACAGCTGCCGTGGAAGTGTCTTCTGGATGGGGAAGTTGTTCCTTGGACTCTTCGTTCCGGAGGACAGTGCATTCTGGACAGCGAAAGAAAATGAGGGTGCCTGGGAAAACGAATTGAAAAAGGGGAATGTCTACAATAAATTTGCAGAAGGATCTGAAATACTGATCACAGATTACCCAAATATTGGTGCAGCTGAAATCCGCGCCTGGTGCTACAGTAAAGATCAGGGCTACTATCAAGGTACCGAAAACTACAACAGGCTTTCCTACAACAGTGCCTTCCCATGGCAGGCCGATGGGGATAAGGGCGAAGTCGCTATGAACTATGTTGTCAAAAACAAGGAGCAGAAGTGGGAAGCATTCCGCATGTTCCGCTTCAGGAAATACGAAGAGGGCATTTATTACCGTGATGTGGTGCTTGCTTCGGACAGCCTGGTGCGGATGAACCTGGCCGATATCACCCTTCCTAATGGAATTCTTCGTATCGACAGAAACATAAGTAGCGTTCCTGCAGATGTGCGGTTAGGTCATTATGCCCTTCCAGTTTTGAAAGGGGATGTGAAAAGCAGGACCATGAAAGTGAAGGTATACGAGATACATATCATGGACAACGGTGTCTATCAACTCGCTATGGTCGCTTTGAGAGGCTGGGGAAATCCCGAGCTCGTTCATGCTACGGGATTACACCCGGAATCGATGAAGAGTGCGGTATTCAATGTATCCACCTCTTTTAAGCCCGGCGACAAGCAGGGTGCTGTTTATGCTACGCTCATGTTGTGGAAGAAGTCTGGTGAAAAATGGTCTACTGAGGAGCTGGTGCCCGTTAAGGAGCTCAGGTATTCCGCTGCGACTAATCAGGTGAACATTACCATGAGCAAGGGTCAACCGAAAGTCGTGTCTTTCGATTAGGATGCGGCTCGGCTGAGCTTAGTGGGGATGGTCTGTACATGGTATTTATGCCGACTGTATCAGCTTAATTTATAAGAGAATGAAGGCAGGTTTTGCAGATATAGATGCTTACATCAACAGCTTCCCGGAAAGTACCCGCAAAATACTGGAAGACCTGAGGTCTGCTATAAAAGAAGAGGCGCCTGAAGCGCAGGAAGCGATCAAATACGCGATACCCACCTATGTTCTGGATGGAAATCTCGTCCATTTTGCTGCTTACGAAAATCACGTGGGTTTTTATGCTACCCCATCGGGACAAACTGCCTTTGAGAAGGAACTATCAGGATATAAGAGAGGTAAAGGCTCGGTACAGTTTCCGATAGATCAGCCATTGCCTTTGGAGCTAATTAGGAAGATTGTCCGCTTCCGGGTAATTGAGAACAGCGAAAAGGCTCGTTTGAAAAAGGAAATACGGCGGTGTAAAAACGGGCATCAATATCATAAAAGCAGCGAATGTCCCGTATGCCCGGTTTGTGAGAAGAATAGGGAGCCTTCTGAAAGCTTTTTGTCACGTTTAGCAGCCCCCGCCCGGAGAGCATTGGAAAATAGGGGATTAGTCACTGAAGAATCGGTAGCCCGGCACACCGAAAAGGAAATTCTGCAATTGCATGGCATGGGTAAATCATCCCTGCCTATTCTCAGGGAGGCGCTTGCTCAGCAGGGTCTCAGTTTTCGAGACAGATAACGAGCAATCTCATCCGACTAAAGAACTATTCCTCTTTCCCGCTCAGACTTACGGACGGGAAAGAGAAATGGCTTCCAATTCTTCATTAAACCTTTGCAGGTATATTTCCGAGTACCTCCAGGAGGAACTTCCAGAACTTCTGTACTGAACTTATGGAAACGCGCTCTGCAGGAGAATGGGCTCCGAGGATCGTCGGTCCAAAGGAGATCATATCCATTTGAGGATAGTTCTTTCCGAGGATGCCGCACTCCAGTCCAGCGTGACAGGCAACAACCTCGGCCTGCGCATTATTCTGTTTTTGATACACCGCTTTTAGCAGTTTCAGGATTTCAGAATTAGGGTTTGGAGTCCAGCCAGGGTAAGACCCCGAAAGCTCAACATCACAACCCATCAGTTCGAAGGCGGCCCGTAGTGCATTAGCCAGGTCAAACTTAGACGACTCTACCGAAGACCGGGTAAGGCATTTAATCGAAATTTTCCCCTTCTCCACCGAAACACGTGCGATATTATTAGAGGTTTCCACCAGATCTTCCAGCTCAGCACTCATCCTGTACACACCGTTGTGTGCTGCATAAATAGCCTGAACGAATGCTTTCTGTTCTGCAGCCGGCATCACCTGAGCTGGTGTGGTTTCCGCTTTTTCAAAACGGATCTCCAGGCCTGGCTCCATCGTGCGATACTCAAACTTGATCTCATCCGCAGTCCGTTGCATACGCTCCAGAATGGATGCTTCATCTGTACCTGAAAGCACAACCTGAGCAACGCTCTCACGCGGAACGGCATTCCTCAAGCTGCCTCCCTGCAAAGCAGCCAGGCGCAGCCCTGCATTTTGCTGGCCGCTATTCAGGATCCTGTTCATGATCTTATTGGCATTGCCAAGGCCTTTATGGATATCCATTCCCGAATGGCCGCCCTGCAGTCCTTTTACGGTAAGGGTATAAGCCACGGCACCATCTGCAACCGGCTCTTCTGTGTAGGTTTTGGTCGCTGTTACGTCTACGCCACCCGCACAGCCGATGTCGATCTCATTGTCCTGCTCGGTATCGAGATTCAACAGGATATCGCCCTTGAGCACTCCGCCTTTTAGGCCCATAGCGCCGGTCATACCGGTTTCTTCATCTATGGTAAAAAGAGCCTCAATGGCCGGATGTTTAATTTCTGAAGAGGCGAGGATGCCCATAATTGCCGCCACACCGATGCCATTGTCGGCACCCAGCGTCGTTCCCTGTGCCTTTACCCAGTCGCCCTCTATCAGCATTTTGATGCCCTGAGTACCAAAGTCAAAATCCGTATCATTATTCTTTTGGTGGACCATATCCAGGTGCGACTGCAGAACGATTGTTTTAGCGTTCTCCATACCGGTCGTCGCAGGTTTCCTTACAATAATGTTTCCTGTCTCATCCTGCTGTGCATCCAGGCCATTCTGAGCAGCAAAGTCCATCATAAAGGCCATCACCTGCTCTTCTTTTTTTGAAGCGCGCGGAACCGCGTTGAGTGCCGCAAAATTAGTCCACAGCTCGCGTGGTTCGAGCTGATCTATTTTATTGTCCATATTACTACTAATTCTCTAATACGATTAACAAATTCTTTAAAAGCAGAAAGGCTGCCTTTATTTTGGCAGCCTTTTCTGTTTACCAGAGGCGGATACGCTCTTCTGGTTTCTTGTACAGCTTGTCGCCAGGCTGTACATTGAATGCTTTATACCAGGCGTCCATATTAACCGGAGCACCGATAGTACGGTATTCTCCAGGTGAGTGCGGATCGGTCAGGATAAACTGAGCAGCCGTTTCCGGAAGGATATTGCCTCTCCAAACCTGTGCCCATGACAGGAAGAAACGCTGATCAGGAGTGAACCCGTCGATCTTCTCTTCAGACTGACCCTGTTTAGTCATCTTGAATGCCTCGTAAGCAGCGTTCAAGCCTCCCAGGTCACCAATGTTCTCGCCCATCGTGAATTTACCGTTCACGTTCAGGGTATCCAGTACGGTGTACTTGTCGAACTGCTCACCCAAAGCCTTAGTTTTCTCTTTGAACCTGGCCAGATCATCTGCAGTCCACCAGTTGCGCAGACTTCCGTCCTTATCATACTGGCTTCCTGAATCATCAAAACCGTGTGACATCTCATGACCGATCACCGCACCGATTCCACCGTAATTAACGGCGTCATCAGCATTCGGATCAAAGAATGGGAACTGCAGGATACCCGCAGGGAACACGATCTCATTCATCACCGGACTGTAGTAAGCGTTCACTGTAGGTGCAGTCATGCCCCAACGGCTACGATCAACAGGTTTACCCAATTGGTTCACCATGTCATTATACGCCCAGGTGTCTGCATTACGCATATTCTGGAAGAAGGTAGCCGGCGTAATAGTCAGTCCGTCATAATTTTTCCAATTATCAGGATAGCCGATCTTCGGTCTGAACGCGTTCAGCTTGGCCAGGGCTTTCTCCTTGGTTACATCGCTCATCCAGTCGAGGTTCTTGATACGGATCTCAAATGCTTTTCTCAGGTTTTCAACCAGAACCTGCATCCTGGCTTTCGCCTCAGGCTTGAAATAGGTCTTCACATAAAGCTGACCCAGCAGATCGCCGATGGAGTTGTCTGTCAGAGACGACATCCGCTGCCATCTTGGTGTCTGCACACGCTGACCGGATAATACCTGGTTGTACTCAAATTGAGCGGCAACAAAAGGTGAACTCAGATACGATGCTGAATTTTTAAGCACGTTCCACTTCAGATATACCTTCAGGTCATTTACCGGAGTGCTTTTTAGTGTAGTATTTAGCGCCGTAAAGAAGGATGGAACTCCTACCAGGATGGTATCCTGTCCGTTCACCTTCATTTTGCTCAGCAAAGATGGCCAGTTAAAAACAGGCGTGCTCTTGCTGAACTCAGCTACTGCGAATTTATTGTAGGTTTTGTGCGGGTCGCGAAGCTCCACACGGCTAAGCTGACTCGCAGCAAGCGTCTTCTCGAAGTTGAAAACAAGGTCTGCATTCTTCTTCGCTTCAGCTTCTGAAGAGCCGGTGAGTACAAACAGCCTCGTTACGTATTTTTTGTATGCCTCCTGAATTTTCAGGCTTCTGGCATCCGACTTCAGATAGTAGTCGCGGTCAGGCAATGAGGTTCCGCCTTGTGAAAGCTGAGGGACCATTTTGTTCACATTCTTGCGGTCCTGGCCCACATAGAAACTGAAAAACGGTGAAGCGAGTCCGCTGGTGCGAAGCACGGCTGCCTCATTCAGGGCACCGTTCAGGTCTTTGATTGCGTTAACACGCGCCAGGTCTTTCTTGATAGGGGTATAGCCTAGCTTTTCGATCGTCAGGCTGTCCATGGCAGCGGTATAGAAGTCGCCTACACGTTTTTCCGCAGATCCTGCAGGTGCTTTTTTGTTAGCCGCAGCCTGCTCAATGATATTCTTTACCGCATTGATGTTAAAGTCACGCAATACGTTGAAGCTACCCCATCGGGTTTCTTTAGCCGGTACAGGGTTGTTCTTGATCCAGGTTCCGCTGGCGTACTGATAAAAATCGTCACCAGGTTTTACCGAAAGATCCATATTGGCAGGATCGATAAATTTCGCTTGTGAGGGCTGCTGTGCCTGCGCCTGAAGCTGTAAAGCAACCAGACCAGGCAGGATGAGTTGGAGATATTTACTTTTCATGAATGATTATAACGCAAATCTTTATCTGTGTGAGGTGCAAAACTACCGATTTTAGATGGAATAGAAAATGCAGTGAACATGTAGCGGCTGCTCATCAAGAAAAAGGAGCTGCGTGGTACCTCCAAATGCGGCTGAGTACTAAATGACGATCAACTGACCATCGCTTGTGCACCTGCCCTGGTACCCGGCAGACACCACACTTTTATGTTTTATACTTAAACAATTTAGAGTCAGTCTTGTAGCTTTTGTAAAAATAAGTTATGGCGATTTACAATGATTTGAACAAGCAGTTTATAGAGGGCCGCTGGGTGGAAGGCGGAGAAGAGGATCATGTCGACAACCTGAATCCATTTGATGATTCGGAGTTGAACTCTTTTAAAGCGGCCGGTAAAGAGGAGGTTGATCGCGCGTTTAAAAATGCAAAAGAGGTGTCGAAGACCTGGAGCAGAACCAATCCCCTCGTCAGGCGCGACCTGATGCTGAAGGCGGCTACTCTTCTGATGGAGCGGAAAGAGGAGTTTGTAGACTGGCTCATTAAAGAAGTGGGGAGTACCCGAATCAAGGCGGAAGTGGAGGTGAAGCAATCGTACGACATGTTGCTGGAAGCATCCGGCTACCCCACCAGAATGCATGGTATGGTGATTCCTTCTATTACCGATGGCAAGCAAACCTATGTATATCGTAAGGCCCTGGGGGTGGTAGCCATGATCAGTCCCTGGAACTTTCCTTTATATCTTTCCATGCGGACCATTGCTCCTGCCCTGGCATGCGGCAATACCATTGTGGTGAAGCCTGCCTCACAGTCGCCGGTAACGGGAGGCACCATCATCGCTAAACTATTTGAAGAAGCGGGACTCCCGGCCGGCGCCATGCATGTGGTGGTAGGGAAATCGGCTGTGATCGGCGACTACTTCACCGGTCATCCGGAGTCGCGTCTTATTTCTTTTACGGGTTCTACGCCTGTGGGCAAGGGAATCGGGCGGATCGGAGGTGAGGGACTGAAGAAGCTGGCATTGGAGCTTGGCGGTAACAATGTGTTCATCGTGCTGGATGATGCAGATATAGACCGCGCCGTGGACTCCGCCATATTCGGGCGCTTCATGCATCAGGGACAGATCTGTATGTCGGTTAACCGTATCCTGGTTCATGAGAGCCGTTATGAAGAGTTTAAAGAAAAGTTTATCACCAGGGTGAAGAATATTCCCTATGGAGATCCTGCTGATCCGCATACCGTGGTGGGTCCGCTAATCGATAAGAAAGCAGTGAAGCGGGTTGTGGACCTGATCGAGCGCACCGTTCAGGCAGGTGCCCGGCTGGAAGTGGGCGGAAAGGCTGACGGAAATGTGGTGGTACCATGTGTCCTGTCGGGCGTAACGCGGGATATGCCTATCTTTCAGGAGGAAGTGTTCGGTCCCGCAGTTGGCCTGATCTCGTTTAAAGACGATGAAGAGGCGATTGACCTGGCGAATGCGACAGACTTCGGTCTGAGCGGAGCATTACACACCAGGGATATTCAACGTGGTATCCAGATGGCACTGCGCGTGGAAACGGGGATGATCCATATCAATGACCAGTCTGTCAATGACGAGGTGAATACACCGTTTGGGGGTGAGAAAGACTCGGGTGTGGGCCGGTTCGGCGATGATTTTATTGTGGATGAAATGACCACTGTGCAATGGATCAGTATACAGGTGGAACCCCGGAAGATGCCGTTCTGATCAGGGATATAGTTGGGGGCACAATCGGCGCAGAGGTTGCAAATGAAGCCTCTGCGCCGCGTACCGCACTATTTAGCAACCATCTTGTAAACGCGTACGTAGTCAACTTCCATTGCTTTGGGGAATACGCTATCGTCTACTCCCTGCGCACCACCCCAGTTGCCACCTACGGCAACATTCATGAGCAGGTGAAAACGCTTGTCAAACGGCCAGGCCGCATAGCCTGTGCCGTTATTGATAAATTCGAAGATCAGCTCGTTCTGGATATATCCCCGGATGGCATAGGGAGTCCAGTCCAGACGGTAGAGCTGATAGTCATCGAAAGCTTTGGGGAACTTTTTTGAGGCCCCCTTTTGCGTGTTGATCATGCCATTGAAGGCTTCGGTATGTACCGTAACGTGGATATTTGTAGGGTCGTACCCCACATGCTCCATGATGTCAATTTCACCTGATTTAGGCCACGTTCCATAGGAATTATCCGTAGGGAGCATCCAGAGGGCGGGCCATGTGCCTCGCCCTGAAGGGATCTTCGCTCGGATTTCGAATCGTCCGTACAGAAAATCTCCCTTGCCCTTGCTTACCAGACGGGCTGAGGAGTAGCCATTTGTCCCTGAGTTCTCCTTACGGGCATTGATGGTTAATATGCCGTTGTTGACGCTCGAGTTGCTGAGGTTGTTGGTATAGTTCTGCAACTCGTTATTTCCCCAGCCGCTTCCGCCCAGGTCATATCCCCATTTTGCAGGATCGGGTGCGCCGCTGTAATCGAACTCATCTGCCCAGTGGGGGCTGGTCTCGAAAGTCCAGCCTTTATCAGTGGGCTTGCCGCCGTCTACTACGGTGGTATCTTTGGGTATGGGCTTCAGGTCTGCTTTTCCCGAACAGGCCATGAGCAGGCCGGCAAGAGCTAGTTTACCAATGATTAGTGTTTGCATCTTATATATCTTGATGTTCCGGGTCATATGCTGTTTCTTAAGATGAGCGCCTATTGAAGCTCGAATAAACCTAAGTAGAAGATTCCGGGTGTTTGATGACCCTCACCTCCGGGTTGAATAACGATCTGATCGTACATCGTTACGGATGAAATGGACGAGAAGTCGAACGTCAGTTCCACCCATTTATTCAGCTCGGGGACCTGCTGGATCACTTCTTTCTGGGTCTGCCAGGCATTACCTCCAGCCAGCGAATTTTGAAGCTTCACAGCAACCTGTTGCTTCACTGCCGGGTATTCATTACCACCGGGAAAGAAGACCATCATCTTGAATTTGTTTCTTGAACTCAGGTCGAGGCGGTAATCGAGAGTGGTTTGCAGGTTCCCGTACTGGTTGGCTTCTCCCGGCAGACGCTGATAGTACCCGACTTTCGCTACGGTGTAGAGTCCCTGCGGGAAGGGGTTGTCAAAGTTGTTCTTAAATACGATGGCATCTGCCCTCCATGGGATGGTGCCTGTAGCGTCGAAGCGGTCCATCAAATTTGCCGTTTTTAAGGGTTTCTCCACAACAGGGCGTGTATATCCCTTCGGAGCCAGGCGCAGGTACCAGGCATTGGCGGGATTGGCTTTGTCGGCTGCCTTAAGGTAAAGCTCGGTTTCGTTCAGCTTCAGGATCTCGTACTTCGACATTCCGGTGTAGTAGGCTATAAAGCCACCTCCGGAGATGGAGAGGTACTGTTTGCCGCCTTCTTCGGAAATGCTCCATTTCATGTTTGCGGGAGGAGTGTAGGCTACCGTGCGGTCATCACCGGCACCGCCGCCGTCGAGTCCTGCTGCATTGGCGCCGTTTGCGAAGGTCGTACCATTGTTCACGTAGGTATAAGCCAGGTTATTGCTTAGCGTGAAGGTCATCTCGTCGTCGTAAAAGCCCAGGTCTTTCTTTTCGTTCGGGCCTGCTGTGTACCATTCGGGTGTCGACGAGCTTGCTGGTCCTACACCCAGGTGGCCGGGGAAATCTTTTTCAATAACCCAGGTTTTACCTGCGATATTGCTGCCTCCACCGGTCAGGAAGTTATAGTCAGGGCGATCGAGCATCTCCGGTTTGGTCTGGGCAATTTTGAGGGTCTGTGTCTTGCTGGCAGAGCCGCCGCTGGTATAAATGGTCAGCGTCACCACATAATCGCCTGAAAGAGGGAAGGTGCCTGTGATCTGATCGCCCGCACCGGTTTGTCCGTTGCCCAGATCCCATACGGCACGGTTCACCGGGCCGGATTCATTTTTGAAAGTGATGATGTTGGCGTTGTCAGAAGAGGGTGTGGCGGAAAACTTCACCTGTTCCTCTGTAGGAGCAGGGCCAAGCTCCGGATCTTCCACCTGGCAGCTGGTAAATCCTGTAGCCAGAAGCAGCAGCAGGATCAGTTTATTCAAATGTGCTTTCATCTTAGATCGGGTAAGAGATTAAAAATTAGGTTTCAGTACGCCGGCACACTGGTCGATCTCGCTTTGAGGGATCGGAAAGAGGCCCCGGGTGGACGGATTGAACGTCACGTTGAAGTCAACCTGATCGCCCACATAGCCGGGCCCGCGTTTGTTCTGAATGCTGATGTTCTGGCTCGCTACATTCAGGCCCTGGCGTAAGAGGTCCCAGTAGCGGTGTCCCTCGAGGGCAAGCTCCACTCTTCGTTCCTGGTAGATGTTGGCAAGGGAAGCAGGTTTTTCGGGCAGGTCGACGCGGTTTCTGACGCGATTGAAGTAGGCTTGCGCCTGACTGCCTCCTGTTGCCAGTTCCAGCTCTGCAGCCATCAGCAGGACATCTGAAAAACGGATAGATCTGTAGTTATTACCCCAGTTGAGTTCATACTGCCCGTTTACTGGTCTGTATTCATTTGTGGTTGAGTACTTTTTGCTGAATAAACCAGTATGCTGATATCCGGTGGAGACTGTTCCTGTCAGGTTATCGGCCTGGGAGAGGATGGTCACCGCTTTTCGTGGATCATTGGGTTCGAAGGCATTGCTGAGTTCCTGGGTAACGGGAGCAAAGCTCCATCCGGAGTTGTAGTTGGGATCTCCGTTGATACGGGGGCCCTGCATCAAGGGCTGCATATTGCCTTCGCCTCCCTGAATATAATTCCAGTCAAACCAGGGGTTGTCGCTGGAGTAGGAGATCTCCCATACGGATTCCTTGCTGAACTCATTCGCCTTGGTAAAGTTGTCGGCATAGTTATCAAGCAGGGTATGGCCGCTGTTATTGATCAGGTCTCTGAGCTGCTCGAGTGCGTAGGTGGCATTCACTGCGGTGGTGCCTGCCTGGAGATCGGCTTTGTAGACTCCTTTGTAGAACAGGTACACTCTGGCGAGCAGCGCCTGCGCAGACCAGCGTGTCGCATGAGCTTTGCTGGTACGGAGGTCGGCTTTTTCCAGTGCAGGGAAGGCTTCCACGAGGTCGAGAGCGATTTGTCCGAACGTTTGTGCGGGCTCTGCCTGCGGGCTGCAGTATTCGCCCGGTGACTGAGGTGTCAGTATCAGCGGAATGTTGCCGAACCATTTCGCCAGGTCGAAGTAGAAGTGCGCTCTAAGGAACTTACATTCGGCAGTGATGCGGTTCCGTGTTTCTTCACTCATGGGGATGTCGGGCAGCTTCTGCAGAAGCAGGTTAGCGCGATAGATGCCGGTATAGTGGTTCGCCCAGTATACCCTGATGAGGGAATTGGTAGTCAGGATATTCTGCTGATCGACCTGGATCATATCCGGAGAGTCGGAGCGGCTGGCTCCGCCGGCATAGCTATCGTCTGAAGCAATGTCTGCCAGCATCGGATCGGGACTGAATCCCCCTCCTCCGGCATTGGTATGCCACTGAAGTGCGTCATATACACTGTTCAGTGCTTCCTGGGCATCTTTTTCGGTCTTGTAAAAATTCTGTTCCACGCGGTTATCGAGAGGTGCCAGATCCAGGAACTTTTTGCAGGATGAACTGCTGCCAAGCAAGAGCCCTGCTGTCAGTATGATGGTGAGTTGTCTAGTTGTTGCTTTCATCGTTTCTCATTTAAAAGGTAGCACTTAAACCGAAGCGGAAGGTCCGCGCCTGTGGGTAGATACCGCGGTCGATACCAATATCGAGGCTGCTCCGTGCACCTATTTCCGGATCGAAGCCGGTGTAATCGGTCAGTGTGATAAGGTTATCAGCAGAAGTGTAGATGCGCAACCGCTGAAGTCTGATTTTCTTGGTCAGCGCAGCTCCAAAGGTATAGCCGAGTTGCAGGGTTTTCAGGCGTACATAGTCTCCATCTTCGAGGTAGAGGTCTGAAATGCGGGTATAGTTTCCGTTGGCATCGTTCCACGTAAAACGTGGGCGCTCATTGGTGCTGCCTTCGCCCGTCCAGCGTTCCAAATACAAGGTTTGCATGTTGGAGGCCGAAAAGTCGTGCCGGCGGGTTCCGTTGAAGATCTGGTTTCCGAATGCGCCTGTGAAAAAGCCATTCAGGTCAAATCCCTTTACCGCCACACCGAAAGTGAAGCCTGCGGTGACTTTAGGAGTAGGGTTGCCGATCATAGTACGGTCTGCCTGATCGATCACGCCATCGCCGTTCATGTCTTTGAAGCGGACGTCGCCGGGCTGAGCATCTGGTTGGATGCGTTTCCCGTTCATGCTATAGGCATCTATTTCGGCAGGGTTCTGGAAGATGCCGTTGGTTTCATATCCGTAGAAATAGGAGAACGGCCTTCCGATAGTGCTGCGTTGCACCTGCCCGTAGGTGGAGATACCGGCGCCACCGAGAATACGTTCGGCATTATTGATTTCGGTTACCTCATTCTTGTTGAAACTTCCATTGATGCCGGCAGTGACCTTCACTTGTCCGAGGTTTTGCCGGTAGTTCAGTGCCAGTTCTATCCCGGAGTTTCTTACCGATCCGCCATTCGCTGTTCCTGCTGCTACGCCGACGCTGAGCGGGATGGGAACCTGCAGCAGCCAGCCTTTAGTCGTTTTGATATAGTAGTCAGCGGAGAAGGATAGTTTGTTTCTCATGAAGGACAGGTCAAGACCGATATCGGTCTGCTCTGAGGATTCCCACTTGATGTCGGGATTGGCAATATAGGAGGGCGAAGCGCCATTGATATACCCGTTGCCTGTACCGTTGTAATAGGTATATCCACGACCTACACCGATTACCGCAGCCCAGGGATAGTCGCCGATCCGGTCATTTCCATTCTGCCCCCATGAGGCACGTAGCTTTCCGAAGCTCAGGAAGTTGCTTTCGCTGAGGAAGCTCTCTTCGCTGAAGATCCATCCGGCTGAGACTGCAGGGAAATAGCCGTAGGGATTGTTTTTACCAAATTTGGAAGAACCGTCTCTGCGCAGGGACGCAGACAGGAGGTACTTATTATTGTAGCTGTAGTTGATACGTGAAAACAGGGAGAACAGTGCGCTTTCGGCTGCTCCACCAGTAGCTTTCGCTGTCCCGGCATCTACTGCCAGGTTCAGATAAGCCATGTTCGGGTCGCTTACGACCAGTCCGGTATTCGAGCCAAACAGGGTTTCGCTGTTTTCTTTCCGGCTGGTGGTTCCAAGGGTGAGGCCCAGAGAGTGCTTGTCCCACTCCTGTTTGTAGTTCAGCACGTTCTCAGCCTGCCAGGTATAGTAGCGGTCTACATTCTTGTTGACACTCGAATTGGCATTCTGCTGCGCAGAATTGAGGTAGAAGATTGGGGTATAGTTGTTGCCATTCACATAACCCAGGTCAATGCTGAAGGCAGAGCGGAAGGTAAGGCCCTCGATGATCTTCAGTTCAGCATAAGTGTTGCCCACTACCTTGTCTACCCGGGTGAGACCATTTAGAACGGCGAGCCGGGCAAGCGGGTTCACCACTTCCTGTGCGACGTATGGCGAAATGCCGTAGAAGTTACCCTCAGGATCACGGACGGCATTGACGTTGTAGCCGCCGGTGATAGCCGGGTCTGTTTCCACTACCGGAGTGATGGGGTCGAGATTGATCGCATTGTTAAGCAGACCGCCGAACTCCTGATTAGGGTCTATCGCCGAGCGGCGAATATGTGAGTAGGCGACGTTTGCGCCAACCTTCAAAAAGTCTTTTACCTGATTGTCTGAATTCGCACGGAAGGTATAGCGTTTGAATTTTGATTTATCTCCTCCAACAAGCCCTTCCTGATCGAAAAGGGAGAAATTCGCGGCGAAGCTGTTTTTAGCTGTTCCGCCGGTTACTGCCACCTGATGATTGTTAATAGGGGCATCGGTTTGAAACAGTGCTTTCTGCCAGTCAGTGCCGGTCCCTGAAGGGTATTTGCTGACGTCGGCGAATGGAATAGAGAGGCCGGCATTAGCAGCTCCTTCGTTCATCATGACTGCATACTGGCGGGCATCCAGCAGTCGCATTTGTCGCCATGCATTCTGCAGCCCCGTATAGCCGTCATACGAAATGTGCATCTGACCACCTTTGGCGCCGCCGCCTTTGGTGGTGATGAGTACCACCCCGTTTCCACCGCGGGCACCGTAGATCGCTGCAGAAGCGGCATCTTTCAGTACGTCCATTGATTCAATATCGGCAGGGTTGAGATAGTCAATGCCCCCCACCTGAAATCCGTCGACGATATAGATGGGAGAGGCGTCACCGTTAGTCCCAATTCCGCGGATGCGGACGGTAGGGGCATCACCTGGCTGACCGGAGATATTGGTTACCTGCACACCGGCTACCCGGCCCTGGAGAGCCTGCTCAATCCGTTGCACGGGTGTTTGGGTGATCTCCTCCGGTTTGACAGAAGAGATAGCGGCTGAGATCTCCCGCCGCAACTGGGTGCCATAACCGATTACAACGACTTCGCTCAGGTTGGTAGCAGTCTCTGTCATGATAATAGTAAGGGGACTTGCATCATTAACCGTCTCGCGATGAGTTAACAGACCAATCTGCGTAAAGACCAATACAGATCCGGCCCGGGGAACGCGAATGCTGAACCTGCCATCCGGTCCCGTTGAAGTAGCTAAAGAAGTCCCCTGAATGGTAACGGTTACAGCAGGGAGTGGGGAGTTGTCATCTTTCAAAATGACTTTACCTGTTATTTGCAAGCCCTGAGCACTGAGATTGGCTGCATAGAATAACAAGATGCATAGAAAAGAGGTAATTCTTTTTTTCATAGCACTTAGATTTTGGTTAGTTAGTTTCAGGATGGGATCCTGTGTTGCAACAAATATAGATAGCTTTCGGTAGCAATGGCAGAGAGGATATCCTAAATCAACTATACAGTTCGCTGGAACCCCTCATAATACCCCTACATCACCACTACACAGGCCAATTATTATATACGGTCTGGTGCAATAGCAGTGTATAAATGAGGATCTGAGGGCCTACAACCAGTTCTTTTTAATGTCTCGTTTGATTGATTGAAAGAAATACTATTGGTAGATTTACTTTGATGAAGCTTCTTTATCTAACCATTATAATCTGCTTTATTTACCTCGACTCGGTAGCTCAAAATCCGATAGGACTGCCACAAGTTGTTAATTATAACAATCTGGAATATAAAGCAGGGATCCAAAACTGGGCCGTGGATCAGGACCGTGAGGGAAGGGTGTACTTTGCCAACAATGAAGGCTTGCTTTCCTTTGATGGCAAACACTGGAGGCTATACGCATTACCTAATAAAACGGTTGTTCATGCTGTGAAAGCGGCGGAAGGTACTCGCATTTACGTTGGGGCCCAGGATGAGATCGGCTTTTTTGAGCCAGATAGCCGTGGGATGCTGGTCTTCAGATCGCTGAAAGCCCTAATTCCTGTTTCAAACCGTCAATTCGCGGATGTATGGAATATCTGTCGGGCTGATAAGGCCACATTTTTCAGAACAACAGACAAAATCTTTTATCTGAAAGACGATGCCATCAAGGTGTATCGGACGGGTACAGAGTGGACATTTCTCGGAGAGACGGGGGACGCGGTATATGCTCAGGAGCGGAATAAGGGGCTAATGGTTTTCAGGGATGGAACCTGGCTGATTGCTTCGGACGACAAGGTCTTCAAAGAAGGGATTGTGACCGCCGTGCTCGATTATGCTCCGGGAGTAAAGCTGATTGCCACGCTTAAACAAGGCTTGTTCCTGCTATCGGACGGCAAACTCAGCAAGAAGCAGACAGCCCTCGACGGTACTTTTGAGACAAGCTATATCTATTGTGCCACCGCAATTAACAAAGATTGGTTCGCTTTAGGTACCACCTCTTCAGGCTGTTATATTATGGATCGCAGTGGGCACGTAGTGCAGCAGTTTTCAGGGACCGAGGGCCTACAGACGAACTATGTGCGCAACCTCTTTGTCGATAAAGGGAAAAACCTGTGGATTGCGCTCGACGACGGACTTAGCCTGGTGGCTATTAACAGTGCCGTGAAGCAGATCTTCCCTGATGCGAAGAAGCAAATCAGCAGCTATTCTGTGCGGATCTTCGATAAGCATCTGTATGTGGGGGCATCCAACGGCTTGTTTTATCTCCCCTTGAACATGGAAATCAAGGATCTCAGCTATTCGAAGGGGCAGTTCCGTGAAGTTAGTGTGCTAAAGGGACAGGTTTGGGGATTGGCTGAGATTAACAGGCAGCTTTTACTTGCGCATGAGGACGGTGTGTTTACCGTGCACGAAAATCTGCTGAACAGGGTGCCGGCGACTCAGGGGACCTGGCTTTTTGAAGCTCTTTCTGCCGTAGAGCCTTCTCCTTATACCATTGCGGGTACTTACGAAGGCCTGCAGTTGTTGCGCTACGAGCAAGGTGCGTTTAACGGAGCCCACACGATCGGGCCGCTGGAGAGGACCTCCTTACGGTTCATGGCTTACGATGGAGGTACCAATGTTGTCTGGGCTTCACACCCGTACCGTGGGGTATTCAGAATTCAGCTTTCCGCAGACTACCGCCGCATCCTGAACAAGAACATCCTGACGAAAGATGACGGGCTTCCGTCGACGCTGGGTAATTACATCTATCACATCAAAAACAGGATTGTTGCTGCCACGCAGGACGGCATCTATGAATACAACGAGGGAAAGAAGCGGTTCGAGCGGTCTGCATTCTTCTATCCCTATCTGAAGAATACTCGCGTACACTATCTTAAGGAAGACCAGTCGGGCAATGTTTGGTTTGTGAACGAAAAGAAGCTTGGGGTAATTGATTTCAATACCGGGTCGAAAGCCAATGCGGTTGTGTATATACCGGAACTTACCTCCCGCATTGTTTCGGGGTTCGAGCATATCTATCCTTACGACCAACAGAATGTGTTTGTAGGTTCCAATAAGGGTATTTATCATATCAACTTTCAGAAGTACAGGGAGATGCGAAATGAACTTCATGTGCTGCTTGCGCAGGTAAAGGTTTTCGGGGAGAAAGACAGCCTTGTCTTTGGCGGATATGGGCGGCAGCTTGCCGGCGAGTCCATGAAGCTGCCGTATGACCGGAACTCTATTCAGTTTGAGTTTGCTTCAACCCTGTTTGAGCAGCAGAATAATATAGAGTTTAGTTATCAGTTGAGTGGTTTTGACAGCCAATGGTCTGCCTGGGGTACCAAAGCAGAAAAGGAGTACACCAACCTTCCTTCAGGCTCTTATGTATTTCGGGTTAAGGCGCGAAATAATTTAGGAAACCAGTCGGCAGCCCTTGAATACCGGCTGACGATCAGTCCCGCCTGGTATGAAACCTGGTGGTTCTACCTGCTTTGTTTCATGGTTGCTGCAGGTGCGGTTTTCCTGGTCATCAGACGGCAGAAGGGGAAGCACCTGAAAGAACAGGAGCGGCTAAAATACCTGCATCAACTCGAGATGGAGCATAATGAGCGGGAGATCATCAAGCTGCACAATGAAAAGCTGACTGCGGATGTGGATTACAAGAACAAGGAGCTGGCATCAATCACGATGCACCTTGTGCAGCGAGGGAAGTTGCTGGCCAGGATTAGGGAGGAGCTCCTGCAGGAGACCAAAGACAGCAACAACAGCACCGAGCTGCGGCGTGTGATCCGGCTGCTGACGGAAGCGGAGAATAATGATGCCGACTGGGGCCAGTTTGCCCGGCATTTCGATCAGATCCATTCCAATTTTCTGAGCCGCCTGAAAGAGCGCTTCCCTGATCTGAGTTCAAATGATCTGAAGCTTTGTGCATATCTGAAGATGAACATGACATCAAAAGAGATTGCCCAGTTGATGAGCATTACGATCAAGGCGGTAGAGGTAAGCCGCTACAGGCTGAGGAAGAAGCTTCAGATCCCTTCGGATGTACCGCTGTTTGATTATTTGCTTAAAGCCATCGATTCCAGGGAACAGATGCAGGGTCCTTGATGACGTTTAGCTCTGTGAACATTTTAAGCCTGATTTGTTTAGGATAGATGCACTACAGATCTGCGACGACATCAGAAAAACAGGCGATCCCGATTATTGTGGCCTTTATGCTGCTGAAGCTGCTTGTACACCTTCCTTTCAATGGGCGTTATGGCTATCATGCAGATGAGCTTCTCTACATGGCCATGGCAGATCAGCCCGCCTGGGGATATAAAGAAGGTCCCCCTCTGATCTCCTTCATTACCTGGGCCGTATTGCAGGTTTCAGAAAATTCACTTTGGTTGCTTCGTTTGCTGCCGACGCTCAGCGGTGCTGCACTGATAGGTCTGACCGGATGGATCACGGTATTACTTGGAGGGGGACCGCGGGCGGTTCTCATAACGTGTACAGCGATCCTTATGGATCCGTCTTTTCTGGCGACGGGCTATATGATGCAGCCGGTCATATTCGATCAACTGAGTTGGGCCCTTTCCTGCCTGTTCCTGATCCGCTTCATCAAAAGCGCTGAGCAGAGCAATCTGCTATACCTGGGCATCACAGCGGGGTTGGGTATGATGAACAAGTTTTCTATTGCCGTGTACCTGTTCAGTTTGCTGGCTGCAGTAATGATGCAGAACCGGAGAGCATTATCCTGGAAGGACCTGTTGTTTGTTTTTCTTCCGGCATTGGTAATCGTGTTTCCGCATGTTCTGTGGCAGTTTCATCATGGTTTTCCGTTTGTAGATCAGATGGGTGAGCTGGAGAAATATTATTGGTCCAAGACAGACTATCCTACACTGTTTAAGCAGCTGGTGCTTGCTCATGGAATGTCGAGCCTCGTTTGGATAACGGGTCTGGTATGCCTTTTGGCTGGTTCAGCGCGCTTGCGGGCGTACCGCTTTGTTGGTTTGAGCTTCATACTTCTGCAACTCGTGTTTCTATACCTTCAAGCGAAGACCTATTATTCCTTTGGCGCTTTTCCTGCACTCTATGCTGCCGGTGCAATCTTGATTTCCGATCAGCTGGAGGTATGGAAAAAGAACTTTGTTAAGGTTGCCTTTTTCGTTACGATTATCATTTCAGGCTTAATGGCTTTACCTGCTGTAGTTCCCGTGCTGCCACTCCATCATACCGTTGCCTGGCTTGACGCCATGAAACGGTATACGGCTATCACCGGTCCTCTTCAATGGGATGATGGTAAGGTACACAGGCTTCCACAATATTTTGCGCAAATGCTGGGTTGGGAAGAGCTGGCGGCTCGGACTGTTGGAGTGCTCCGTTCAGTTCCCGAATCGGAAAGGACAAGAGCCCTGATCCTGACAGATAATTATCAACAGGCAGGAGCAATAGCATTCTACGCGAAAAAAGAAGTCCCCGGGATGGCTTCTATCCGGCCGAGTTTTTTCTCGCAGAGCAGCGCTCAGCACTCTGCTGCGGAATACACCATCCGGGTGACTTCGGGAAGGGATCAGAGTAGTGGGGTACCGGCAGGCCTGGTAAGCAGTCATCGCGTAGAATATCCAAACGCAGAAGTGAACGGCTCCGTAATTTACCTGATCAGACGTCCCGATGTACTGGCCTACCGCTCTCTTTAATAGCGGTTGTGGATCTCGGTCATGACCCTGACCATTTCTGCCCTGATCTCCGCTGTTGGGCGAGTATAGTTGTTGTTCATATACGAGTATATGAGGCGTTTGCCTTTCCGGGTAATGAGATAGCCGCTTTGGTTATGCACATTGGATAAGGAGCCGGTCTTAGCCCATACAAAAGCTTTTCCGTTGTCGGTTTTATATGCAGTGCGCAGGGTACCTGTAAGACCTCCGGCAGGCATCATATTGAACAGACGCTGTTCGTCGCCTGCCTTCTCCCTGAGCTTGCGAAGCAGGGCGATCATGGTTGCAGGAGTGAAGAGATTTTGCCGCGATAAGCCGGAGCCGTCGGCCCACTGTGGCTCATCAGGCAGGTCCTTCATGAATTTCTCCTTGCTATAGCGGATGGCTTGTTGTGTGCTGAGCGGTCCGGGCAGGGTAGAGGAGCAGACCAGAAGAAGCTGCTCGGCTACGAAGTTGTCGCTCGGAAGCATCAGTCGCCTGTAGACTGAGTCGGAGCTGGCCGAGTAAAGGGTTCGCGCACTATCCGGCATAGTCATCTTCAGCATTCCCAAAGGTCGCTTCAGCGTATCTGCCAGTAGGGCAAGTGTGAGTTCATCGCTTGTCTTCCAGGGAATTTCCTGCTTGAATCCTTTAGGAGCCTTTCCTGCGGGATATCTGAATACGTTACTGCTCAGGTCTCTGCTGACGGTATATTCATCCGGATGGAAAGAGGGATCCTGCTTCAGATAGATCTTCAAATAGGAGGGAGAAATGTGGAGTTCACCCTGGTCATCTGCGGAGATGATTGCGACATTATCCTGGAGGGGAAGTGCTGATATTTCAGCCTGGTAATAGGAGTCGTAGTCGCCATAGGGCCATCCCCTTCCATAGAAGTTCCCTGAGTAGTTTCCGGCAGCATAAAACAATTTCTTCCTGCTGTTCTTCAGGAGTTCATAGGCTTTAAGTGACTTCAGGGTGGTATGAAGAAAGGCGGGATCGCCGGTACCCCAGAATATCAGTGAGTCCTTTCTTTCGATATAGCGGAGGCCGGGGATAGAATCGCCCAGCATATTCAGGCAAGTGTAGAGGGTTAGAATCTTAGTATTGGAAGCAGGGGTGAAATACTTGTGAGCGTCTTGTTCGAAGATCATCTTGTTTTTGCCGAGGTCATAAAGAGCAAAGCCGGTAAAGTGATCGGCATTGACTGCTGAGCCGGTGATGATTTTTTTAATCTGACGCTTCTTGATTTTCTGACCGAAGCTCGCGGTGGCGGATAAAAGACAAAGTAGCAGCAGGAGGCAGGGGGAGGATGCTCGGAGGATCATGATGTGTGTGATGAGGAGATAAAATAATGTGTCTGAAATTTAAGAACTCTTTCGCATAAATTAAGCGTGCAGGAACAAACAAAATTTGCATTTTTGAAAAATATGCATGTAAAAAGATACGATTTCGACAGATATAAGGATCAATCATTTGAGAATCGCTTTGTACGCCATGCGGATGTGCGAAAACTCGTGCAGCAATCGGAAGAAAAAGGTATTTCTGTGTCAGTTCTGGGTGCCTCTGCTGAGAAAAGAGAAATATTCCGGCTGAGCCTGGGGTCGGGGAAGATTGTGGTGCTGCTCTGGAGTCAGATGCACGGCGACGAATCTACCGCTACGATGGCGATATTCGATGTGCTGAGCTTCCTGACGAGCGATGATGAGGAGAATAGGTTCCGGTCGATGCTGCTGCAGGCATGTACGTTTTACTTTATACCGATGCTGAACCCAGACGGCGCGGAACGCTGGCAGCGGAGAAATGCACAAGGAATTGATATTAACCGTGATTCCCTGGCTCTGCAGAGTCCGGAAGCACGTATCCTGAAAACACAACGGGATTTACTGCAACCTGCCTTTGCTTTCAATCTGCATGATCAGGATAGCGTTTGGTCGGTAACCGGAAGCCTGAAACCTGCACTGATATCCTTGTTAGCTCCTCCGGCCAAGCGCTCGCTGGAATTTACACCATCTATGCGCAGGGCAGTGCAAATCATTGCCGGCCTGTATGAACAACTGGAATTGGAAATACCTGGGAATACGGGACGCTGGAAAGATGAATATGAACCACGCGCCGCTGGGGAAACCTTTCAGGAAGCAGGGGTGTCGACCATCTTAGTAGAGTCGGGTGGGTATAGCGACGAAGCAACAAAGCAATACGTGAGGAAGCTTAATTTTGATGTTTTGATCGATGCCTTTGGGCAGATTGCTTCAGGTGAGACCCTGGATGAAGGTGCCGCTATGGAGGTCTACAGGAACGTACCGCTGAATACCAAGGAGATCTTTCATATAATACTTCGCAATTGCCGCTTGAGTACTGCCGCGGGTTTGATTTCGGTCGATATCGCGCTGAATCATGAGGCTATAGACGAGCAGGAGCAACGGACGTATCTGATCTCCGATCTTGGAGATTTGTCGACCTTCTCTGCATATAAGGAAATAGATGCTGAAGGTGCGGAGCTCTGCGGCGGATCGACAGAGCTGAATGTCAGAGCTAATTTCAGGTTGAGTAGAGAGGAAAAAATTATAATTTTTGAAGAAGGAACGCTTAAAGAGTATAACTTTGAGGGATGAAGCTACTGGCTCTCTTTATAGCTTTTATACTTCTTGCCGGAAGTCTCGACTTCTGTCAGGAAAGCCAGGACTGTAGCGCCGCCGCAAAGCAGGAGGTATGCAGCCCGCTTTGTCATTGCTCAGGCTGCGTTTTTTCTATCGTGCTGCCTGCGTCGGTTCAGGCTCCCGAAGCCCGTATCATTGCCCTTTCTGAATTTATCGATTTTCATCATTCACCCGTATTGCAGATGAGTTATTCCATCTGGCAGCCACCGCGGCTTGCAGCAGTTTAAGGATAATTTATTTTTTGTAAACGCTTAACAATACGAATGAAACGATATTTTATACATGCGTGTGTTTGGGCTTTCTGTGGCTCAGCATTTTCGCAAACAGAAGCTGTACAAGATACTCTGGGGAAAAAAGGAGATCTTGATGAGGTGGTCATTTCCACCACGCGAAGCAGCCGCACAATCTCGAATACACCTACACGATTAGAAGTAATATCCGGCGAGGAGCTGGATGAAAAAGGAAATATGAAGCCCGGAGATATCCGGCTGATCTTGAGTGAAAGTACGGGAATCCAGACACAACAAACATCTGCGACAAGTGCAAATTCGTCCATCAGGATACAGGGCCTGGATGGAAGGTATACACAAATTCTGAAAGATGGTTTTCCGCTATACTCAGGTGCGGCGAGCGGCCTGGGTTTACTGCAGATCCCGCCTTTAGATTTAAAGCAGGTGGAGGTGGTAAAAGGATCGGCATCTACCCTATATGGAGGAGGTGCGATTGCGGGACTGGTCAATCTGATCAGCAAGACACCCAGGAATGAGCGGGAGTTCAACCTTCTTCTGAATGGAACATCCGCGGGAGGGCTGGATGCCAGTGGTTTTTTCAGTGAGCGGTTCGGGAAGGCAGGCATAACTATTTTTGCTGCTCGGAACGCAAATAGCCCTTATGCCCCCGGAAAAAGTATTTTTACGGCCATACCGGAGTTCGAGCGCTTTACCTTCAATCCGAAGTTGTTCCTGTATTTCAAGGAGGGGGCGATGCTCAGCTTTGGGCTAAACAGCAGCTTTGAAGATCGCCTGGGAGGAGATATGCAGTACGTGGACGGCGAGCGTGGCAACACAGACCGTTATTTCGAACGAAACAAGACCGAACGTATGTCTACGCAGCTCTCTTTCAGCTACCCGGTGAGTGAAAAAGCGGAGTTCAACGTAAAGAACAGCTTGAGCTACTTCAACCGCCGCATTGGAATTCCCACCTATTCCTTCAAAGGCAAGCAGTATGGCAGCTTTACAGAAGCCAATTATGTGCATACAGGCGAGAAGCTGGAGTGGATCGGAGGTCTGAACTTGTGGACCGATGAATTCAAAGAGGACATGCAGCTGGGATTTCCGGCGCGAGACTATACGCAGACAACCGCGGGTGCATTTGTTCAGCTGAACTTTAAAGCAGCAGAATGGATTGAACTGGAGAGTGGTTTTCGAAGTGATTATGTTGTTGATTACGGTATAGCATTGCTGCCTCGCATCTCCGCGCTGTTCAAGCTGAATCATCAGCTGACCTCCAGGCTGGGTATGGGTATGGGTTATAAGGCTCCTACCATCTTCACGGAAGAAAGTGAACGTATTCAATACCGGGGAGTGTTGCCCGTATCGTCAGATGCAAACCGTCTGGAGAAAAGCTATGGGGCAAACTGGGATGTGAACTATAATACAACGGCATTTGATGATGAGGTGACAATCAGTATCAACCAGATGTTTTTCTATACCTATCTCAATCATCCGCTGACGCTTGAACCTATGGGGGATGGGAACTACCGGTTTGAGAATATTGGTGGTCATATCGACAGCAGGGGAATGGAGACCAACCTGAAGATCACCTATGCGGATCTGAAGTTATTTCTGGGATATAGCCTTACGGACGCAAAGATCCATTCGGGAGACCTGAAAATACAAAATCCGTTGACCGCGAAGCATCGCCTGAACAATGTGTTGATGTATGAGTTGGATGAGAAGTGGAAGTTGGGACTGGAAGGATATTATTTCAGCAAACAGAAACTAGGCGATGGCCTAACCGGAAAGCAATACTGGATGTTCGGTCTTATGGCAGAAAAATTGTGGGAGCGATTTTCTCTCTATATCAACTTTGAAAACTTCACGGACAGGCGACAAACCCGTTTTGACAGTATCTACACTGGACCGTCAACACAGCCTGTTTTCAGGGATATTTACGCACCTCTGGATGGATTTGTGGTGAATGGCGGAATTAAATTCAGGCTTTGATAATATTTAAAAAAAATAATTACAACTACTTATTTTCTAGTTTGTTGTTAATCAGTATATTAAAATGTTACTTGATTTTTGCGGGAATAATTCATATGAGGAAAATTCTTAATTTCGTGCTGAAATAATCGTTTTGGACTTTACCCATGTGAAGAAATCGATCAGGGGTCTGATCGCAATGCGTATCTCGTTGGATCCGTATCGGACAGAGAAACCTGAATAGTATTTAAAATTTAACTATGATATTGACAAATATCCCTTTTCCCGAATTTATTAAAGACTTCGAGGAAACACTCGATCACCTCTTTCATGAGAAAGAAGATATTAACCAGCTGAGCCTGGAAAGAGGTTTGCCCCCTGAAATCATCAATGGTATTATGGCGAAGCGGCCACTATCTGTGGCTATCCCAGAGCAATACGGTGGGCGGGGTTCAAAGGTGAAAGAGTGCCTGGGACTACTTGCAGCTGCGTCGTATGAGTCGCTGCCTCTTTCTCTTACATTTGGGATCAACATTGCTTTATTTCTTGAGCCCATTTCAAAATATGCGAATGAAGAGGTGAAGCAGGGAATCTTCAACCGTTTCCTGGAAAATCAGAATATGGGTGGGTTGATGATCACGGAGCCGGGATATGGCAGTGATGCACTGAACATGAAGACTGCTTATACGCAGACCGAGAACGGTTATAAAATCAAAGGAAGTAAACATTGGCAAGGGCTGACCGGACTTGCGGACTATTGGCTGATTGCGTCCCGCAAAGAGACCAATGGGGAGCTTGGCCGTGATATCGATTTCTTTATCTGCGAAGGTGAGAAAATTGTGGTGGAAGAGATCTTCGACAACGCGGGTTTGTACATGATTCCTTACGGACTGAACAAGCTGGATCTTGAAGTGCCTGCTAACTATAAACTGCAGCCGGAATCTACCGGGATTAAAATGATGCTGGATATTCTGCACAGAAGCAGAATGCAGTTTCCTGGAATGGGGATGGGCTTTATTAAGCGCATGCTGGACGAAGCAATAGGACATTGTAAAAACAGGATTGTTGGAGCAGGAAATCTGCTGTCTATTGATCAGGTTCAGTTTCAGCTTGCACGTATTCAGTCGGCCTTTACTATTTGCTCTGGAATGTGTTCAAGAAGCAGTGACATCAGCAGCATCGATAACAATCTGGCAGCAGAAGGGCTTGAGGCAAACAGTATGAAAGCTGTTGTGACTGACCTGATGCAGGAATCGGCGCAGTTGCTGGTTCAGGTGTCGGGAGCGAATGGCTACCGGATCAGCCACATTGGGGGTCGCGGAATTATGGACAGCAGGCCGTTCCAGATCTTTGAAGGTTCGAACGAAATGCTGTATACCCAGATTGCTGAGATGATGACGCGGGCGATGAGAAAAGGGAAACAGTCTAATGTATATGCGTATCTTAAGGAACTGAAGCTTACAGCGCAGGCTTGTGAATATTACAAGAAGGATCTGAGCTTTGAGTTAAGTGCGACACTTACTCAGCGTAAGATGGTGGATCTGGGTAAGGTATTTGCGCGTGTGATCTGCACAGAATATGTTCTGCAACTGCAACAAAAAGGGTTCAGGAAAGACCTTATTGAAAACAGTATCCGAATGATCCAGCAGGAGATATCAGGACTCATCTGCGCTTACCACTTTGACAACACCGTTCAGGTAGTAGATGATTATGCTGAAAACAGCTCATGGCTGAATCTTTAATATTCCTTTTAGATCTATCTAAAAGGAATATTAAAGAATTGATAAACGCCAAAAGGCCCCTACAAGGGGCCTTTTGGCGTTTATGCACCGGGCGCGGTCATACCTACCTGCAGTTTTTCGCGGATTTTCTCTAAGTGTGATACAAAGCAATAGGCCAGGTTCATTAACGTGTGCCATCCCCGTACTTTTATGTGCAAATACATGGATATGTGCATGTCTATGTAGCTGTATCGTAATAAACAAGCTTTGAATATGTCGTTAAAGATCCTGCTCCTGTCGAATAACTTTTATCCGGACATCGGAGGTATTGAAATAAACTCAGAAATCCTGGCGACTGAGTTTGTAAAGGCCGGGCATCAGGTTCGGATCATCACCTGGACAGCGGATGGTCAGGAAAACAGGTTTCCTTTCCGTGTCGTCAGAAAACCGGGAAAGATGGATCTCATCAGGGAGCATAGCTGGGCAGACGTGGTCTTTGAAAACAATCCTTGTCTGCGGTTGACATGGCCCAATGTCTTCTTCGGGAAACCCAGCGTCATCGCGCTGAATACCTGGGTTTCGCGTGTCGATGGGCGGACGGGCTGGCAGGATGTGCTGAAAACGCTATGGTTCAGGCGCGCAAAAGATATTATAGCCGTGAGTGATGCCTTGAGGAAGAAGAACTGGGAGAAAGCGATTGTGATATCCAATCCTTACAGGGCCGACCTTTTTAAGGAAAATAAGCAAATCAAGAGGGATATAGACCTCGTGTTTCTGGGGCGGCTAGTCTCTGATAAAGGAGCGGATCTGGCAATAGAAGCACTTCATCAGCTCGCGAAGGGAGGAGCCAAAGCGGGGGAACCGGGAATAGGGTACCGGCTGACTATCATCGGAGATGGCCCGGAAGCACCAGCTTTGAAGGCGCTTGCAGCGAAGTATGGATTGGAGCGGAAGATTAATTTCAAAGGAGCTTTGCGCGGAAAAGAACTTGTTGATTGCCTGAATCAGCACAAGCTGATACTGGTTCCGTCGCGATGGGAGGAGCCATTTGGGAATGTTGCTCTGGAGGGAATGGCCTGTGGATGTATTCCAGTAGTATCAGATGGGGGAGGCCTGCCTGACGCAATCGGACGTGCTGGAATGATCTTTAAACGGGGCGATGCCGAGGATCTCGTCAGGTGTATCCGTGAGGTATTTCAGTCATCAGAGCTGGAAGGGAGGCTCAGGACGGAGGCCCGGGAACATCTTTTGGAACATCATCCTAAGAAGGTGGCAAGTCGTTACTTAAAGGTTATCAGAGGAGCCGTATCACAAATATGAAAATCGTTTTTTTTGCTCACCCAGAGTTTTTGGGACATCAAAGCATGCCACGGTATGCTGGCTGGTTAGCTAAGGGAATGAGGGAAAGGGGGCATGAGGTCGATGTATGGTCGCCCAAGGCCTTCTTTTCTCGCCTCGGTGTTAAGAACCTATCATTGAAAAAGTGGCTTGGGTATCTGGATCAATACCTTGTATTTCCTCTTCAGGTGAACAGGAGACTGAAGAGGTTTACACCGGATACTTTGTTTGTGTTCACCGATCACGCGCTCGGTCCCTGGGTGCCACTTGTTCAGAACAGGCCGCACGTCGTGCATTGTCATGATTTTCTGGCACAAAGAAGTGCCCTTGGAGAAATACCCGAGAACGTGACGGGCAGAACGGGTAAGCTCTATCAGTCGTACATCCGGAAAGGCTATTCCTCCGGAAGTAATTTCATCTCGATATCTTTCCAGACGCAGCGCGATTTGCATCGGATGCTAAAGCGGAAGCCGCTTGTTTCAGAAGTTGTATATAATGGTCTTACCAGGCATTTCTCGCCAGCAGCGGATCTGTCGGGTTTAAGAAAAGAACTTAGTCATGATGTCGGAATAGATCTTCGTGCCGGGTTTATCCTGCATGTTGGAGGGAATCTTTGGTATAAGAATAGGTTCGGCGTGATTGCAGCGTATGAAGAGTGGCGCAGGAAAGGGACTCAACAGTTGCCTTTGATCCTGATCGGGGAGGAGCCCAATAGCCTTATATTGGAGCAGATCGAGCGTTCTGCTTACCGGAGCGACATTCACCCTCTGGTGGGAATGCCCGACAGTTTTGCCAATAAGGCTTATAGTGCGGCATCCTTATTCTTTTTTCCCTCGCTCGCCGAAGGTTTCGGTTGGCCGATTGCGGAAGCAATGGCTTCAGGTTGTCCGGTCATTACAACCAATGAAGCGCCGATGAATGAAGTGGGCGGGAAAGCTGCATTCTATCTCAGGAAGATGCAGATCGGAGAAGAACCCGCCTGGCTGGAGGAATCTTCCTCAATGATCAGCCATGTACTCAGCTTGACACAAGTTCAGACGAATGAGGTAGTGAAGGGCGGACTGGAAAATAAATTAAGGTTTGATTCCGGAATGGCTCTTGACCGGATAGAAAGGATTTACAAGAATATTCTGCACGAGCGCGAAATCGCACTTGTGTTGGCGATGAATTGTTAACGATTTATCGGGAGAACTTAAACTTCATCACCAGCATGGTGATTGTTACCAACGAGGAAAAGACGTTGGTAACAATAATTGGAAGATCATCTTTGAGAAAACCGTAGTAGGTCCAGATACTAGTACCCGTCAGCAGGATAATGAACATAAGAGGCGATACATCTTCAGCCTTCCGTTCTTTTATCGTCTTAACCAGCTGGGGGATCACCGACGTGCTGGTGCATATGCCTGCGACTATGCCAATCACGGTTTCGTTTATATTCATTTAGCCGTTATTTGTCGGTTTATACTCTGCCATAAGTATCCAGCTCCCTTTGGGAGTCAAACTCCAGTTTGTCCTGAAGGGTAATCTTACAGTTCTTTAGGTTCGGGTTATTTGTCTTGATGATTTTAACGATCGCCTCCGTTGGAGGTAGTCCTTGTTCAAATGTCATGGTGGCGTTGCCTGAGAAACTCCTTCCGTCAGGATAGTTGGCCGTCCACGATACTAAGCAATATTTCATTTTCTATCTTGTTAAGGGTTGTTGTTTTTGCCCAGGTATTTTCCGTAATCTGGAATAGCGAGCGTACTGAAATCCTGGGACAGTTGTTTTAATCCGCTTTTCAATTCGGCACCTTCCATGAACTGGCCATGACCTGATATAACCAGTTCAGGCTGCAGTAGCTCGAGCCGTCTTACCGTATCCCATGCGGCCTGCCAGTCTGTGGTAAGGTATCGTGGGGGACCGTTTATTTCCTCCTTCTGCAGGAGTACTTTGTAAAGAGAGTCTTGTCTGACGGTGACAAATGCGTCTGCCGACAAAAGTGTACGATCGCTTTCTCTGAAGAAGACCACCTGACCAGGAGAATGCCCCGGAGCGGGAATCCAAGTCCAATCAGGGAGCCCCGGTACGGTCCCGTTCTCGGGTAGCGGAAGCAGCCTTTCCTGAATGTTGACAGGTTCATTGGGGTATATAGAGGAGATCTTTGCCAGCAAGCCACCTTCAACCGATGGGTCGGGATCAGGGTAGCTCTGCTGTCCTGTCAGGAAGGGGAACTCCAGCGGATGTGCATATACGGGAACGTCCCAATGTTCCAACAAATGCACAATGCTTCCTACATGATCGAAATGCCCATGGGTGAGCAGAATGGCTGTTGGCTTGGTTCCTTTGCCGAATCTTTTTTCTGCGGCATCTATAAGCTTCTTTCCGCTATGTGGCATGCCTGCGTCTACCAGTACCCATTCGCTGCTCTGAGGATCTCCGATCATGATCACATTAACGATTTGGTTGGTATAATAGTAGACGTCTTTGCGAACCTCCTTCCCATGTCCGCTTTCAACGGACGTCATGGGGATAAACTTGTTGTCCTCGCTTTGATTCATAGGTCTTGACTTAGATGTTGACCCTGATAACAATTTTAGGTAGTAACTGTTGGGCAAAACCTCAGATCTTATCCAATCACGTATTTCAATCCTGAGAAAACCGTATTTCTCGAACCAACATCCGAGTGAAAATGGTGTTGATTCTATATCTATCAAAATGAAAAAATGAAAAAGTTAGCCATTTTATGTGCAATTGCATTTAGCAGCGTATGTCTGCTACCGTCTTGTAGTGATGATGAGGATGATGATGTGATGATGACCAACCAGGAGTTTGTGACAAAGGCATCAAGCAGTAACAGCTTTGAAGTGATGTCTGGAGGCTTGGCAACGCAGAAAGGGATGAATCCATTAGTAACCGCTTTTGGGGCCCACATGGTGGCCGATCACACTACTGCCAGCCAGGAACTAGCCACTCTCTCCCAGAAAAAGGGTTGGACGATAAGTCCGAATCTGTTGAAACCCCATCAGGACAACTACAACATGTTAACGCCACTCACAGGTGCTGCGTTTGACAAAAAGTTTGCAGAACTGATGGTTTTGTCGCACGAGGAAGCCGTATCGCTTTTCCGTTCTGCATCTGCCTCTAATGGTGTTCCTGACGCTGATTTGCGTTCATGGGCGCCGGTAAGCTCCCTAAACTTGAACAACATTTAAAAGAAGCAAAAGATCTTAATGCCGCCGTTAAGTAGTTTTTAAATCATGATGAGTGAAAGGACCTGAATAAGGTCCTTTTTTTTATACCCAATTAGAAGCTTTAGCACACAAATAAGCTTTCCAGGTGTTTACAACTATTAAAACCAGTTGTTATGTTAAAAAAAGCATTAAGTTTCGCCGGAGCACTGAGTTTGTTTCTGGCCGTTGCCTGTACCAATTCAAAAAATAGTACTACTTCAGCAGACTCTACCAGTACCGTGGAAGGCGCGGGAGCTGCTGATACTGCAGGTGCTGTTCAGGCCCATGCCGACATCTCAGCTACAAAAGCTGATACATCGGGAAGTGGTATGGCTCATTTTACAGCCCTAAAAGATGGTAAAGTGGAGATGAAACTCACGCTTGAGTTTCCTGCTAAAGCTAACCAATCTGTAGCTGTACACTTTCACGAGCATGGAGATTGCAGTGACAGCGGGAAGGGTGCGCATGGCCACTGGAACCTTACCGGTGAGAAGCATGGTAAATGGGACTCCAAAGAGCATCATTCAGGCGATATAGGTAATATCGATCTGGATGGATCTGGTAAAGGTGAGGTGACCATCCAGTCTGACAGGTGGACTATAGGTGGTGACGATAAGACAAATATCCTTAACAGATCGATTATCGTTCACTCTGGTGTTGATGATTATACTACACAGCCTACAGGAAACTCAGGAAGCCGTATTGGATGTGGTGTGATCATGCAGCTTAAGTAGAGTTTAATAATTGGTTGTATGAATGTTGCAGTTATTGCTTAAATTCATATAACCAATTATTACTCAAATGAAAGCATTAACTAAGATACAGGACTGGGGTGATCGTCATCATCCCAGATGGTTAGACTTTTTCCGAATTATGTTGGGCCTCGTGTTGATCTGGAAGGGGGTGCAATTTGCCGGGAATCTCCGTGCGTTTGATGCGCTTATCGAGAACGCAGGATTTGGGATGATTCTATCCGTGAGTATGCTCGCTCATATCATTGTTGTTCTTCACATCATTGGCGGCTTACTAATTGTACTGGGATCAAGCACCCGCTTTTGTTGTCTCCTCAATTTGCCGGTGTTGATTGTGGCCGTGTTCTACAACATCAATCAACATCAGGATATCTTCAGGCCATACGCAGAAATATGGCTCTCCACTTTTGTATTGGTTGGACTAATTGTCTTCCTCATAGAGGGAGATGGTGTTATTTCAATAGAAAGGGACGGAGCTATAGAGACGTCTACTCCAGTGCATGAAGGTAATTAGGTGCATGGTATTCTCCGGTAATTGTTGAAACAAATAGATCAGTCGGAGGTTCTCTGATAAAACCACAGCCATGTTTGATAAAGTATTAGAGCTCGTAAAGCAACATATCGCCAATAATCCTGAGATAGCAGATTTGGTTCCTCCGGGACAACAGGAAGATGTAAATAAAGAAGTCGCTTCAGGTGTAAACGACGGTTTGAAAAACAGCCTCTCATCCGGAGGACTAGGAGGGATGCTATCGTCTCTGACAGGTGGTTCTGGGGGTGGAGATATTTCTTCGACGATTAGCAAAGCCGTGGCAGAGCGTTTACAAGGGAAGTTCGGACTTTCTCCTGAGGTTATTCAGAAAATAGCTACCGCTGTACCGGGCATCATACAGAAACTGAGGGGATAGAACCCTGTCTTCATCACAAAAGTGTGCAAGATGATCATCTTGCACATTTATTGATCATTTTTCCGGAGGTTGCCTAAATTGCAGTACGAAACCATTACAATGATGCGTATCAAGCTGTTGGCAACTCCTGCGATAATCATATTACTGTTCTCCCTGGGCTTCAGCCTCCGGAGGCACCCTGCACACCCTCCCATTGAGAATACTTCCATATGGCAGAACTATGAGCAGTACAAGGAACCCGCCATTCAGCATCGCATGGTCAAACATGCCGATATGCAGCCCCTTATCACCAAACACGTTTCATCAGGGCTTTTACGTTCTTCTGTCATCGGATCCTCTGTTCAGGGGAGAGATATCCACCATCTGATTGCAGGGAAAGGGAAAATCAAAGTTCTTCTCTGGTCACAGATGCATGGCGACGAGTCGACTGCAACAATGGCGATATTTGATATCTTCAATTTTCTTGCAGCAAAGGACGATAATGATCGCTTTAGGCAGCTGCTGAAAGAAAAGCTGGAACTTCACTTTATTCCAATGGTCAACCCCGATGGTGCAGAAGTATGGAAGCGCAGAAATGCCATGGATATCGATATCAACCGGGACGCCCGATCACTTACTACTCCAGAAGCCCGGCTACTGATGAAGGTTGCTGACGATATTAAACCCCGGTTCGGATTCAATTTACATGATCAGAATATTCTGTATTCCGTCGGCTCGTCTGCGAAGCCGGCAACAATCTCATTTTTAGCGCCGGCATATAACCATACCCGGGAAATGAACGAAGTGCGTCAGGATGCCGCACGTTTAATCGTGTTGATGAACCACACTTTACAAAAGTTTATTCCAGATCAGGTAGCGAAATATAGTGACGCTCATGAGCCCAGGGGATTTGGCGACACCTTTCAGAAGAAGGGTATATCAACTGTACTGATTGAATCAGGCGGTTATCGGGGGGACACGCAGAAGCAATATATCCGCAAGCTCAACTTTTACGCCCTCCTGAGCGCACTATACGCGATTGCCAGCAATGCCTATGAAAATGAGAAGGTGGAAGAATACTTTGCGATCCCCGACAATGGCAGATCTTTGTTTAACCTGGTGATAAGGAACGCCGAGATTAGCAATGAAAATCTGCGGTATCGTACCAGTCTTGGGATAAATTATTCTACTTCGGTCAATATTTCTGAAAGAAGATTAAACTATCGCGGTGTTATAGAAGAGCTTGGCGACATGCAGAATAATTATGGTTATGATGAGGTCGAGGCCAGTTCACTGGTATCCCTCCCGGGGAAGATCATCACCATGACAAAAGCGGAATGGGAGAAGCTGAGTCTCGAAAGCGAAGCTCAGCTCCTGAAACAAGGATATCTGTACATACGGTTTTCAGACCAACGTTCACCAACCGGGCCCCTTCAAAACCGTTTACTGAACCTGATCAACGGCGCCTCCACGGGCGCGCGGCCTCCTGGCTTATACCAGTATCCTAACTTTATCCTTGCACCTCCCGAGGGAAGACCAAAGTATGCGGTCGTAAATGGATTCCTTGTGGATCTCAGTAAGGAGATCAGGCCTCTTCCAAATACTTATGGGTACTAGTCATAGCTAACCCGGAGGCTTTCCAGCATCAGACGGTTACCACCCGTACTGCCTGTATGCTGAACCCCAAATCCCCCGGAGGTATCAGGGTTTATTTCTGCCGACAAGCTGACCTCGTGTAACAGCCCGCTATCCTTTTGTCCTTGCTGTTGCTCGCTGCTTGTAGTTACTCTTGCGTTCAGGATCCTACCTTTAACAGACAGTGTTATTTGACATCCAGGGAGGAATGCCGAGGTATATTGATGAGGCCCAAGCGGAGTTCCGATACCGTTTTCATACTTATACAGACTGACCAATACTCCATTCCCAAAGGCAGGAGTACGTTCAATCCTGAGACCATATCCACTCAGGCTCTTCGTATCATACTTCGTATAGACGTCGAGATATTGACCTGTGGGACTACCAAATCCCTGTCCGGCCGCCTTCTGCGGACTCAGTTCGAGTTCAATGTTCATGTTTCTATATTGCCGCGTTTGTGTATAGAGCAGTCTTGCACCGCGTCCGAGAGTAAACAGGCCCTGCCTGCCTGCAGTTTCTACTTCACCATCTCCATACGCCCACCCGTCTCCCGGAGCGGGTTGCCACTCATAATCTGGATTTAAATCCTTGGGTCGATAGGTGTCAATCGTCCAGAAACCATCCCTGATGATCTCATTTCGTCCGGCTGGAATATTCTTGAAATCAGTAGAAAGGTTTTCGCTTCCGATATCAGTTGCCTTAATTTTGCGGCTTCTGGCGAACACCCCGTTTCCAGTGTCACTTGTTTCGTGACGGGGTTCCAATCTTGCAATCAGGTAATAGCCAATATCTCCGCTATTTAGTTTATAATCCTTGTAAGGTTGGTTCATGCGACTCACCGCAACCTTGAGCGTGTCACTTCCATCTTTCCGCGTGGCTCTATACCAGGTGATTAGCGAGCAGTCGCGCTTGTGCTGCAGATCCAACTTATAGTCCGCTGAGACTTTTCCGCTGGAGGGCTCGCTTAAACGTAAGGCCCTGCTGATGCGCAGTGCCGGAGCAGAAATACCGCTCACGTCGAAGTATAGCACTGCTTCGATTCCTGAGACTGTTTCGCCCTTGATAGAGCCGCGCCTCATCTCCTCCGAAGTATTCGTACCCTTTACAAGGAGTGCTCCGTCGTCGGTAGAGACAAAGGAGAGGAGCTCAGGGTCACTTACCGTCCATTTTATCGGCGTCTCCTGTCGTGTTCGGGTAGGATAGATCGTATATAAAACCTTAACTTCAGCACCTGTGGCGCCATCCAGAAGGGTTTTAGAAGCATTGAGTTGCAAGCGGAAAGGCAGATGCCCGTACCGTTTTAAAAGTACCTTCTGTCGGGCCGGGTCCCAGTCATCATCTCCCCGCAACAGATTGTATATATTATACTGATCTCCGATCTTGAACGCTTTCAAGGTCTCCTCGTTTAACTCCACGGACAGTTCCGGATGACCTGCGCTGATCATAGCCGGCTTCCCGTTCAGGGTATTATGGTAAACGTAGTGTCTGGCCTGATCAGAAAGGATGTCTGTCCATTCAAGTTGCCGCGCGTTTCCATCGAAGTGGCAATCCACCACAGCAAATATGGCGTTGTTTTTTGCAAAGAAGATGCTTGAATTTGCTTTGGGATCTCTCAGAACAGTCTCAAAACTGCAGCCCAGATAAGCCTGGAGGATTCTTGAGCCTCCCCAGGAAGGATGATTTGCATAGAACCTGAAACGGCATCGCTCAAAAATGCTCATTCCGCCCGAGCCTATCGCATCGTCGGTGCATTGAAAAAAGCAGTTTTTGAAGTATGCCCGCTCTGGCTCTCGACCGGCAGCGAATACGTTCAGAAAACTGATGAACCTACAGTTCTCAAAGACCCACTTGTCCATTCTTCCGCCATGTGCGGTGGTCAGAACCTGTGCCTGAGTGATCGTCTCCTGACGCTTGCGGTGATTCTTAGTCGGGTCAGGAGGATAAATAAGATCCAAGTTGCAATAGTTGCCAAAGGTAATGTTATACGCCCTGAACCCGTCTCCTACGCCAATCGTATTCCAGTTTCCTATTGCTCCCGCCATCTGCCCCCGGTCGCCCGCAATAATGGTATGCTCCGGGTTATCAGCCAAACCAATCAGCGTGATATTGCCTTGGGGAAGGCGCAATCCTATCAATTCATTTTCCTTGTTTTCGTCCGATGGCTTATTCGTCCAGTAAACATCCGGTTCCAGGTAGATTATCGTCGGGTCATTACTTGTTCCGTCCTTCGCGAAGGCAGCCGCATCCTGCAGGGTAAGGAAAGCATAGTTGCCCAAGTTCTTCTGCTTCAGGCGGGCATTGATGTACAAGGACCTTTCATTCAGTTTAATATCACGTCCCCGGTATTGGATCGAGGTGATGACCTTGGTCTGTGCCTTGCTGCTCTCTTGAGAGCTTGCAAACAAGCTTATGCAGCAGAAACACAGCAATGTCAATAAAAACAAAATAGTAGGCTTATTAAATCTCATGGATAAGGTTTATGACGACTAAGGTAGCGAATTCAGGATTAGGGGGAATGGATTTGATAAGCTATACCGGCCCGAGAAGTCATCATCTTGGAACGACCTCTGGTAAAAGCCTGGGATGGCCTTATATTACCCTTTAAAAATATGGAAAAAGCTTGGGTCACAAGATATTTTTTGGCTGACAAATAAAACATTGTCGTCTATTAAACAGTTCATTACATATGGAAAAGGATGTATTAAAAACAAAGGAGTTTGGAATATCCATCGAATTATCCTGCGATCCTGATCCTGATTCGAGGATCCAGGGTTATGATGTTGCGCCGCTGCTTGGGCAGACTTACCAGATCAGACGTGCAGGCAAGCAGGTTGGCAAGCTTCTTCTGTCAGGGCAGGAGAAATGGGAGTGGATAGAGGGAGACTTGTCCCAGGATTGTGCCGATGCAATCGGTAAGGCAATCAATGCACACAATAGACGATATTCGGAGTGATTGTCTGATGGTTAGCGGCTTGGGAGGTTTAACATATAGAAGGTTTCTCCAGGTTGTGTAAAAAATAAGATATGAAACAGGAGGAAACAGCTCTTCGCCGGTCAAACCCGCTTAAGTGTCGTACCTTTACAGGGATTGGCGTTGAAAAATCTATCAAATGAGTGAAGTCCTATTGAGGAACAATGTCCAAATAACAGGTGCTGGTGAACAAACTATTATGTTTGCACATGGCTTTGGCTGTGACCAGAACGTCTGGAGGTATTTGATAAAAGAATTCGAGAGTAGTTATCGTCTTGTCGTATTTGACTTTGTTGGCTCGGGACAATCAGACCTGACAGCTTATAATTCCATCAGGTACGGTAGTCTGGATGGTTACGCTCTGGATGTGATTGAAATTCTCGAAGAGCTTAACTTTCGCGATGTTATTTTCATCGGTCACTCAGTAGCTGCCATGATAGGTGTAAAAGCCGCTATCAAGCACCCGGAATACTTTCGTAGTCTTGTCTTTGTCGGTCCTTCCCCGTGTTATATAAATGATGCTCCGTATTTTGGAGGGATGGAGAGAGAACAGCTTCAGTCGCTCTTCGAGGTCATGGACAATAATTATCTGGGTTGGTCCAGCACAATAGCTCCTTTAATCATGGGAAATCCCGAGCGCCCTGAACTTGCAGAGGAACTCACGGGTAATTTCTGCGCCACTGATCCGGATATCGCGCGTGAATTTGCCCGCGTTACATTTTATCTGACAACCGTTCTGACCTCAAAATGCTGAAGGTGCCAAGCCTGTCATTACAGTGTTCATCCGATATTCTTGCGCCGCTTGAAGTCGGTCAGTACATTCACGAAAATACAGCCGACAATACCCTTGCCGTACTCAAGGCAACAGGGCATTGCCCGCATCTAAGTCATCCTGAGGAAATCATTCCTATTATCCGGGCATACATTGAATATGATTAGTTTTGCCGAGGGGGACGAGACTTTTCCTGAGTTTGCTCCCGACTTTATATCTCTTTATCAGCATGCTGCTTGCGGTCTGCTTTCTTTCGATGGGAGAGGAAAGATCCGCTCCATGAATCAAACCCTGCAGAACTGGATCGGACTGGAGCATTCAGGTAGCACAGATCTGTCCTTTTCTGACCTGCTCGAAAAAGGGAGTCAACTTTACTTTCAGCTCTTCGTACATCCCTTGCTACGTATGCATAAGGAAGTGCGGGAGATCAGCCTGCGAATGAACTCATCAAGCGGAAGCTTTCAGTGTTTGTTTAGTGCAACAGCAGTGGGCGATGACCTGGAGAGCAGTGATTTGCTCGTCCATGCTGCAATATTCAAACTTGTTGATCGCAAGAAGTTTGAAGATGAACTGCGTTTGAGAAAGGAAAAGGCAGAGTTGGAAACAGAGGAGAAGATTCAAACGCTGAAAAAAGTAGCTTCTGATCAGTCTCACCTCGTGCGCGCGCCCCTGGCAAATATACTCGGTCTGATTGCCCTGCTTGAACAGACCAATACAGATGGTACCTCAACAGAATTGCTGGCCATGCTGAAAGAATCTGCCAGGCAGTTAGATAGCGTGATCAAGAATATAGTCACCACAGCCAACGGCTGATCTGAGTTCCTTCTGTGGCCATTGAGCATTTTAAAGAGCAGTCTGGAATGTGCTATCTTCGCCATCTGAAATCATGAAAAGAATTACCCTGCTTATTACTTCCTATTGTCTGTCCCTGACCTGCTTCGCACAGATAGGGGACTTGGCCAAAATCGGTCTGTTTACGCACGGCGGATTGCCAGTTAGAACAACCCTCGATACGGAGAATCAGACCAAGGTGCTCATTAACAGTACCTATATCTCTTGCTATGACGAGAAGCTGAAGAATCCGCTTTGGGTGGCATACAGGTTGGGTAATATTAAGGGTGAATTCAAATACACCAATTGGGAACGACCCTTTCGCTTCCTTGCAGACTACCGCACTGACAGCAAAGTTGATCATGATGCATTTAAAGGGTCGGGGTTTGACCGTGGGCATATGGCTCCCAATGCCACGATCTTGTCGCAGTACGGACAAGCAGCCCAGCTTGAAACCTATCTGATGACCAATATATCTCCACAAAGTCCGGCGCTTAATCAGGGGCTATGGGCGGAGCTGGAGAAACTCGAAAGAGAGAGCCTGTCGCAGGATGATACGCCGAACAAGGAGGTTCATGATCTTTTCGTTATTACAGGTCCGGTCTTCAATGATAAGCCCCGCAAACTATCATCCGGCGTTGCCGTGCCTACCGGCTTTTACCGGATCCTGGCTTTTCGCAAGGGCTATACAGGCACGCTAAAAGCCGTCGCATTCTTATTTCCTCAGAATCCACAATCAAAAAAACTGAGTGATTATCTCACTACTGTGGATCAGATCGAGTCTCTGACTCAACTTGATTTCTTTCCAGAGCTCTCCAAATCGGTTCAACTTAATCTGGAAAGCAAGAAGCGCGATCTGCGGCTAGGCGAACTTAAATAGCCTGGAAGGTCGGTCCACTATGACAAAATGTGCTCATAATGTGAAGTAAATGTGATTCTCCTCGGGCGCGTTTTTTCCTAATATTGATCAGTTTTTAACTGATACAACATATGGAACTCTTTGATCGCTTTTTGTTGAAGGCCGACAAGCTGGTGAATAATGCCCGGATCCGTCGCACCAAGTCACTTCTACGGCACTGTGGAACAAATGTCAGGCTTGAGCCGAGCACCTTCATCATCGTGCCTGGGAACATGACAATTGGAGAGAATACATCGATTTCCTCCTATACCACTATTTATGCCACCTACGGCGTAAGTATCGGCAAGAACTGCCTTATCTCCAGCAACTGTGGTATATCATCATACAACCACATCAGCAATTCGGAAAATCGCATCCGCGATGTGGAAGAAGATAGAAAATATTCTAAGGCAGTGATCATCGGAGACAATGTCTGGATCGGGATGAACGCCTGTATTCTGCCCGGTGTTAAGATCGGTAGTAATGCGATCATCGGGTCGGGGAGCGTTGTCACGAAAGATGTGCCTGACAACGAAATCTGGGCGGGTAACCCCGCTCGCTTTTTGAAGAAGCTAAACCTTATCGAAAATGAAAATAGCCGTAATTATACCCACCTGTAATAGAAATGACCTGTTGGCTAAATGCCTCGACAGGATTGATAGTCAAAGGAAAATAAGCTCATGCGGACCGCTTGAGGTAATTATTTCTGACGACAGTAAAAGCCATGCGGCGAAAGAACTGATCGAAACCCGGTATAGTTGGGTTCGCTGGGTTGCTGGTCCTCAAAAAGGCCCTGCAGCTAACCGCAATAATGCAGTGAGCATCTCCACGGGAGACTGGCTGGTTTTCACGGATGATGACTGCCTTCCCCAGCAGGACTGGCTGCTCTCTTATGTAAACGCGATCCGTAACCATCCTGAGATTAGCATATTTGAAGGTAGGACTATTGCTGAGCGCGAGAAGCAGAGATTTGACGAAGAATCTCCTCTTAATGAGACCGGAAACAATCTATGGTCATGTAATTTCGCCATAAAGTCATCGCTGTTTAAAAGCCTGGGAGGTTTTGATGAAACATTTCCCTTCCCTGCCATGGAAGATGTTGACTTTCATGTCCGGGCCAGAAACGCGGCTTCAATTCAATTTGTTGAAGATGCGCTCATCGTTCACCCCTGGAGAATAGTTAAGCCGTTTAAAAAGCTGGGCATGCACCTGAAATCGCATAAACATTTTGCAGGAAAATATCAGTTAACACAATCACCTGATTTTAGAAAGCAACGAATCAAGATCTTTTTAGGCAGTATTCTTTCCGACCTGAGAGAGCTTTTGAGTTTTTCATTCAGGGGCTCACTCGTTTATGTTGACCGCTGTTTATTTAATTTCTTTATGATATTCATCTAAGGCCGTTTCATTATCGGTCATTTTGTTTCCTGCTGATCACCGTAATCTGACCGTCTGCTTCAATATAGGCAGCTTTCACTTCATCGATGCTCTCGACACCTCTTTTGTGGAGGTTTTCCATGAGCTCTTCCATCGTCAGATATTCACGCCGCATGTTGCGCCTTAACAGTTTTCCCTCCCTGACTACCCGAAGGGGAGGGGCTGAAACCAGTTTCTCAAAAAACGGAAAGTAAAAGCTTAGCATATTGATCATGTAGTTCCAGAACATCAGCGTCATAATGATGATCAACGCATCCGTAACCGAGCTGTATTCACCCAATGCGTGCGTCGCTGCCTCTGCAATCAGCAGAATGAACACCAGGTCCATTGTGGCCAGTTCACCCCCGGCTCGCCTTGGGAGAATTCGCATCAGAAAGAGTATTCCCAGGTATAGGATCGATCCTCTGATCAGCAATTCATATAAGGATAACTCCAGCTGAAAAAGCCCGGAGATTGTAGTTTCGACTTGTTCCATTGTTGTTCCTGCTTTGAACAGACTATAACCCTGTTTGCCCGGAAGTGTTTAAAACCAGCGGCTCAAAGAAATTTCTTAAATTTGATTTACCAAAGAAAAGAGGGATGGATCTGCTGCTGAACGATATACGGACTTGTACATTTTGCGAAGAACACTTAGAGGCTGGCGCCAGACCAGTAGTACAGATCGGACCCTCTTCCAGGGTTCTCATTATCGGCCAGGCTCCGGGAAGACGCGTGCACGAAACAGGAATCCCCTGGAATGATGCAAGCGGTAAAACACTCAGAAAATGGTTGAACATCGGCCCTGAAGAATTCTACGATCCGCAGTTATTTTCGATCATGGGGATGGGCTTTTGCTACCCCGGAAAAGGAAAATCCGGCGACCTTCCCCCAATGCGGCCCTGCGCAGGCTTGTGGCACGGCAGGATTCTCGAAACTTTCCGGCACCAACCCCTTGTACTGCTCATCGGACAGTACGCCCAGCGATACTATCTGCGCAATAGCTGTAAAGGCAGTTTGACCGATACCGTAAGGGCTTTCCGTGAATACGCACCCAGCTTCTTCCCTCTGCCTCATCCGTCACCACGCAATCAGAATTGGTTAAAGGTCAATCCCTGGTTCATGGAGGATGTTATTCCCGACTTAAGGGCACGGCTTGAGCTACTCGGCATCGGGCCGAAAGGAACCGGCGACACTCTGACTGACGATCGTTAATAGGACTGACTCTGATCAAACTGCCCTCATATCGTTTATTCTGTCCCAGCTGTTGTCGTACAGTTTGCATGTGCCGCCCCCGGGCATCCCGCCTGTATAGGAGCTCTTCAGCTTTCTGATCAGCGATCCTAACTGCCAAAATGTTCCAGTCGATATTGAAATGTCAGCATGAAATAGCGTGTAAGCCGGTTGGTTTGTGAGTCCATAATGACGTTGTCAAACACATCTCTTGAGATAGCCGTGTTCTGATTGAGCAAATCGTACCCATGCAGTCGGATGTTTCCACGATTCTTTTTCAGAAAGCGGTAGTCCACAAACAGGTTCAACAGCGTCGGATTGGTATTGGTTGCATTGAAACCAGTGTTCACAGTCTTCGAGAAGTCGTAGCCCAGCGTAAGGGCTTTTTGGAAATAGGTACGTCCGGAAAGGCCTATACGGTAGCTTTTAGTATATCGGTCAGACAATGAGCCGGCATTGTATTGCGTCTGGTTATATGAAAAGGAGGTGTTCAGCTCGGCATTTGTTCGGTCTTTGATATCCAGCCTGAACTTGAGTCCCTGCCTGATGTTCAGGTTCTTGCCCGCGATCCGGTTATTATTGGTGAACGCAATATTGTTGCTGAAGTTAGATCCTCCGGAGTAAGTGATGGTGTACTGCCTTTCTGAAAAAGGTACCGAGAACGAATAATTTGCCCGTGCTGTATAGAAGCCGTCTGTGTTGATATAAGATGATATCTGTTTGATGCTGTCTGGAATGATGACTTTGGTCGTCACGATCTTGTCGTTGGTTTGATTCATGTCGATTCTCGCTTCCATGACATACCCGTTTTTCCAGTCGTTTTGCTTGTACTCCATTCCCAGATTGTTGGTAAACTCCGGCTTCAGGTCAGGGTTTCCGGTTACCACGTTCTGAACGTTGGAATTGTCGGTAATAGGCTGCAGCTGACTGAAACCCGGCTGATTGCTTCTCCCAAAGTACCGAAAAGTAAAGGATTGCTCTTTCGAGAACTTATATACCATCCTGGCGCTTGGAACCCAGTTAAGTGTCTCTTTCCGCGTTTGCAGATCCCGGCTGATATCGCGGCCCTTTAAAACCGAAGGCATCACCGCGATGCCCACAAAGTAGTTTAGTTTAGGGGCGATGTAACGATAGTTCAACCCAGCCCGGTTCGTGATGAACTGATAGGTGTAGTTGTTGCTGAGGTTGGCATTCAACGTTTCTGCGCCGCTCTGCGGATCCAGGTCACGTGTATCCCGCAAGGTGCTCGTCGAGCTCCTGTTCCATTGGTAGTTTAATTCGAGCATCGATCTCTCGCTGAGTGGTTCAATATAGGCCAGCCTGAAGCGTGTACTGGTATTGCGATTATCGTTTTCCCGAAGTTGATATTGCTGTTCAACGGATTTGTTATCCAATGAATCGGTATTGGTGTAGTCATTGCGGATGTCGGCATGATTATCGCCGACAGAGGTATTCACCACCACGCTTCCGCTCAGGTTCCGCCCTCTTCCCCGGAACTTATAATTATAGTACAGCTCGTTCTCTGAGCGGAAAGAGGATGAGGAGTTTACAGATAAGCGTTCACGTGCAGAAGAGGCTGCCAGTAGCTGCGTCAATGTGGATCCCGTACTCTGATTATCTTCCAAGCCATAGGATATCCTTGGCTTCAGCTTAAAATAGTTCGTGCTGTCGGGCCTGAACTCAAGGTTCCACGACAGGTCATGGTCTGAACTCCGGTTGTTATTGTCGCTATGCTCATTTTCATAGCGTGTATAGCTTTCGAAGGCGCTTTCCGTGGTGGTCCGCTCCAGCGAGTGGCTGTCGTCCTTCCTGAACCTGTAGCTTCCGTAGCTTTCTAGCTTTTTACCCCAGTTGTCCCGGTAATGAATTCGTGCGGAAGTCCGGTCCGTTGTTCCTTTCGAACGGTTGGAAACATTGTTGACCGTGGCGTCAACGGATATCTGCTGGTCCCCGTTAAACCGGTTTGCCCTCACTCGGCTTGTGTGCCGATCCGTAGATCCCAATCCTCCTTCAGCACGCGCAAAATAGCCTACCTTTTTGTCCTCCCGGGTATTGATGTTCAGGATCTTCTGCGGCTCGCCGCTCTTGATGCCGGTGATGTTTGCTTCTTCGCCGTAATCGTCTACCAACTGAATGTTCCTGACAATATCAGCGGGCAGGTTCTGCAGTGCGGCAGCGGCCTCATCGCCAAAGAAGTCCTTACCGTTGAGCCTGATTTTTGTAACCGGCTCTCCCTGAGCTGTCACCTTACCTTCGTTATCTACTTCCATTCCGGGCAGGCGCTTGACCATTTCATCCACAGCATCTCCTTCTCTTACCGGGTAGGCCCTTGCATCGTATTGTACAGTATCTTCTTTAACGACCACTGGAGTAATGATGTTGATCACCACCTCGTTCAATTGATTGTGTGCGTCCCTGAGCCGGACAGGAGCGAGAATAACCGCACTTTTTTTTGGATCTACGATGATTCCTTTGTTGAAGGGTTCAAAGCTGATCGAAGTGACAATTAGCTGGAAGTTTGGTGATTTGACTGCAGGAAAGCGGAACTCTCCATCCAGGTTGGTAGCTGTTGATAAGGTGTCCCACTTTGAAAGCAGCCTTACCGATGAGCCCGGTAAAGTGATCCCTGCCGAGTCTTGCACAACACCTCGTATACTGCGGCTGCTTTGCGAAAGAACGTCCGACCGGTTTAATAGAACGATAATAAGGAATAGGAGCGCTTTCTTCATGAATTGGTTAGTTCAAAAAGCAAATAACCAGACGCTTTCGCGGCTGGTTATTCTATTATAATTAAAACTAAAACTTTAGGCTTTTACCGGCTTAACTTTAGCAAGCTCTACCAGGCTGTTCAGATAGGCCTCAATGTTAGTGTAACCGTCGCTACGGTATTTTGCAGCGTCACTGGCATCTTTTGGATTCAGGCCGTTCTGCTTTTCCCATGCATCAGGGATACCGTCTTTGTCTGAATCCACGTAAGGCTTACCCTTGTATTCCGGGTATCCGCCTACCTGACTGATGTCGGTGATGATACCTCCTTTATACGAGTCTTTTGGTAGCCTGCGATGTTTGAAATCTGTTTCCGGCAGTTTTACATTCTTCAGGTAGTTGATCTTTCCGGTTCTGACCTGCTCTACAACCCGTACATCTACCGGATCTCTCTTTGGTAAGGTAGCACCGGCATTATCCAGCACATAGCTGTATGCTTCCTGCGTCGGGATGATGGTGATCGGCGCCATCGGGAAAGGCTTATCCACCTTCATTGCAGCAAAGTAAGGCTGTGACTGAGCGTAAGGCATCAGTTCACCTTTCTTGTCTTCCAGCTGTATACCGCCGTCCCAGTTGTTGTCCGTTACCTTCTTATTCCCCTCAATGATGTTACCTGTTACGTGTGCTCTTCCGAAAACTACGTACGGCAGCTTGCTGCGGCCCGACTCAGGTTTCAGTATCCGGTAGCTAATCGGTTGATCCAGCGGGGTAAGCGGTCCCGGTTTGTAGTAGTTGTTGATGATGTTATATAAGGCAGTATAATCTCCACCGTCTGTTGACCGGTGTACCCAGTTGAACACGACGTTATTGGCGAAATTGAAGATACCGTTCCAGCCAATAGATGGGTTACGTGCAGCGTTGTCTGCCCAGAGGTTCCGCATAAATGTACAGTTCTCTCCACCCAGCGTGCTGCCGAAGGCATGGTTCCAGGTGTCTAATGCTTCCGAGAAGATCGAGTTCTGAATGGTGATATTAACCGTTCCCAGCTTCACTTCCTGCTTTCCGGTGCTGTCATTATACATATGGCGGTACATCGACATATTTTCATCCAGTCCCCAGCTGGCCGACACGTGATCGATCATGATGTTACCAATCGGATTACCACCGATTGCATCATCTCTGCGGCCTACATAGGTCTCACCACGGCGGAAACGCATGAAACGGATCACCACATCATGGGTGTTGATCCACACGGATTCTCCTGCCACACAAACGCCGTCTCCCGGAGCAGACTGGCCAGCAATAGTAATATAAGGAGCACGGATGATCAGGGGAGTCTTCAGACGGATAATGCCTGATACGTTGAATACAATAGTACGTGCACCGCCTGTTTCGCAGGCCTCACGAAGGGTGCCCGGTCCGTTGTCAGCGAGGCTGGTCACCACGATGACTTTGCCGCCACGTCCACCGAAGGAGTAGGCACCACCGCCCTCTGCACCTGGAAATGCGGGGATCTCTGCTTGTGGAAGATCGGTAGGTCTGCCAGCCCATGGCACGAATGGTTTGCCTTCTTTAGCTTCCTTCTCCATGATGGGAAGTGCCTTTTGCCAGGCCGCATCCGACTGTTTGCGCGCAGCTTCCATCATCTCGTTGGTAGCTTTCTGTACGTCTTCAGGTATTTGCGGATACTGCGCAAATCCGCTTGAATTCATGCTGAAAACGGCTGCAATGGTCAATGCCAATGCCGTCGTCAATCTCGTGTGTTGTTTGATCCTTTTCATTCAATAACAAGGTAATTTCCATAAAAAGACGATTCAGAAACCACAATACAAACAGATTGCCGACATACACGGATATTTTCATACCCGAACTGGAAAATAGGCGGATGAAAAAGATTACTGGTCCAGCCAGATTTTAAACAAGGGAGTACGCTGACTGCTTACGATCACCTCATCTTCGAGTGGTGGGTCCAGGATGAGCTTCATTCTTCCTTTGAAATAAGGGTGAATCTCCCGCGCGGCATCGATATGTATGATCAACTTTCGGTTTACATGGAAAAATATGCTTGGGTCCAGAAAGTTGATCAGTTCGTCGAGCGCATAATCAATGGGGTAACTGCTCCCTTCTTTGTTTACAAGGAGTGTGAGCTTGTTATGCGAATGAAAGTAGGCAATGTCTTCAGTTTTTACTGCTTTGATCCGGTTACCGATCTTGACCATAAACCTAGACTTGTAAGAGGTCTCCCTGCTCTTGATCAAACCCATCAGGTCAGTTACCTGCGTGCTGATTTCTATGCCCGTCGACTTTGCCTGCCTTATATCTTTCATCTTCTCGAGGCTCTTTTCCAGCTTTGCCTGTTGCACAGGCTTCAGCAGGTAGTCAATGCTGTTCAGTTCAAAAGCTTTCAAGGCGTACTCATCGTATGCCGTGCAGAAGATAACGGGGCATTTTACCGGCACCTGCTCGAAGATCTCGAAGCAGAGGCCGTCGGAAAGATGTATGTCGAGCATGATCAGGTCGGGCAGCTTATTCGCTTTCAACCACACCACGGTGTCTTCAACAGATCCCATGATATCCAGTATCCGAATTCCGGGGTCATATTGTTTTAACAGGTTGCTGAGCCTTTCTGCAGCAGGGTTCTCGTCTTCTATGATTAAAACGTCCATGGTATCTTACTCTTCTATTTCCAGCAGCGGTAAACTTACTACAAAAAATGATTCGTCCTGATGGATTTTTATGTTCCGTTCAGACAGGTAGGCATACCGCTTCCGGATGTTATCAAGCCCCGTCCTGCTCTGTCTAAGCTTGCTGTCAGCACGGGGAGAAAAGGTATTACGCACGGTCAGCCATTTGTTGTCTTCAATAAAGGCCTCAATATGCAAAGGCGCAGCCGCAGAAAGCTTGTTGTGCTTCAGCGCATTTTCAATCAGCATTTGAACACTGAGCGGTGGTATGAAAAAAGACCCGGCGATGTCTGACGGTATGCTGATATCGACCCGGAGCTGTTCTTCAAATCGCTTTTTTAGCAGATATACGTAGGCATCTACGAACGAAAGTTCTTCGCTTACTGGTACAAGCTCTTCTTTTTTGAACTCGAGTACATACCGGTACACGTCAGCAAATTTATCCAGAAAATCCTGTGCCGTAAGCGGATCCTTCTCGATAAGCGACGAGAGTACATTCAGGTTGTTAAATAGAAAGTGCGGATCGAGCTGCATCCTCAGCGAGTTCACCTGAGTGCGCAGGTTCTCCTCATGCAGCTTGTTCGACTCCACATGTGCCTTTTTCCATTGCTGCATGAAATACACGCTGAAGTTGACTAGCAATACCGGGATCAGGAAGAGGAGTCCGTACACATTCAGAACAATAAGCTGAGAAAGGGTAGGAGCGGTAAGAGTAGTCTGTACTTTAAAAAGGTAATAGGACCCGTTAATGCAAAGCAGGGAATATAAGATGCTGATCAGTAGCTGCAGAAAGAAACGTTTAGAAGGATGTGAAAGCCATGATACCCGCAGGTTCAGAAAGTCAAAGATCCACTTGTTTCCATACCAGAGCAGCACTACCACGGTGAAGATCCAGAGGAATACGGCCATATAGATCAGCTGAACTTCCGATTGATACAGGTTATAGCCACTCCACACAAGCAGTAACAACACGGCCGCCATCAGGACCCTTATTATGTTATTTCGTTGTTTCGCTGCTTTCTTCATTATCGAAATTGTATTTTATCAATCTTCTCCCAGGGAAGATATTCATACCGGGAGTTTTTCAGCCAGACGATGAGCCCCCAGTTTAATCCGGAAACATCGTTTTCATTGCTGAGGGTTAAAGATCGCTGATCTTTTAGAATAACGATCGATTGTTTCTCGTTCTGCGGAATGATCGCCGCAATATTACGGAAAGGAATTTTATAGTGTATGCGGTTGCTTGTGCCCTCCAGCATCTCAAAATTCCATTCTTCATCCATGTCAAAGGTGCAGTTGCCTTTCAGTATCCTGTTGTCTGAACCGAATGCCTGAGCATAGATCCTGCGTGGCGTTTCAAACGAGCTATAGCTGATGGGCTCTTCCTGTCTGTTGTGGAAAACAACAGATTGGAATGCCTGCCATTCGACCGTCACCTGTCCCCCCGACGGATCCGCGATAATGATTCCACGGTTCAGTGTGCTAACATCCCGGCTATCCCGTAAAAAGACTTGCTTGCCCGAATGAAGTGTGATATTTGCCCCCTTATCTCTTTTGGAGATCTTCTTTATTTGCGCAAACTTCATTCCTATGGTTCGCTCTCCGTTCTTTCCATAGAGGGCAGCAGACGTTGAGAACTTCGTTTTGTCCCAGCGGATCAAGCCGCTTACCGGGCCATTTCTTGTCTGTACGGTGCCATACAGGGGCTCTGTTTTCCAGGAAAGAACGCCTTCTCCGGTTTCCCTGAAATTGATCCTGCTGATGTTGCTCCATGGGATCTTTTCCGTTTTGAATCCATAGACGGTGATGCTTTTGCCCAGATCTGCATTACCCGGGTTTGCAGTAACCCGTAGTTTGGAGCCGCTCTTGTAGAAGATCTGGGCGTCCCGGTTTCCGGTTACATGGATCGAAACGATATCGCCGAAACGGCATAATGCCTCAGACCGGCGCTCGGGAAGCTTATCTTTCCAGAGATTCATGAATTCCCAGTCGATACCTTCCTTTTCTTCTTTGTTTCCGGGCAGTTTCTCCAGCTGATATTTTTTCAGATATTTCAACGCAAGGGGATCTTTCTTGGAAACCTGCAGAACGTCTGTCCACAGGATCTGTCCCCCGCTCCACCTGATCACGCCCGTAACTGTCGTCTTATTCTTCAAAACCACGTCGGCATAGATGAAGCTCTGATCCTGCGCACGGGCAGGAAGAATGCAAACCAGCCAGGTGACGAAAAGAAACAGCTTCAGGTGAATGTTCATGGGCGACTAATTGGTGGCTGAATGTATCACTTTGTTTTTTTTCTGTCAACCGATGGCGATTGAAAAGAGATATTGAGAGTCTCAACCGGGATATAATCATGCTGGGAAATCAGAGGGGAGTTGTTTTGTTTCTTGATGAGCAAAGCGCTTCTTTGAAATAGCTTGCGCTGCGGGAGATATCATTGATAAGAGTAATGGTGAATTAGATATCCCTCATTTACTATCTTTGCGGCTTGCTATTATCTATGAAGTTTATTTTGATCAGGGGCTTGCTGATAAGCGGGTTCTTTTTATTGCCTCCATCAAGTTTCGCAAACAACTGCATATCTGCTTCTGTACACGCCACCGCCGGCAGACCGGACCCAGGTCTTTTGCAGGATAAGATCATTGATTTTGCCCGTTCCTTGACAGGAATCAGATATAAGTACGCATCGTCAAGTCCAAAAACAGGCTTCGACTGTTCGGGCTTCATCAACTATGTCTTCAGACAGTTCAGTATTTCCGTCCCGCGGAGTTCTGCGGCGTTTGACGGGACAGGGCAGTCCGTGCAGCTAGAAAAGGTGAGGCGGGGCGACTTGATCCTTTTTACCGGCACCAACCCCAAAGTCAGGAAGATCGGCCATATCGGCATGGTAGTATCGCAACCCGGAGAACCCCTTCGGTTTATACATTCGACATCGGGGAAAGCCTACGGAGTAACTGAAACGGAAATGAACGATAAGTATCGCAGGCGTTATATGAAGGCGGTTCGGGTTATCCCTTCTTCTTAGTGCGCTTTCATCATCTGCAAACTCATGGCTTTTATTTAGCCGCGAATTGGAGAAAGGAGGAATGTACGCCCCTTAACAAGCTTTTATTATCGTATAAGACATCGTTAGCAAGATCGGGTCTATGTTTAAAGATGATATTCCCTCAACATTCCCGGGCCATTCTTTGAAGATCTGAGAAGTATCTTTGCCGCTCGAAAACGAATGCGCGGAATAGATACGATGAAAAGAAAATTACTTCCTTTGGCTCTTGGTGGCCTCGGCATCGGTACGACAGAGTTCGTTATGATGGGTTTGCTGCCGGACGTTGCGAAGGAGTTCGGTATTTCCATACCGCAAGCGGGACATATGATTTCAGCCTATGCTTTAGGTGTGATGATTGGGGCACCGTTACTTGTGGCGGGAACCAGCAGAATGGCTCCGCGAAACATCCTTGTGGGCTTGATGTTACTCTTCACACTGTTCAACACCTTATCAGCATTCGCTCCCAATGATACCATACTTCTTCTGTCACGTCTAATGTCGGGCTTGCCTCATGGAGCGTTCTTTGGTGTGGGCTCTGTTGTAGCCAGCCGCCTGGCCGAGAAGGGGAAGCAAGCTCAAGCCATTTCGATGATGTTCAGCGGACTCACCATTGCCAATCTGCTAACCGTACCCTTGGGTACTTATATCGGCCACGCGTTTTCATGGAGGTACACCTTCGGTGGGATAGGCTTAATCGGATTGCTCACCATGCTGGCTTTGTACTTCGTGTTACCTTCTTTGCCAGCATCCAAAACAAGCAATATCCGATCAGAACTGAAGGTGTTTTCGCATCTTGATCCCTGGCTGATCTTTCTGATTACAGCAATAGGTACAGGTGGTTTATTCTGCTGGATCAGTTATATTGCTCCGCTTATGACAGAGGTGTCGGGATTTCAAGCATCCTCAGTTCCCTATATCTTGATGGTGGCGGGGTTGGGGATGTTCGTGGGGAACCTGATAGGGGGCAGGCTTGCCGACAGATTGAAACCGTTGACGGCCTGCATCGTTCTGCTGATTTCTATGTCGCTTACCCTGCTGCTGATATTTTTCTTCTCCGGGAGCCAGATCATGGCCCTGGTGCTGACGTTTATTGCCGGAAGCTGTTCATTGGCTATCGCTTCTCCTATTCAGATGCTGATGATCCAGTCGTCAAAAGGTGCCGAGATGCTGGGAGCTTCCATCACTCAGGCAGCTTTTAATATGGGAAATGCATTAGGCGCTTTTCTTGGTGGCTTACCAATCGCTGCGGGATTCGGTTATACCTCTCCCGAAGCGGTTGGTGTGTGCATGGCGCTTAGTGGCGCTCTGCTGGCCTGGATTCTTATTATGCGGCGGAGGGCGGTAGCGCTGCGAGGTTGATAACTTAACCACCCCTTAAAGGGCGACAGGACCGTCAAATAGCAGCACGTTCAGAGTTGTTAACTTGTTCCTTTCGACCTTGATATCGCTGATCGGTTTCTTAGCCACTACCAGGCCTTCTTTATCATATGCAATCAGGGTTGCGTTTACCCTTGTGATGTCAGAAGAATTTGTAAATACAAAGTTCTCGTAACTGCATTCAACGCTTGTTTTCGTCACTGGGAGGTAGATATCCTTTCTCTGATCCAGCTTGTCGCTCTTAGGATAGAATACAGTGAAGCCGTTGATCGCGATGCTGATCCTTACTACGTTCTGTGGCCACTCGTCCTGGATGTTAACTTTGAGCTTTCCGCCCGGCCTTTTAAGAACGATGTCCACAGGGGCGTCCGCGCTCTTCACCTCAAATTGCTGTGACGAATAGAAGAGGTCTGTAACCTCGCGTTCTAACGAATGGGATAAATAAGGTTCATTTTGGTTGTCTCCGGAGTATATTGCTGAGGAGGTTCCGGTGCTCTTCTCTTTCCGCCCTAGAAACACAACGGTGTATGTACCGGGTTTAAGCTGCGCTGCGGGGATGGTGAAGCCTGTAACAGACGAGTCGGCATTGAAGTTCTGCTGCGCCAGCCTCTGACCAGTGGAGCTGTAGAGGTAGTATTCCAGTATCGGAAAATACGTGGAAAGTTTTGCCGGAGATGAAGGTCCTCCGGCAGAACTGCCTCCCAGAGGTGATTGGTCAATAAAATTTGGATCAGCTAGCGTGACGTTGTACTTCACCTCACGAGGGTCAGGGCTCAGGTTAGTGTCATCCCGTTTGCAGGATGAAAGGATAAGGCAGAGGCTGATGGCGGACAGTAGAATTTTTTTCATAGAAGATAGGTGTTAAAGATTTTTGCTACTTGTGAAATAATGATTGGAGACAGCAACATGTGGCCACGAAGGCTGTCCAGATGGCCTGAGCGATACTCAGGTTTGCGGGTATGCGCTGCTGCTCCAGATGCTTTTCTTTGATGAACTCCAAGCTTCTCTGAGGGAGCAGATTTACATCGTTTACGGATTCAAACAGGAGATCTGCGTTTTTAAGTTCGAGTGGCATCATGGGGTCCTCAATTGATTAGCGCTGAGTTTCTGATATAAAAGTAATTACCCTATAGATATCTATACTACACAATTGTTATCACAGTATTATACGCGACACGCTGTGTAGTATGGGAATTTTGCGCAGTAGGGGAAAACAAAGGAAGCGTGTCTTGGCACCTCTTTGCTTATTTTCGTGAACGGGATTGGCAAAAAAAAGACAGGTAATAATAAACGGAAAAGGCCGGTTATTGCAACCGGCCTTTTTCATTTTGGGAAAAGATAGCTACTTGATGTCGATTTGTCTGCGTACTGTTTTTGCTTCCTCTTTCTTCGCAATATTGATCTTCAGTACTCCGCTCTGATATTCTGCTTCGATGGCGTTTTCGTTTGCACTTTCTGGAAGCGTGAAAGATCTCACAAAAGATTTATAGCTGTATTCACGTTTGCTATAATTCTTCTGGTTGTCTTTATGCTCGGCACTTTGTTCTACCGAAATGCTCAGAACGTTCCGGTCAAGATTGATATTGAAATCTTCTTTTTGCAGTCCCGGTGCTGCCAGTTCGATGTGGAAGTGGTCTTCTGTTTCGCTTATGTTGGCAGCGGGTACTCGCATAACAGTGCGGTCAGAGAAAAAGCTGTCATTGAAGATGGAATCGAAAACATCATTAAAGCCTGGCATTAACGGATTTGTTTTCTTGTCTGAATTAAACTTAACTAGTGTCATCTTGATTTCCTCCTTAATTTAGTTTAATGATTCAACTCTAAATAACGTTCTTCTAATTTTATAAAGGCTTATACAAGCGTTATGCCAGACGCAAATGAGTGATTCTGAACTGATAAAATATCAGCTTTTCTGGAAAAAACAACATATAGAATGCCAAATTTTCATTGCGGGCTGTGTTAGATTTAATTGATCGGCTATTTACGAAGTGCATAACGCTTGTTTTGTCTGCTCAATTCAATATGCAAGGACCTCCCTTCTTCATCTGTTCGGTTCAGAACGATGGTGCTTCCAGATAGGGTATAGTGGAAGATATAGTCGGGCTTTGGCTTCTGCGCGGACGGAGAGATCTTCCCTTTAAAATCTTTGCCGGTTTTATGTTTGTTGTATAATTTTAGGACTCTTGCAGATGTATCGGCTTCGTAGTGAAAATAACGTCTGCCTCCTGATATTCCAGTTAGTTCCCAGGTTCTGTCGATGTCTTTCGGGGCGGGTACACCATTAGACAGATCGAGCTTTACCGGTTTGTTGACCTTGAAGGTGATGGTAGAGAACTTTTCGAAGGTTGCATCCTGCCATCTTAAGGTATCCAGCGGAGAATAGGGGATGGTCCGACCGTCAACGCTGAAGAGACTTACGTCATAATATCCGGCGGCTCCGCGAAGACCCGGAGTGACCGGCTCCTTTATCAAGGGGTTGTGAAGGCGGTTCTGGACGTGTAAACCAGCTAGTACGACCAGGAACAAGAACATAATGCCCGATTTTAAGATATACCTGCTGACCCGCGCAGGCAGGGTACTGAATGATGGATAGAAGCGGATAGGGATGACGTTTTCTCCTTTTACCAACAGCCGGTAATAGTCGGGTAGGTAAGGAATCATTAGGAACACGCAGAGTATGACAAAGTAGGAGCTGTATACGTGGACGCCGCCATCATAAGCGAAGTTGATGTAGACAATGTTCGCTGAAGCAGCAGCCGTAAGCAAGGCGCCGGGGAAAGTGGTCTTTCTGAAGAAGAGCAAAAAACCTGCTATCACTTCAACGAGTCCCAGCACAATTTCATACCAGGGAACTACGCCCACAGATAGCCAATATAGCTTCTGTGCGGTAATGTCGCCGAAATTGGTGTGCAAGGTTCCCAGAGGGGCCTGGGGCATCTGAATCAGGAAGACTTTAACAAAGCCGAATTCGATCATCCCGATGGCTACGCGATAGCGTACAAGCACCCGCAGCCAATAATAAAGTACAGCATATTCAGTTCTTTTCCTGTCTATCAAACTCCATATTGCCGCACCCAGGAAGGCAATGAGCAGGAGCACTCCGTAATCAGCGTAACTGGCAAGGCCCCATCTGCCGCTTTCTGTAGGTATGTTGAAGAATGAGGGACTGAATCGGCCGAGATTAGTGAGGTCGCGGTACCCGGGATGGAGCCAGTTGATAGAGAAGAGCATTTGGTAATATTTTCCGCTCAGCGGAATGCTCATCAGGGTGAAGAATACAAAGGCAATGCGAAAGAGAACAAGCTCGCAAGTTTTCCAGTCTCTTTTGGGTATTTCGTTGTTAGTTGTTTCTGTTCTCATTTTGATGATATGAAGGACAATACAGTAGAGAATGGTTAAAGCTCAACTGGCTTACGTCTTCCCTGGATCAGAAGGTATTTTTTATCTATTTTCTTTAGTACAGCATAGATGGAATCCCGGTGCGACGTCCGGCCGGAAAGTATAATGGTAGAGGTGTCGGGCCTGTTGTACAGCAAGGTCATTTGGATACTTCGGTGATCGCCTTGATCCTGAAGATATAATCGATTCAAAACAGAGTCAATTTTGATTACGTAGTATGTTCTTCCACATGTTTTTGAACCGGGTTGCAGGATGCTAATGGTCTTCCAAGTTTCAAATACAACATTTTGCCATCTGTGAGGGCTCAATTTGGAATAAGGAATAGTGGTGCCGTTCCATTTGAATTCGGCGACGTCATAAAGGCCTGCCGCATTGGGGAGCCCGGTCGCAAGTCTGGGAGATTGCTGTTTCCAGATATAGGCGGTAATGCCTGAGGCCAGTATCAGCACGATAAACAGGGCTTTTAGAGCTGGCCGCACTCTTCTCTCCCAGGTGGGGTTCAGCTTGAGATTCGTATTGTTTGCAACGGCTGGCTTTTCGAGCATCAAACGGTACATCCCCGGAAGATTGTGGGCAAGTAGAATAAGGGAGATGATCATCAGATAGAGACTAATGTATTGGTCGCCTGTGTTATAGGCGAAGTCGGCCAGAACAATGTTCAGGATGATTCCTGCAGCCATCAGGGCTCCAACGGCCGCTGTTCGTCTGAACAGGAGGAGTACTGCTGCAAGGAGTTCTACCAGTCCGACTGTTAGTTTATAGTTCGCCTTAGCTATCCCTAGGGTAAGCTGAAATATTTTCGCCGGGGTAAAATCTCCGTAGTTGGTGTTCATTTCGCTTAATGCCGGAAACGGAAACTTCAGGTCGAAGATCATGACAAAAGCGAATATGGCGAGTACGGCCGCGAGCTGGTATCTCAGGATCACTCTTAGCCACTGGTAAGCGAAAGTGATTCCACCTTGTTCATTTCTCATGTATATAGCTTTAGTTGTATCCGGGATTTTGGTCCAGAGCTGGATCGACTTTTATTTGATTGATTGGGATTGGAAGTACGTAACGGTTTCTCTTTGCAAATCCAAATAGGGCTGCAGCTCTGTCTGTGCGTACAAGATCGAACCAGCGATGAGGTTCGAAGGCAAACTCAATTCGTCGTTCGTTCTCTATGGCCAGGAGAGCTGTCTCAAGCGTACTAGGAAGAACCGGCGTAAGTCCCGCCCGATCTCTGACGGCGTTAAGGTCATCTATAGCACCCTTGATATTGTTCTGATGAGCTCTGGCTTCGGCTCTGATCAGACGCATTTCAGCGATCCGAAAAATATAGGCGGGGTCTGTAGCCGGGCTTCTGTAATACATATTGCCGTACCATCTGCCATCCGACGTAGATGTCACCATGGCGCTTCTGTTTCCACCGACCTGAGGGTTGTTCACCAAGGCTAGGAACGCCACATTCGGAGCCCACTGGCGGGTGCCGCCATTCTGGGGAGGCTGCCAGTTTCCGCGATGAGAACTGGTATTGGTTGGGCTGTAAGCCAGTTCAAAGATTGATTCTGTCGTGTTCATGGCATTGTTTCCATAGAACGATGAGTAAGGTTTGATCAGATTGTAACTTTGATCTCCGACAAGCCTGGCAGCGTATGATTCTGCAAGGGCCCAGTTTTTCTGATACAGATAGTAACGTGCGAGAAGTGCCCACGTAGTTTTCTTCGTAGCCCTTAATCTGTTGGTGGTTTGTGGTAGCAGTGTTTCTGCCTGCGTCAGATCTGCAAGTACCTGCGCGTAAACTTCCTCTGTAGTATTTCTCTTTTTGCCGCGATTGTCATTAGCTGATAATGTCGGTTCCAGATAGACTGGTACTCCGCCCCAGATTCTGTTTAGGTCAAAGTAGCAGAGAGCTCTGACGAAGTAGGCTTCTCCCAAAAGCTGGTTCTTTTTGTCCTGAGTGAAAGTTGGTTCGAGAGGAAGCTGACTCACTTTTTTAATAACATGATTGCTTCGGTTTATTGTGTTATAGATAGCCGTCCACAAGGCAGCGATAGACCCATTATCTGCTCTTACGTCATGGTTGACAAACTGACCTGCGATGGCCTGAGAGCCTGTCCACTCGATATTGTCGCCGGAAAGATAGCCGATTGCCTGGAACGTTGTGCCGTAGTAGTCGTTTGCAGCAAGAGACCGGTAAATCCCCCGTACGGCGGTTTCTGCAGATGCACCGTTTGTGATCGTCTCCTCGTCTGATACAGATAGCTCAGGTTCAACATCGAGAAAGTCTTTGCAGGAAAGCGACAGGAGTGTGAGGAATAGAAGAGCTAGATTTTGTAGTGATTTCATTTTTTTGGTGATTACAGCGTTAAGTTGATACCGAACTGATAGGTGCTGGGTTGAGGAGGTGTTCCGAAGTCCAGACCCTGAACATTTTGGTCGCTGGCTACGTTGGATTCTGGATCAAGTCCGGAGTATTTGGTAAAAAGCAGCAGGTTAGACCCGGATACAAAAATTCGGAGGTTGTTCATTTTCAGTCTGGAGAGGGCCTTTTCAGGTAGCGTGTATCCGAGTGATAGCATTTTTAGCCGGATAAAAGATCCGTCTTCCAGCAGGCGGCTGTTTTGCTCAAGCCGGTAGTTGTTGCCAACGGTAGTGAAGCGGGGCACATCGGTAATGTCACCGGGCTGCTGCCATCTTCTGGCAGAGTTGGCAAAAAGTACCCGGTCTGCCCGCGTGCCTCCGGCCATGTCGAAGAATTCGTTGAGGTTATAGACCTCATTTCCGTATTGGAAAGTGAATAGAACACTCGCGTCCCATCCCTTATAGGATATGGAATTGTTCAATCCTCCGAAGAAATCAGGCATGGCGTTTCCGATCAGCTGCCTGTCTGCCACAGTAATCTGCCCGTCTTTATTGACATCTTCAAAGACAGCATTCCCATTTGCGGGATCAACGTAGAGCTGTTTGTATAGCCAGAACGAGTAGAGAGGATGACCCTGTTCCATTCTCAGCCAGTCGCGGTTGTATACGTTGATCGGAGTGACTAACTTCTCTATTTTATTTTTATTTCCGGATATGTTGAAGTTTGTTCTCCATTGAAAATTATCGCTTTTGATGTTCAGGGTGTTGATGCTGAATTCGTATCCCCGGTTACTCACCTCCCCTTCATTACTGTAATAGGAGCTGAAACCTGTAGTAGATGCAAGTGGCAATTGAACCAACAGATCTGACGTGTACTTGTGATAGACATTTGCCTCTAGTGATATCCGGTTGTTGGAAAGTCCCAACTCCACTCCGCCGTTTACTTGTCGGGTTTTCTCCCATTTCAAATTGGGATTGGCCAACTGTGCCGGTGCTATGCCTGGTTTATCTCCACTTGTCTCGTTATCGGGATAACTTTGTCCGCCGTTCCACAGTCCGCGAGCAGCAAAGTCATTAATCCCGTTCTGATTCCCGGTTAGACCATAGCTGCCTTTTAGTTTCAGGTCACTAACAGCATTCACGTTTTTAAGAAAGTTTTCTTCTTTCAGCCTCCACGCAGCACCTACCGAAGGGAAGTATCCAAATCGGTTCTCTGATCCGAAGCGCGATGATCCGTCGGCCCTTATACTTCCTTCGATATAATATTTGCCGTTATAATTGTAGTCAACTCTGGAGAAGAAGGACGTCAGCTTGTTTTTTGTCCAGTTTTCGGAACCCACGCGGATTGCGGCTGATGCGATATTTTTAAAGTTGTCGTTTGGAAAGTTGGTTCCCTGCGCGGAGGTCAGGCTGGTTACATCCCCCTGCAACGAATTTCCGATCAGGATTCCGAACGTATGTGCGTTATTGATGGTCTTTCTGTAGCTGAGAGTCTGCTCGTTGAGCCATGTGTTGTTATTGGTCACGGCAGATGTCGCCAGTCCATTTGTTGGTGCGGCACCGAGCAGTGTTAAAGAATTCCAGTATTCAGATTCTTTATAATCATTGTAGTCAATACCGAAACTGCTTCTGAACTTCAGACCCGGCAGGATGTCAGCATCCAGGTAAACGTTGCCGATGTATCTGACATTAGCGGTATTGACGTCATAGTTATTGAGGAGCACGTCGAGATTGTCCCAAGGTCCCCATTTGGCAGGCGTGCCGTCTGCATTCACTTTGGGCAGGTAGGTGGCTACGAGAAGGCCGGTCTGGAACATTCCGCCCTGTGGTCCGTCGCCTGCCCGCGCCTGGTTACGGAAGGATCGGGAGATGCTGTTATTGACTCCTGCGCGGATGGATTTGTTTACCTTTTGTTCGAGGTTCAGCTTAAGGCTGGCTCTTTCAAAATAAACAGGTCGCATGGTGGCCTCCTGACGGGTATAGCCACCTCCGATATAATACCTTGTTCCCTCAGATCCGCCTTGTAACGAAAGATCATAGTTCTGGAGAGGAGCTGTTTGGAAGATATCACTTAAACGGTCGTAGGTTTGCTGCTCTTCCGGAACGCCCCTGCCTCCTTCTGAAATAGGACGAAAAGGACGGTTGGCATAGGTTTGTTTTAAGGCAGGATTGTCTATTCCGCTGTTGATCCATGACTCATTATGTAGTTGGGCATTTAGCTGTCCTGATGCAATATCCCAGGTGTTTTGGGTTTTGGCAACTCCCCAGTAAGAGTTAAAAGAAACTTTCGGTTTGGTGTTGTAACTGCCTTTCTTTGTCGTGATGATGACAACCCCATTTGCGCCACGAGCCCCGTATATGGCTGTAGCACTGGCATCCTTCAATACCTCGATACTTTCGATGTCAGAAGGATTCAGATCGGCTATTGGCGACGTAGCCTTGCCTCCGGTGCTTACTGTCTGGAGACTGTTGTTATTCATGAACACACCGTCAACGACATACAGCGGGTTATTACTTGCGTTAATAGATGTAGTGCCCCGTACACGGATGAATATACCTTCGCCCGGAATACCGGTGTTGGAATTGATTTGAAGTCCGGGTGCTTTTCCCTGAAGCTGAGCATCGAAGCTTCCAGCAGGAATCTGTTTAACGTCTTCCGCATTGACCTTGGTTACCGACCCTATCAGATCTTTCCGGTTTTGTGTTCCGTAACCCACGACCACAACGTCGTTTAGGGTTACTCTCGATTCTTTTAGCCTGATAATTACCGGACTGTGTTCGACCAGCTGCGTTTTGCTTTCAAATCCTATATAGGAAAGTTCCAGACTATAAGGAAGTTTTTGTCCTGTCAGAAATTCAAACCGACCATTTTGGTCGGTTTGTACCCGGTGGGTGGTACCCTTGATATGGACGGTGACGCCTGGGAGGGTAGTATTCGTCAAGTCGTCTATAACCTGACCTTTTAGTGTAGTGTTAACAGAAGAGGGACTTTGAGACTTTGCATAAAGGGGCAGTAGGAGAATCAGGACTCCTATGAGGTGAGTGATTGTACTTCGAGAAAAGGTTTGAAAGGGCATAGCAAGCCCAGCCTTGTCAAAATTCTGCATGATTTTGAAGGGTTTGTGATTGAACGGATTAATTAGAGAGTACCTAAGAGAAGTCGTATGACTGATCGGATATCTTGCATGTGCCCCTATGACAGCAGCAGAATAACCGATTGGAAAAGATGTGTCCTTCAGGACAAGGATGTAAATGTATGTGCATACCCGATGTGTAAAAGACTAACGATGAAGCAAATTTAGAAGGAATTTTGATATAATAAAATAAATCTATAGAATTAGTAGAGTTTAAAGGTGCAAGCACTGCTCTTTGGTTGGAAGAATAGGATCTGGAGCAGGTTAGAGTTGTATGAAGTGTGTTGTATATGGAAGAGGGAAACGCAAGATTAACTGGGAAAGTAGGTCTTGAATTGCGTTTTGGAGATGAGTTTAGATCGTATATGAATCTTACAGGTCAGGAGTGCTTTACCCGACCTGTAAGATCGGTTTTATACAGCTTTGAAGACAACAATTCCATTATGTCCGCCGAAGCCAAAAGTATTACTCATGGCAATCTTTACAGGAGCATCGATGGTTTCACCCAAGACAACGCTTAATGAATCTGGAATAGCAGGATCGAGCTGTGTGGTGTTGATCGTAGGGGCGATCACCTGGTCACGCATGCCGAGCAGACAAATCACCGCTTCAACTGCTCCGGCAGCACCCAGCAGGTGTCCGGTCATGGATTTGGTCGCGCTCATTTTGAATTTCAGCTTCTCTCCCTGGGTAAGTTTTAACAGAGCTTTGATCTCTGAAAGGTCGCCAACAGGGGTAGAAGTAGCATGAAGGTTGATATAGTCTACGTCTTTGATGGTAAGGGAAGCTTCGGCAAGTGCTTTTTCCATTGCTTTTGCTGCTCCGATACCTTCGGGATGTGTAGCAGTCATGTGATAAGCGTCGGCGGTCATGGAAGCTCCAACGATCTCACCATAGATGTGAGCTCCGCGTTTAACTGCGTGTTCGTATTCCTCCAGTACCAGGGCTCCGGCACCTTCGCCCATTACAAAGCCATCGCGTTCTACATCAAAGGGGCGGGAGGCCGTTTGCGGATCGTCATTCCTTGCCGACATGGCTTTCATCGAGCTGAATCCACCGAAAGACGCAGGAGTGATAGGAGCTTCAGATCCACCTGTAACAATTACTTTTGCCTGCCCCAGTCTGATATAGTTATATGCGTCCATGATTGCTGTGTTCGATGTTGCACATGCAGAGACCGTGGTGTAGTTGATTCCCATATATCCATTTCGGATCGAGATCATACCGGAGGCCATGTTTGCGATCAGCTTCGGTACAAAGAAGGGGCTGAACCGGGGTTTGCCGTCGCCGGTTGCATATTCTGTTACCTGTTCTTCAAAGGTTTCCATACCTCCCTGACCGGATCCCCAGATAACTCCGGCATCAAAAGGATCCATGTCCTTTAATTCGATTCCCGAATCCTTTATCGCTTCGTCTGAAGCAATCAGCGCATATTGCGTAAATAAATCAGTTCTTTTTATATCACCTCTGTCCAGATAGGCAGATGCGGTAAAATCCTTTACTTCACATGCAAAGCGTGTGCGGAATTCAGAAGCATCAAAATGAGTGATGGGAGCCGCTGCGCTCTTGCCGGCAACAATGGCTTGCCAAAACGCTGAGGTGCTTGTACCAAGGGGACTAATGACCCCCATTCCTGTAACTACTACTCTGTTGAGCATAAAATTCTAAGATTGATAAACTTTTGCAAAAGTAGATAAAATATACCACATGATCTTGCGGTTCGTAGCGTCGATCGATACCCCATACCTGCTGCAGCTTATAAGCGGTTATTTGAGGGCCGGCGTCGGCTTCCGGAGCTTGTTCTCCGGTTTGGATGTACGTCTCTTCAGGTTCAGAACAGGCTTTTCAATCAGATGATAGGAAATTGCCGCAACTAGAAAAACGAGTAGTAAATTTTGAGGGAAACGGTGAATCCAGGAGTGATAGATGCTTGTCAGGAAAAGTTGTTGCCAAATATACAGGGAATATGATAAAATGCCGATATACATCAACGGCTTGGTATTCAGCATGTCGGCAATCTTCGAGGGGATATAGATACTCCAGAAAATAAGGATCATAACAGCTATGTTGTTGAGCGTCATGCCAATGGTCAGGCTATATGCTCCTTTCAGGGAAAAAGAGAGTATTGGAGAAAGGATGAACAGAAATACGGCCACTGAAGCGATCAATTTAGTACGTTCCAGGTGGACCAGGATACGTTCTTTGAATCGTCTCGAGTTTTCGATTATGGCTCCTAGACAACCCAGTAAAATAGCATCGCCACCAGTGTGGAGCATTATCCCGATTTGACCTCTACTCCCTGGCATAAACAAATAGGTTATTATCCTGAGTAGGGGCATGGTGACCAACATCGCAATCAGTACCTTTTTGAGTGTCGTCTTTTTTGTCTTTATGAACATAAGCGGCCAGAACATATAGAATTGTTCCTCGATGGAGAGCGACCAGAAATGGCCGAAAAACCAGAAGCCGTTATCGGGACTGGAGAAGGAGGAAAACAGATGCTTGTAATTCCACAGGTATAGTCCTGCGTATTTTACGAGTGAGTAGTCACTGAAGATATCATGAATAAAGAAGTATTTCAGCAGCAGGACGACAAAGATATAGAGGTAGAATACAGGAAATATCCGGTAGATTCTTCGCATATAAAAATCTTTAATGTTGACAGCACCTGTTTTAACCCTTTCTTTAATGAGAAGTCTGGTGATCAGGTAGCCACTGATGACAAAGAAGATGGAAACTCCCAGGCTTGAATTCGAGATTAGCCGGAATAAGCTGTTGTCGGTCAGATAGGTGGGCATGGTCTCTCGCGCATGTCCCAGTAAAACCATCAAAATTGATAATGCTCTGATTCCGTCAAGGCTTTTTATTCTGTTCATTGATAGGGTTTTGATATAAATCAACGAAAAAAAGCATCTGAAAATAAATCAAAAAGGAGATAGAGAAAATTCGTAAAGCCGATGAATCAGTACTCTACAAATTTACCCGTAGGTAGGTATCATGATAATTGAATTAGTGGACAGTTGCTCATAGCAATGATAATGGGGGTTTGTATATTTGATTCAACTAATTAGATTCAAAATGAGTGAAACCTTAGATCTCGAGGCCATCTTCGTGGAAGAGGGGCATATTCCTCCGGAGTTTCTTATTGATGAGGTCCATCAACGGGAGTACCTGAGTGATGGAGAAATGAAGCAATGGAATGGTGATGTGCATTCGGTTTATTCTCCCGTATGCATCAAAACCCCTGAGGGGTTGAAGCGAAAGCTAATAGGTACTTACCCGATATGTACACCAGCGGAAGCGCAGGCTTCGTTGGACGCTGCCGTAACGGCATATAATAATGGCCGTGGTGAGTGGCCGACCATGAGTGTTCAGGACCGGATCAAACATGTTGAAGAGTTTACCCACAAAATGCTGGCTAAGAAAGATCTTGTCGTGAAGCTGATCATGTGGGAGATCGGGAAGTCCTATACGGATTCTGTCAAGGAGTTCGACCGGACTGTTGAGTATATCTACGCGACCATTGATGCCTTGAAGGATATAGACCGGCAGTCATCGAGGTTTGAGATAGAACAGGGGATCGTGGCGCAGGTTCGGCGTTCTCCGCTAGGTGTGGTTTTATGCATGGGACCATTCAATTATCCGTTGAATGAAACTTTCACGACGCTGATTCCAGCTCTCATTATGGGGAATACATTGTTGTTTAAACCGCCTAAACACGGTACCCTTTTACATTATCCATTGTTGGAAGCATTCCGCGATAGCTTCCCTAGGGGAGTTGTTAATACGATTTATGGTCGGGGTAATTCCATTGTCCCCGATCTGATGAAGTCGGGCAAGATCAATGTGCTGACACTTATCGGGTCAAGCAAGGTCGCCAACGAGCTGAAAAAGCTGCATCCGAAGGTGAACAGGCTGAGGGCAATTCTGGGACTCGATGCTAAGAATGCTGCTATCATTACTGCTGCTGCAGATCTGAAACTCGCTGTTAGCGAAACGGTCTTGGGTTCGCTGTCATTTAATGGGCAACGTTGTACCGCCTTGAAGATCATTTACGTGCACGAGTCGCTGGCTGAGCAGTTCCTGGAAATGCTTTCGGCCGAAGTTTCAAAGCTAAAATTCGGGATGCCCTGGGAGAATGGCGTTGCACTGACACCGCTTCCTGAACCGGGAAAGCCGGCCTACTTGAAAGAATGTATAGACGATGCTGTCGCACATGGGGCACGAGTGGTGAACCCACACGGAGGGGAAATTTTCGAATCTTTCGTTTATCCGGCCATCGTCTATCCTGTAAATCAGGAAATGAAGCTTTATCGGGAAGAGCAGTTTGGACCGGTGATCCCTGTTGTTCCATTTTCGGATGTGGAGGAACCTATCCAATATCTGATCGACTCAACGCACGGACAGCAGGTAAGTCTCTTTAGCAATGATCCGAAGGAGCTTTCAGGTCTGATTGATCCGCTCGTTAATCAGGTGAGTCGGGTAAATATCAACTGTCAGTGCCAGAGAGGACCAGACGTTTTTCCGTTCACAGGACGGAAGGATAGCGCGGAAGGGACCCTCTCAGTTGTTGATGCGCTGCGATCTTTCTCTATTCGTTCTTTGGTGGCGACGAAACTTAACGAGAATAATAAATATCTCATCAACGACATCGTGAGTGATGAGACCTCGAATTTTTTAAGCACCAAATACATTTTTTAGTATCACAAGTATTTAAAGCGGCGGGCAGGTCTGTACATCAGACGTGCCCGCCGCTTTTTGCGTCACTGACTCAGCACAATGCATCCCTTAAAACTAAATGCTGAGACACTGGTTAATACACTTTGGTCCTTAATTTCAGTAATCAACTGTGTGCGACTATGCATGTTCCGGATACTTTACAATCTCTTGCTGAGCTGTCATGTCAGCTTTATTTTTCATATAGTTTGGGAGAGAAGCGCTTCGTTTACTTGAACCCTGCTTTCAACGAATTTTTTGACCTCGATGCTGAACCTACTGTGCCACTGTTGCTGGCGATGGTCCATCCCGAAGACCAGGAATACGTCGTATCTCAGTGCATCGCTTGCATGACAGGTAACGTGGTTAAGGATGTGGAATGCCGGGTAGTCCGGGGGGAATCGGAACGGTATATCAGGATCTTTCCCTACCTGATCAGAGAAGGGCAGGAGCAGTTTCTTATGGGCTATGCTGAAGATATTACCAGCTATAAAAGTCAGCTGAATGTGATCAGTAAGCATAATGCTAAAAAGAACTCTATACTTGGCATACTCTCACATGACCTGGCGGCGCCGCTTGGATTTATACAAATTTATCCTCACTTCTGGATCAGGAGGTCGCCCATTCTGAAAATAGCCGGCTAAGAGAGTACTCCCTGATGGTTAACAAGCTAAGCAAGAGATGTATCAAACTGATCAGGGACTTCATGGACCACGAATTCCTGGAGAGTGCGGGTGTAAAGCTGGTGAAAAAACGGGTTAATCTGATCGAAATAATAAAGATTCAAACAGAAGATTACTTGCATCACCAATCCGCGCTAAACAAGCAGATTCATTTTAGCTTCAGCCAGGCCAATATCTATGTAGATGTTGATGAAGACAAATTTCTCCAGGTAATTAATAATCTGGTATCAAACTCGCTGAAGTTTACAAGAGATGGGGGTAAGATCTCTATTGGTATGGAAGAGCAGGAACAAAGTGTCATTGTATCGGTTTCAGATGACGGTATCGGAATTCCTGAAAAATATCACGCGACCTTATTCGATAGATTTAGCGAAGCCCGGAGGAGTGGATTACGGGGTGAGCCCTCTACAGGACTTGGTATGTCCATAATCAAAACCATCGTAGATTGGCACGAGGGCGATATTTGGTTTGACAGTGAAGAAGACCGCGGTACCACCTTTTATATCAGGTTGCCCAAATAAGCTGGATGTATCCAGGTTAGGTGATGTTATTTGAAATATAAAAAGAAGGATCTCTGATGATCAGCTGTTTTAAGCATGTGCCTGCAGATGATTTTCTACTACCTGCAAAAGTTCATCTATATCGAAAGGCTTCTTCATGACTTCATCAGCACAGATCTCCTTGATTAACTGTGGTTTCAAATGTGTGGACAAGGCCACAACCGGAACCTGCTCAAGAACTCTGTCTTCCTTAATGGCCTGACACAAAGCTGTTCCCTCACTCGATACGTTGATTACATCAAGGAGAATCAAGTCTGGTTTCTCTTTTGCGATTTGTTCAATAACAATGCTGTTCGTTTGAAAACTAGCTACCAGATATCCTGCTTCGATCAGTATGTAGGAAAGGACTTCCAAAATGTCTTCGTCCTTTTCAATTATTACGACCTTTTTTGCCATTGACAAATATAGTTAAAAGGACAATTCGAAATTAATGAAAACAAATACTTTCCCGCAGTTGTATCGTCATGCTCAATGAGCTTCGATGGGAAGCGAGAAGCAGAACTTACTTCCCTCACCGATGGCACTCTCCACCCAGATCTTTCCACCCTCGGCCTCTATGAAATCTTTGGAAATAGCGAGGCCAAGACCTGACCCTGACTTGTTATTTCCATCTGTGGGAACTTGAAAGTACCTGTCAAATAATCGTTTCTGATACCTCTCGTCGATTCCTTTTCCAAAATCGCGAACAGAGAATTCCACCTCCTTGCCTTTTTGCAGGATCTGAATAAGAACCTTTGACATGGGAGCGCTATACCGCAGGGCGTTTGACAAGAAGTTCACCAACACCCAGGCAGTTTTCTCGGTATCTACGTACACTGCTGGTAAATCGCTCCTGCTGATGAGTTCAAGCTCGATCGCCTTCTGTTCGGCCTGAAATGCTACCGCGTCTATGGCATACAAGGCGATCGTTTTTGGATCAGCTTTAATAAAGTTGAGTTGCAGGTTTCCTGTTTCTACCTGTGCAAGGTCGAGCAGCTCTCCGGTAATCTTAAGTAAACGGCCGCAATCTTCCCTGATGTGTTGAATCAGCTCCTGCTGCTCCGGGTTCAGCACTCCAATCCGTTCATCTGCCATGAGCTTTAGACTCATTTTGATTGAAGAAATGGGAGTTTTTAGTTCATGAGAAACCGTTGCGATAAAATTGGTCTTTGCCTCATCGAGCTCTTTATATTGGGTGATGTTTTTTAATATATATACTTCACCTGCCGTTTTGCTGCTTGCTCTAATCACATCGTCGGGGCGCTGCTCATCCATGGGGACGGTAATTTCCCGTCGTTCGAGCTGAAAGTAAGACTCCTTGCCATCTGCATAGATCTTGATTGGCTTGTCACTGTTTCTGACTTGTAGTATTCTGTTTAACAGATCGTTGGTTTTTAACAGATCATTGGCGTCTTTCCCAATAGCATCTTTTTCGTTCAAATTCAGCAGTTGTCCTGCAACACGGTTGATGAACAGGATTTCTTTCTCTTCATTCAATCCTATGATCGCGTCCTGCATTTGCTCGATGATGGCTTCGATCCGGAGTTTCTCGGATTGTAACCTGGCCATGTTGCTGCTTTCCCATTTATTAAGTTGAAAGACCATCGTGTTGAATTCCCCGGCGAGTTCAGAAAACTCATTGTTTCCGGGAAACTCCAGGTGTTGCCGGTAATTTTTGCGACTGATTTCCTTTATCGCATCGGAGAACTCTTTTAAAGGATTGGCAACGAACCCGGGGAAATTGACGCTGAATGAAAACAGAATAAGGAAACAAATTGAGGCAATGATGATCAGGTTCCTTGCTGCCCTCTCCACGTCCATCCTGCTTGTTTCATTTTTTCTCATGATAGCCTTCATGTTGAGCTCATCGATCACCCTAAGCTGTCGATATACGTCTTTAAGAGATGACTGCTGTGAGAGGTCCTCAGCTGCAGGAACGCCTAACCGCCGGATTGCATGATACAGCGATGCAACGGCTTTGTCTTCTCCCTCCTCTGTGATATTGCTTTTCAGCAACATGAGTTGTCGGGAGATATCGGTGGCTACCTTCTCTGAAAAAGGTAGTGTGGTTTCGTCAAGAACAGCTCGCAGGTCCCGGGTATATTTAAGACTTTCGTAGTTATCTTTCAATATGAGTCTGGAGCTAAGCGAGATGTTGCTGATATAGAAAAGGGAGATCGCGCCAAAGAAGAGCACGATGATGAATAGAAATCCAAATCCGAGGCGTAGTTTAGTTTTTATCTTCATATTTCAGGGTGCTAAGATCTTATGAAAGAATGATAAGATCGCTGTCTGTTTCTGATATCTTTTTTAAAAGCTTACTGAAGATCGCAGTTTGCCATACCATTTGAAAGAACTTTAAATGCGGCTTTCCGATACAGATCGTTGTGACATCCTTTTCGGCGGCTACTTGCATGATGGTCTGGGTAATATCTTCGCCTTTGACTTTAAGTACCTCTGCCCCGAGTTCGGTTGCCAGTTTGAAGTTGTTGATGAGGTGGCGTTGCAAATCAAGTCTGATCTTGTCGCCACCTTCATGGCTTCTCTGCACATAAAGCAGGATCCAGGTGGAGTGGTGGTAGGATGCAAGTCGCGCTGTTTTACGAATGATGATCTTAGCCGTCTTATGATTGGTTGAAATACAGGCCAGGAACTTTTCTGGCCTGAGTTTGACTTGGGCGGGCACTTCCGCATTGATCTTTCTTTGCAGGTGATGGGCAACTTCTTTAAGCGCAAGTTCACGCAACTGAAGAATCCGCTCGCGCTTGAAGAAATTATCAAGCGCGCTCCTGATTTTAGTACTGTCGTAGATCTTACCCGCTTCAAGCCTTTCGATAAGCTCGTCAGCTGTCAGGTCGATATTGACGATCTCGTCGGCCAGTTCCAGAATTCTGTCCGGTATTCTTTCCGTGACGGGTACGCCGGTGATTGATTCAATTTCTTCGTTCATGCTCTCCAGATGCTGAATGTTGACGGCTGATATGACGCTGATGCCGGCGTCCAGGATGTCAGCAACATCCTGCCAGCGCTTAGCGTTTTTACTTCCCTCAGTGTTCGTATGCGCCAGCTCATCAACAATAACAACCTCCGGGTGAATATTGAGGATATTTTGCACATCCATTTCTTCGAGTTCTTTTCCCTTATAGAAGATCTTCCGTCTCGGGATCAGAGGCAGGTTGTGTAAAAGAGCGTGAGTCTCCGCTCTATTGTGAGTTTCGATATATCCGATCTGAAGGTCGATCCCATTCTTGAGCAGGGCATGCGCCTCCTGCAACATGCGATACGTTTTACCCACCCCGGCACTCATGCCTATATAGACTTTGAACTTTCCTCTCCGGGACTTCTTCACGAGGTCCAGGAAATTTTTAACTGATCCTGTCTTCTCTGATTCTTCCATGACGATTGAATGGAGCCTTAGAAAGAGATGGCTATACTTGCTGTGATCAACTCATTTCTGTCGCTCAGCGTCTCCCTCCTGAAAAAAATATCATCTTTGCTGTTGTACATTTTACCTTCCAGTCGCAATAGAGCATTGCTGACGGGGGCGTAGTCGATATTCACGGAATATCCACTGGTGTTAAACCCGTGCCCCGTTGAGGAAGCGATCAACATTCCATTTTGATCGTGGAAATATTCTGCTCTTGCGGCAAGGGCTAATTTACTGCTGATTCGGTATTGAGCGATGGCAACCGGGGAAAATACCTCATTTTTCCGGTTACTGCCTTTTTCGCGCTGCTGAGTCCCGTAATCGAAGCCGAGAGTAATTCCGAGATGTGAGCTGACTTGAATGACACTATAAACATTATGATACAATCGTCTTACGCGAATAGAATCAGCACCCTCTGTTCCCAGGTAGCTGCTGTAATTCAGGCTGAGCGAAGAGAGCGGCTTCCAGGTGAGTTGCAGTCCGCCGGCAGGCTGTCCGTTGCCGTACTGGCGGGTAATCCGTTGCCAGCCATTTAGATAGAGTAGGGATGCTGTAAGTTTACCGTCGTCAGTGCCGTAACTTAGTTTTGCCCCTGCTTCATAATAGGGTGTGTTTTCGGATGAAATATTTCTCGTCAGTACCCAGCAGTCTTTGGATATGGCGCTTTCAAAGCCAATGTGCGAAGGGAAAATTCCTGCATCCAGCCACAGGTTACTGGAAGGGGAAAGCTTTATCCCGGCATTTGCCTCGTAGATGTTTTTCAAAACACCAGGCTCTGCAGCCAGGTTGGCATTGGCGTATGTTCCGGCCATCAGGGCCACATTAACTCTTACCAATCCATTGTCATAGCTCCCTTTGATGAATCCAAGATTGAGGTTTACTTCATTGTGGCGGTTATGCGAATAGACGAATCCAGGCCTGGTGTTGTCTGTGGGTTTGTTAAAGTCGTAGCCAAAGTAGGTCTCTATGTATCCGCTTACTTTAATGGCAGGATCGTTTTGTGCGTAGCAAACAGAAGCGCTTGTTAAAGCAGTTGCTAATATGAAGAGTTTTTTCATGAATGTGGTCGTATTATAAATTCTGATTTTTCAGTTCGTCTAGTGCGATGTTGAGCTGAAGTACGTTCACCGAAGAGGGACCCAGTAGTCCCAGCAATGGTTTTTTCGTGTGCGTGGCAACCAAGTCGGCCACTTGTTTTTCGTCCAGCCTGCGATAGGCGGCAACTCTTTTAACCTGGATCATAGCTCCCGGTACTGATATATCAGGATCAAGTCCGCTCCCGGACGCAGTAACCATATCTGCAGGGATGTCTGCTTTCTTCAGGCCAGGGTGGTATTTGATCAAGGTATCTATCCGGTCTGAAACCTGCTGGAGATAGTCAGTGTTAGATGCGCCCTTATTGGATCCCGCGGATCCGGCTGCGTTGTAGCCGGCAGCGGAAGGGCGCCCCCAGAAGTACTCAGGCTTGGAAAATGATTGCCCCAGTCGTGCATAACCGACTACTTTTCCGTTTCTGGTGATCTTCTCACCGCCTCCTCCGCCGGGGGAAAGTTTGCCGACGAAGGCGATGCTAAGGGGATAGATGATGCAGAGTAAAACCATGAGGACTGCTGTAAGGCGGATGGATTGTATAAGGTACTTTTTCATATTTCTCGATAATTAAATAAACAGGCCAACCAGGATGTCGATCAGCTTAATGCCGGCGAAGGGCGCGACCACACCGCCAAGTCCAAAAACCAAAAGGTTATGCCGGAGCAGCGCACTGGCTCCTATCGGCTTATAAGCCACACCTTTCAGCGCGAGGGGAATCAACAGAGGGATGATGATGGCATTGAAGATAACGGCAGATAAAATGGCACTTTCGGGACTATGCAGTCCCATGATGTTCAGACTCTGCAAGGCAGGAATGGAGGCAATAAATAGTGCGGGTACAATGGCAAAATATTTGGCCACATCATTCGCAATGGAGAAGGTGGTAAGGGTGCCGCGTGTGATCAGCAACTGCTTGCCTATTTCAACGATCTCAATAAGCTTGGTGGGATCATTGTCGAGATCGACCATGTTACCCGCTTCTTTCGCCGCCTGAGTACCGCTGTTCATTGCTACTCCTACATCAGCCTGTGCGAGTGCGGGTGCGTCATTGGTGCCATCGCCCATCATGGCTACAAGCTTGCCCTCGGCCTGTTCAGCCTTGATGTAATTCATCTTGTCTTCGGGCCTTGCTTCAGCGATGAAGTCGTCTACTCCGGCTTTTTCAGCAATGAACCTGGCAGTCAGCGGATTGTCCCCCGTTACCATTACGGTCTTGACACCCATCTTTCTGAGGCGTTCAAAGCGTTCGCTGATGCCGGGCTTAATAATGTCCTGAAGTTCTATTACCCCCATAGCCTGTTCATTAAGCGCAACCACTAACGGAGTCCCTCCGTTACCGGATATCTTCTTTACCTGATCTTCAGTTTCGGTCGGGAAGCTCTGACCTGAGGCCTTCACCATATTATGGATAGCGTCAAATGCCCCTTTCCTGATCCTTCTGCCGTCTGCAGTATCTAATCCGCTGGAGCGGGTTTCTGCAGTGAATCTGATGAAGGAGGAGCCTTCGGGAGCAGGTGCCATTTTGTAGTTCTGAGCCAGCGCCAGTTCGATGATCGACCTTCCTTCTGGTGTCTCGTCGGCAAGAGAGCTCAGTACGCAGGCTTTGATAAACTCAGTGTCAGCTATTCCCGGGGCAGGATAGAAGTGAGTGGCTTTCCTGTTGCCGATCGTAATGGTTCCGGTCTTGTCTAACAGCAGCACATCAATGTCGCCTGCTGTTTCAACGGCTTTACCCGACTTGGTTATCACGTTCGCACGTAAAGCCCGGTCCATTCCGGCAATTCCGATAGCAGACAGTAGGCCGCCAATTGTCGTCGGGATGAGACACACAAACAGGGAGATCAGGGCGGCAATAGTTACCGGCGTGTTTGCGTAATTAGCAAATGGCTTCAAGGTGACGCATACGATGATGAACACGATGGTAAAGCTGGCCAGCAGTATGGTCAGGGCGATTTCGTTAGGGGTTTTCTGCCTTGATGCTCCCTCTACGAGAGCAATCATCTTGTCAAGAAAGCTCTCCCCCGGCTGGGTATTGACAAGTACCTTAATCTGGTCTGACAGCACCTTCGTGCCACCGGTAACAGATGATTTATCCCCGCCGGACTCGCGGATAACAGGAGCAGACTCTCCGGTTATTGCAGACTCGTCTATCGTGGCGATACCTTCAATGATTTCTCCATCGGATGGTATCGTATCTCCGGCCTGACAAATGAAAATGTCACCTTTTTTAAGCAGGCTGGAGGACCGGACTTCGATTCTTCCGTCTTCCATTACCATCTTGGCCGGAGTCTCGGTCCGGGTCTTCCTTAAGGAGTCTGCCTGCGCTTTGCCTCGCGCTTCAGCAATAGCTTCGGCAAAGTTTGCGAACAAGACAGTAAGAAAGAGGATAACGAAGATTAGAAGGTTGTATGCAGGCGAGCCCTGCCCCGGATTATTTAAAGAGTATAAGGTTACGCAAGCCATGATCAGGGTGCCAATCATTACGGTAAACATGACCGGGTTTTTGATCATTGACCGTGGGTCAAGCTTGATAAACGACTGCTTTATTGCGTCCTGAACGAGAGCAGGTTCAAATAATTTATTAGGATTTTTCATCAACGTATTATTGTTTTTAACAGTGATGAAGCGATCATGAGCACGCTTTTTTGCCAGTTCACAATCGTTTCATAGAACTTTATTTAAGCATCGAGAAGTATTCAGCCAACGGCCCCAGAGTCAAGGCAGGGAAATAGGAGAGTGCATTGAGTACGAGGATCACCGCAAACGTCATCATACCAAAAGTCAGCGTATCTGTTTTCAGGGTTCCGGCTGATTCAGGGATGTATTTTTTGGAGCCGAGCAGGCCTGCAATGGCTAAGGGGCCAATGATCGGCAGGAAGCGTCCCAGGAACAGGATGAAGCCGGTCAGCATATTCCACAGCACGTTGTTGTCGCCCAGCCCTTCAAAACCTGACCCGTTGTTGGCGTTTGCAGAGGTTACTTCATACAACATTTCAGAGAAGCCATGAAAACCAGGATTGTTGAGCCAGTTTTGCGGTTGTACGGCCCAGGCTGCATCCCCATGCTCCGTAAATACATAGGTCGTGATCGCGGTTCCCGCGAGGATAAGGAATGGACTTAGAAGGGTGATAAGTGCCGCGATTTTCACCTCCCTGGCTTCCACTTTATGACCTAGAAACTCAGGGGTGCGTCCCACCATTAGCCCGGATATAAAGACAGCGATAATCAGATAAATGAAGTAGTTGAGCAAACCTACACCACAACCGCCATAGAATGCATTGATCATCATGGCTAAGAGTTGCCACAGGCCTGTTAGGGGCATGGTGCTATCGTGCATGCTGTTGACAGAGCCTGTCGAGATGATGGTGGTCACGGTGCTCCAGTATGCTGATATAGCTGGTCCGAACCGCACCTCTTTACCTTCCATAGCGCCTGTTTCCTGGGAAACGCCCAATTTAGCAATTGCCGGGTTGCCACCTAACTCTGAACTTATTGTCGGAATCAACAGAAGAAGCATACCTATAGTCATCACCCCGAAGATTATCCAGGCTAACTTTTTCCGGCGGATAAATATTCCGAAGGCGACAATCATCGCAATTGGGATAATCACCTGTGCAATCAGCTCTACCATATTGCTTAGATAATTGGGGTTCTCAAGCGGATGCGAAGAGTTGACACCGAACCATCCGCCGCCGTTCGTACCCAGATGCTTAATGGCGATCATACCGGCAGCGGGACCTCTGGAGACATTTACGGTATCCCCCTGAAGAGAAATGTATTGATCTTTACCCTCATAGCTCGCAGGACTTCCGTTTAATGCGAGAATGGTGGCAATGACAAGGCTTAAGGGTAACAGGAGTCTCGTGATCGACTTAACGAAGAAGACCCAGAAATTACCAAGTGTGGTGCTCGTTTTCTCTCTGAATGCCTTGAAGAACACTACTGCGGCAGCTATGCCGGTGGCGGCGCTCACAAACTGCAGGAACATCACGACGAAATGCTGAGTCAGATAGGTGAGTCCGCTCTCTCCGGAGTAATGTTGTAGATTGCAATTTACAACGAAACTGATGATGGTGTTAAATGACAGGTCCGGGCTCATACCTGGATTTCCGTCGGGGTTGAGAGGAAGCTTGTCCTGGTACATGAGAACAAAAAAGCCGTAGAGGAGCCACACCATGTTGATCGTCAGCAGAGCTTTCATATGTTGCTTCCAGTTCATTTCCTCTTTTGGATTGATCCCGGAAAGCTTGTAAATGCCGGATTCAATTGGTTTTAGAAAGTCGGTCCAGACTCTCTCTCCCGCAAATATCTTCGCCAGGTAGCCACCGAGGGGAATGGCAATTACCAGGGTAAGCAGGTAGGTTACAATAATTCCAAGTAATTCTGTGTTCATGATGTTCAATTAAAATTTTTCCGGCCTGATCAGCACGTAAATCATATAGATGAATACGATGATGGCAATGATGAATAATGCAGTCATAATGCTTTAGATTTTTTCGAATAAGTCGATCGATTTGTAAGCGGCCCGGCATAGAAATAGCAGGGCGACGAGTAGTAGGATGGTAAGCATAGCGTTTTCTTTTGATGCCACTATTCCAATCCGGGTGCCATAATGAAGGGAATATTTTTAAGATGTTGGTTATTAGTGTGTTGTGGTTTGTTTTTTCAGTCGAAGTTCTTTTTAAATAAAAAAGACCCTTCCATTTTGGAAGGGTCTTTGCTGAAATGAAAAGATAGGGATCAACTATTTAGATCCTGTACTCGTCGATCTTTCTGTATAAGGTGGTAAGACCTATTCCGAGCAGGCGCGCTGCTTCCGTCTTATTCCCTTTTGTATACCTAAGTACTTTTGTAATATGCTGTCTTTCCATATCCTGCATATTTAGCGGGTCTGCATTCCTGGTCTCATCGTGGAATTCAGCAGGAAGAAGGGCCGATGTGATCATGTCGGAATCTGTAAGGATGACTGCTCTCTCCATGATGTTTTTAAGTTCTCTGATATTGCCTTTCCACTTATGGCTCACGAGGAGGCGTTCGAACTCTTCGTCCATTTCCATGGCAGGCCGGTTTACTTTAGTTGTAAATTCAGCAAGATAATGCTTCGCAATCAGCATAATATCTTCACGGCGGTGCGCCAGCGAAGGCAATTCAATGGAGAATACCGAGAGACGGTAGAAAAGATCCAGACGAAATCTGCCCTCATCGGCCTCTTTTTTCAAGTCCCGGTTGGTAGCAGCGATGATCCTCACATCGACCTTGCTGGTTTGAGTGTCCCCCACTTTGATATAGGTGTGGCTCTCCAGTACACGAAGTAACTTGGCCTGAAGGTCCAGGTTCATTTCTCCAATCTCATCCAGGAATATGGTTCCTTCATGTGCTTCCTCAAGCAATCCCTTTTTATCTTTCAATGCGCCCGTGAATGCACCAGCCTTATATCCAAACAGTTCACTTTCAAGAAGCTCTGGGTTGAAACCGCTGCAGTTCACTGCCACGAAGGGCTTTGATCTTCTCGCGCTTTCATAATGGATAGATTGGGCAAATACTTCTTTTCCTGTTCCAGTTTCACCCAGCAGCAATACGGTTGTACTGGTGCCGGCGACGCGCTGCGCAAGGGCGACAGCCTCTCTGATGGCTCTTGACTTTCCGAGGATGGAATCGAAACTGTATCTGCGTGCAATCTTTTTCTCCAGTTCAACAACGCGGGCGTTTAACCGCGCTTTCTCCATCGCCTTGTAAACAAGGGGAATGATCTTGTCGTTATCGTCTCCCTTGGTGATATAGTCGAATGCTCCATTTCGCATGGCCATAACGCCGTCAGCGATGGTACCAAACGCAGTTAAATTGATGACCTCGGCACCTGGCCTGATCTTTTTGATCTCTTTGACCAAATCCACACCGTTGAAGTCCGGAAGTTTTACGTCACTTAGGACTACCTGAACGTCATCGTTTTTCAGGATTTTCAATCCTTCTTTGCCTGTGTGGGCCTGAAGTACTGTAAAACCCTCAAGCCCTATAATTCGTGCCAGGAGGTTGCACAGCTTTATTTCGTCATCTATTATCAGAACAGTATTTTGCATCTCAGCAGCTGGTATATTAACAGGGTGAATTTAACATCGGTGCGCCATGAAATTATTCGCAAGCTAGGAATATAGCACGAGCAAGTCATATCATTATCGCTTTAACGATCTCGGAGACAAATGTAATGCCTGAATTCGGTAGTCTCGAATTTTAGGGTGTTCATTGATCATTAAAGCCCGTAACGCCTGGTTTCTGGTAAGCATAATAATCCTGACCATTTCAAAATGGAAGGGTTTTTTCATTTTGGAAGGAATATATCTCAACATGCTTAGCTATATTCGTTAATACCTAAACCCCGCCTTATAGATGAAGCCGATCCTTATCGTTTCTTTGTTGCTTTTCGCAAACCTTGCTCTTCATGGACAGGAGCGAAGTAAAGTGAAGACTAGTTCGCAGGCAGCAGGCAGTGACCCGGGCAAGGGAACAAGGCTGAGGGGCCGTACGGTAGATTCTGCTGGCAAGCATGTTCCCTTTGTTTCCCTGGCACTTTTCAGGGATGATATCCTGCTAACCGGTTCCATGAGCGACGAAGCAGGTGTATATCAGCTGGCCTACCCGTTTGCTGTAAATCAAAAGTATCGTCTCACGGCCTCCTCATTGGGGTACAGACCGCTATCGTTTGTTTTTACTTATCCTGATACTACTTTAACTGGTAGTCTGACGCTGACGGAAGAGCAGAACATGCTGAAAACGGTCTCTGTGAGGAGCCAAAGACCTCTTATTGAACGCAGGACTGACCGGTATGTAGTCAATGTGGAAGGAAGCCTCCTTGAAAGTGGAAATAACGGACTGGAAGTGTTACAGAAATCCCCGGGCGTATGGGTTGGTAGTGATGGTTCCATTAAGATAAAAGGGAATCAATCAGTTGCCGTCATGATTAACGATGTCGTACAACGCATGTCAGAATCTGATTTGGCAGAATATCTGCGAACCTTAAAATCGGAAGATATCAGCAGGATCGAGATTATCTCCAGTCCTCCCTCGGAGTTCGAGGCCGCCGGATCAGGAGGTATTATACATATCGTTTTGAAGAAGAGCAGGAAAGACGGGATGGTAGGCACCCTGTTCGGTCAGTACCGGCAGCAGGAAGAGCGCCCGGCGTATACAGCCGGCAGCGCCTTGAACTATAAGATCAAAAACCTTTATCTGAGCGGTACTATCTCCGCAGGAAAGGATGAAAGTGATTATGTAGCCATTACCGGGATAGAGTATCCCGACAAAGATCAATATTCAAGTCTGACAAGGCGGTACAATAACAACGGGCGACTGATGTACAGGGCGGGAGCGTCTTATGATCTTGGAGCACGCCAGTCGCTGGGTGCCCAGTTTATGCATAATGCCAGTCGCTTAGATCAGTATTTTGACACAGACATTGTATTGCGGGGGGCGGAGGCGATGACGGGTATTGCCAGGTCTGAATGGTTCAGACGCCCGTCCTTCAACAGTCTCACCCTGAACTATTCTTTACAAATGGATAGCCTCGGCTCGGGACTTAAGATTATTGGCGACTATCTGAACAGCACGAAGACGGAGTTGAACAACTTCCAATCCAGCTATAGCCTAAGCCAGAGAAATTCCCACTTCCGCAACAATACACCTAATGTCACGGACCTGTATAGCATACAGTCGGATCTAACCCAGGTATTGAATAAAACAACTTCGTTAAAGGCCGGAATCAAAATTGTTGGGACAAAAAGAGATAATGAGGTGATAAACGAGAACTACGCAGAGGGAAAGTGGCAGCTCAACGATAGGCTCAGTAATCAGTTCGTCTACAAAGAACTACTTTCTATGGCCTACACATCTATGGAGAAACGGCTTGGAAAGCTAGATGTTAAAGTTGGACTAAGAGCTGAATTTACGAAGATGGACGGGAATACCGTGACGACGGGCGAACAGTTCGACAGGAATTACTTTAGTGTTTTTCCCTCAGTCTTTGTTGTCAGGAGGTTAAATGAGAGGAAGGCTAGCTCAGTTTATATGAGTTATTCAAAACGAATACAGCGGCCTTCATTTGCAGATTTAAACCCTTATCGGCTCCAGTTTGATGATTATCTCACCCAGTTGGGTAATCCCGACCTGATGCCTGAATATACGCACAAGCTTGAGCTTGGCTCTGTTTTCTGGAAGAGTTTTTCCGCTGACGTATATTATTCAAGTACAAGTGATAAGATCGCCCAGTTGGCGAGACCCATGCAAGACAAAGTGATTGAATATCAGACGATGAATTTCAATAGCAGCAAAGAGTACGGATTATCTCTAAACGCGCCTGTTAGCCTTGTCAGATGGTGGAAGACGAACACCTCTATTGCTCTTTATAACCTGCGGTATGCTTTAAATGAATACAACATCAGGCAGACGACTTTTTATGCCAGGACACAGCATGAATTCTCAATAAAAAACCTGGGCGACGTTGATCTGTCTGTTGATTATCGTTCGCCTTATGTAAATGCCAACACGTATGTGGCATACCAGTTTGCAACAGATGCCGGTATATCGAGAAGGTTTCTGGACAGAAGCATGTTGCTCCGCTTCAACGTTGCTGATATACTGAATACAGCAAGAGAAAAGAACTACACACTGTATGAAGGGACGAGGATTGACTTCTACCAGAAGCGGCCTACACGCACTTTCAGTATATCCCTGAGCTATAATTTTAGTTCCGGAAAGAAGTTTAGCAACAAGCAGATTGAGCAGAGCGTGAACGAGGAGAAAAACAGAATTGGAAATTAAACCGACCCGGGCATTTCGTATGAATGATCAGACCACAAGGGAAACCTGGCATCTAGTTGATAAGCTGGACCCTTGGTTTACCGTTTACACATTCTACTCCTTTTACGGCAGGAATATTCGGTGTGAGATCACCCGATCCCTCTGCGTTAATGATCCTGATCATAAGTCGGTTATAGAGGACAATGTTTCTTTTCATATTCAGTGGACTTCCTGTTGATGAATACGGTACAAATTGCACTGACCTTGTATAGTCTTTAATCAACGCGGCGTAGCCCCAGTTGGAGGCGCTTGTACATGTTTGTGCGTTCAGATCATCAGTTACTTGCTTGTAGGTGATTTGTGCCAGAGTCTTTGCTTCGGCAATACTGATGTCTTCTGTGGTAATTACGACAAGCTTATCATTCCTGCACTCCAATCGAACGGGTTGATCCCTGGTCAATGAAACAGCCCAGCAAGGCATCGTATCCTGTACCCATCCTTCTTTAGCGATGGCTTTATTCAACTCTTCTGAATAGCGTTGGTATTCAATTTTTAATTTGTTGAATCTATCGATGTCTGCCCTTAACACCGGGAAATATCGTTCACCACATCCCGTGACCACCTCCTGTAGTGAAACATCAGATAGCTTATCGCAAGGAATGTTTTTACCTAATGATTGCATCTCTTCCAGCTTTGCTTCAGTAAGTTGCCGCCAATCTTTAGCTGTACGTTCATCTTTTTTGCAAGATGATAATAGCATGACGAGGCAAATTGAAGCCAGGCTCATTTTCAGGATTTGATTCATGTTTATATGAGTTGTTAGTCTGCAAAAAGAATACTAGGCTTGCCGTTTACGCATTCTACGCTTTTTACTCTTTTGGGCTGACTGTCATAAATGGGCTGTTCCCCGGAGTTGTTGATGATTCTCAATTTAAGACCATTGTAGAGCGAGGCTATTTTCTGAAGTTCTTTTACGTCTCCTTTTCTTGAGAAAGGAATGTACTGTATCCTCAACGGACTGTCTCTCACCAGTGCTGTATAATCCCAACCGGAATTATCGGCACAAACCTCGCTGTCTACGTGTCTCATCAACTGTTTATAAGCGTCTTCTGCAAGGGGTCCTGCTTCGTCTACGCTGATATTATAAGAGGTGATCAGTTGGATCTTATTATTGTTGCATTCAAGACGGATAGGCTGTTCCTGGTTCCAAAGCATGTCCACGCAAGGGTCTATAATAACGCCCTCCTTGATCATCGCGTCAGTTTGCTTGCCCACCAGATCGAAGTACTCCGCCTTTAGATTCTCGAATGTTTTGAGGTCAGAGTTGAGGATGGGATAGAGCTTAGAAGAGCAGCCGTTAGACAGATCCTGGATGGTGACATTTGCCTGCTGCTGGCAGGGGAGGTCACTGGAGAGTATTTCAATTTGTCTCAGTTTCGCTTGAGCAAGTTGGCCCCATTCTGAAACGCTACGCTCATCTTTTTTACAAGCAGAAAGTATTAAAATCAGGCAGAGGCTTGAGGTTAAGGCTTTGATAGTGTGGTGCATCGTTTAAGCTAGTTAGTATAAGTACAAGAACGTAAGTCCGGAACTAAACGCTACAGGTAAAAATATTCAGGCGCATATTTTTTAGAAAGAGACAAAAAAGCCTATTTTACGCCTTAATGCCAGTCGGATATCAGGAAGATGCCCGGTCTGGTTAAATCCAGTACTAGCCGATAAAATTACGATGATGCAAACCAATAGTTTTCCTGATGCTAAGCCGCACTACCAAATCCTCGATGGATTAAGAGGTGTTGCGGCGATTGTGGTGGTGCTTTTTCATATCCTCGAAGCGCATGCGGGAGGAGATCATACTAAGCAAATTATTAATCACGGATATCTCGCGGTCGACTTTTTCTTTATGCTATCAGGTTTTGTGATAAGCTACGCGTATGATGACCGTTGGAATATTATGTCCCTCAAGCAGTTCTTTTTGCGCAGAATTATTCGGCTCCACCCCATGATTATAGCTGGATCTATTATTGGGGCCTTGTTTTTTTATTTTCAGGATTCTGCAGCACTCGGCTGGGGTGGGATCAGTGAGGTGCCTTTCTGGAAACTGATAATGGTGATGATCATAGGCTGTACGCTGATCCCTGTAGGTAAAGGGCTCGACATCCGCGGTTGGAGTGAGATGCACCCACTGAACGGACCCGCCTGGTCACTCTTTTTTGAATATATCGCGAATCTCCTCTATGCCATCGTCTTACGACGACTAAAGACGGTAATGCTGTTCATTCTTGCTTTGATAGCTCTCGGTTTTACCTTACGTTTCGCCTTGACGGATCCGCAGGGTGATTTTGTTGGCGGCTGGACCATTGATGATCCGCGACAGCTCATGATAGGATTTACACGTCTTTCCTTTCCGTTTCTGGCGGGAATGATCTTAGCTCGCACAGGTAAATTGAGGTTTACCCGTTATGCCTTCCCTATTGCTTCGCTACTGCTGGTTACATTGCTCTCTTTGCCACGCATCCCTCCTGTAGATGTTCCATGGATGAACGGCCTTTACGAGAGTATCTGTGTAATCATCCTGTTTCCCCTCATTATCTGGCTTGGAGCGGGCGGAAAGGTGGAGGGAAAGCAAGCAAACAAGCTCTGCACCTTCCTGGGAGATATATCTTATCCAATTTATATCACTCACTATCCCTTGATTTATCTCTACACTGCCTGGGTTGCAAATGAGAAATTATCCTTTCAGCAATCGTGGCCTGCAGCTTTGTTGACGGCAGCAGGGGCCCTGCTTCTGGCTTACTGCTCCATGAGATTCTATGATGTACCTGTGCGAAAATGGCTTCAGAAAATGTTTTTCCCTAAGAGAGCATAGTGCTATTTCCTGTGAGATATCGGCGCATAGTGTGGTTTTTATCAACAGGGACTGCTTTATGTCATGGCTCTATGGATAAGTCTGACCTTTCAGATAATCAGTAGATTATAACATTTTTGTTGCATTGAGCTGATTCCTGAACATGTTTGGTGTGCTTCTTGGAAGTTTCTCTGTAAGGAGGAACGATGATGATAATAATCGAACAAACACCATTCAAGCGAGGTATCCAGCTATTGATTATGGCTCATTTGACATTGTTCATATTGGCCATGTCAGCTGCATCAAAGAATATCACCGATTTCATTCTGTCTTCTGATATCGGAAGTTTATCCTCTCATTGGTGGAGTGTCATGACTTACCAGTTTGTACATACTGAAATTCACGAATTCATGCTCAGCATGGGAGCATTGTGGTTTTTCGGAAGGATTCTTCAAAAGCGTGCCGGATGCATGGCTGTTCTCAGATTGTATGCAGTTAGTGCTGTCACCGGTTCTGCAGTCTTCCTTTTGGCTCATCAGATCTTTCCGACTTTTGCCGGCAGAAATCATATGATGGAAGGAGCATTTATAAGTGTGCTCTCCATTATGACGGCTACTCTTGCAACTTGCGGATCAAGATATACCCTTCAGTTTGGCGGTGTGTCTGTATTACTCTGGCACGTGTATTTAGCCGTACTGGCTACAAGTCTGTTTCTGGTCTACGAGCATAATATAGCCTGCATTCTGACATACCTGGCAGGTATAGCAGTCGGATTCAGATACAGTTACCCCCGGGAGGGTGATTTTCGCTCTTCTGCTTTGAAACTCCCTGACCATTCTCAGCAACAGAGGCAGGCATCTGTATCTCTGTAGAGTATGTGATCACAGCATCAGAGAGCATATTCTAAACTTTATTTTCTACTAACGCAACTTCTTATCGTAAAATGTGGTTTTTTTCACATTTTTGAACTATGCCAAGGATTACGCTGCTGGCCCAGCTCTTACTTTTCTTTTGTTATTCTGCCTATTCTCTGGAACGCCCTTCATTACAGGAGGTATCGAACTTGTCTGTTCCTGCCGTTCGCCCTGATACTGCGCAAGTCAACAGGCTTAATGATTTAGCCAATGAGTACCTGAAAGAACAGGTTTTCGATAGCGTGGAGCTGTTTTCAAAGAGGGCTGTTACCTTGTCCGAATCGATCAATTTCAAGTATGGATTGTCTGTAGCCCTCGCGAACATAGCGAAGGTGCACTATATGAAAGGCGACTATAAGCCGGCACTTAGCTCCATTTTGAAAAGTCTTAATCTTTCTGAAAGTATACACCATCCTGCAGGAGTAGCCATCTGTCTCAACGTCATTGGTCTTATACACTTGGCACAGGGTAACAGAGAGTTGTCGCTTGAAGAATTTAGTAAGGCTGCCACTCTGAATATGAAGGTTGGGGACCGTTATCGCTTATCGACAAACTATTTCAATATGGGTTTGGCATACAACGAGCTCAACTTGACAGATAGCGCGCTGACAGCCTTCTCTAAGGCTATAAAAATCAGTACAGAGATCAGGCATTTGAACATGCAGGCTATGGCATCAAACCGTTTGGGAGATACGCATTTCAAAAGGAATGAAATAGATGCAGCAATAAGATATTACAGCTCGGTTCTTAATAACGATGAATATCAGAATGATTGGGAAAATAGCTTCGCGTACACAGGTCTCGCTCAGTGTTTTGAAAAACAGGGAAGGTATCGGAATGCGGTAAAGTACGCGGGAAGGGGATTGGAACTTGCAGAAAAGAAGAAGGTTAAATGGGATGCCGAACGAGCATTCAGGGTGTTACACCATTCGTATGCAAAGCTCGGTGATTACCGGCTGGCCTATAAGTACCTGCTTCTTAATAAATCTTTCAGTGATAGCCTCTTGAATGAAAGCAAGGTGAAAGAACTGAATGCTCTGCAGCTGAACCATCAAAAGGCGGTTAATCGGGTGTTGATAAAAGAGAAAGAGATGGCGCTTCAGAAAAGTTTGCTCAGCAAGCAAGTGTTATTTCTCAGTGTGTTTATTATTGCTTTACTGATATTTTTGCTCTTTGTATTGTTCAGAAATGTTCGTGTTAAAAATCGACTGAATAAAGATCTCACGAAAAAGTCGGTCCACCTGGAAGAACGTAAGGAAGAAATAAAGCAGCAGAACAGCGAACTTAACGAACTCAACCGGACTAAAGACCAGCTGTTTTCGATTATCAGTCACGACTTGAGAAGCCCCTTTGCTGCTATCCTGGGTACTTTGCAACTCCTGAAAACCGTAGAGGTTGACAGGGACGAGTTGACATATCTTCTTGACACGTTGTATGAGCAAACTGCAGCTACCTCCGCGATGACCGATAACTTGCTGGTTTGGGCGAGGAGCCAGCAGGAGGGCATATCGGCTCGCTTCTCCCGGGTTCAGTTATCTGAGGTCATGATGGAGGTTCTGACAGTGTTTCAAAATATAGCTACTGAGAAACGAATTGAAATCAGGCACGAGATCGATAAAGACGCGTATAGCTATGCTGACCGGGATCACGTTAAGATCATCCTCCAGAATCTGTTAGCGAATGCCATTAAGTTTACACCGGCTAAGGGAAGGATTGCCATTCTATACGGTGCCCATCAGGGGACGACATGCGTCAGTATACAAGATAATGGAGTAGGCATGTCTGAAAATAAAATCCAGCAGCTTTTTCATAGATCAGGAAAGGATATTAGTACAGCAGGCACAAATAATGAGACTGGTATCGGCATCGGACTGGTACTGGTAAAGAAATTCGTGGACGCCAACCAGGGAACCTTAGTAGTTAATAGTGCAGAAAACGAGGGAACAACATTCCGGGTTTGCTTTAGAAGGGACGTATAACTTTGGAGTAACATGCACGTCCGCACCCAAAAGGTACCAAGACCTGCATGTAGATGCAACAGCTGCTCTGATATACCTCATTCACCTCCTTTTGCTTTAGTGGTCGCAATGCACACGTGATATATTGATCTTCAAAACCGGGCCGGGAAGCATCTGGAGTCTCACCAGTAGACTGTTCTCAAACTGCCCGGATCTGCCAGCCTCTCAGTTCCCGGCACGATAAGCAGGAAGGCGAATCTTTACTGTTGTTCCGCTTTCCGGACTGGAAGTAATAGAAAAACTGCCTTTTAAGAGCTTCACCTTGCTGCGGATCGACGCGATACCAATACCGCTTCTCCCTCTTTTTTTAACATCAAACCCTTTTCCATTATCCTGTACAACGATGAGCACAGAATCATCATAATCGGTGATTTCGGCCGAAGCATCAGTTGCCTCAGAATGTTTAACAACATTTGTGAGCAGTTCCTGTACTGCGCGAAAAACAGCCAGCTCAAGGAATTTGTCCAGTATGACATTACCGAGTGCGACTTTACAGCGGAACTCGATAGCACCCTCAAGCTGGTCGCAAATAGACTTGACCGCAGCTTTTAAGCCAAAATCCTCCAATATCGTGGGCGACAAGGTATGAGAGATCCGGCGCGTGCTTCTGATGGCGTCTGCCAGTAGGTCTTCTGCATATTTCTTTGCCTTCTGAAATTCCTCTTGTTCTTGCGTAGCTGATCTGAAAGTGAGATTGTTCATGCTGATCTTAACGGCGTATAATAGCTGTCCCAGTCCATCATGCAGACTTTCTGATATCCGGCGCCGCTCTTCTTCCTGCGTGTCAAGGGTGACCTTGAAGATTTCCCGTTGCTGTGCTGCCTCCATCTGACGGATCCTTTCTTCCGCTTTTCTGGATGAGGTGATGTCTATTGTAATGCCTAGCACCCGGCTCGGCTGATCCATGAAGCCCTTTACAGCAATTGCTTTAAAGTGAAGTACTTTACGCTGCCCAGGGACCCTGATTTCGAATGTTTTTTCGAATGAATCACTTCCCATCCGGAGAAGTTCCAGCATCTGCTCGGCAACTGTGCGGCTGCTGTCCGTCACGTACCTGATATATACCTCCGGCGAAACAGGTGAACCTGCCTTGATCTTAAAGAGTTTGTACATCTCGTCAGACCATTTTAAAATGTTTGTCTGTGGTTCGTATTCCCAGCTGCCCATCTCGGCAAGTTCCTCCGACTGCTGTAGCAGAAGATAGTTCCTGAAGCGCTCCTCTTCGGCTTGTTTTCGTTCGCTGATATCCAGATTCGTTGCGGCGATCCCATCGTCAATTTTGACGAACATGCAGGAAAACCACTTGTTAAGTCCCTCGAAAGGATAGAAGTACTCCATGCCTTGAGGTTCACCGGTTTCCATAACCCGGAGCATGGTGCGGAAGATGCCACTGGGTTCAATCCCGGGGAACTCCGCCCGGTAGAGTTTCCCGATCAGGTCACATCTGCCGACTTGCTTCTCGAGCTGTCCGTTTACCATACGGATCCTGAAGTCGACGATGCATCCGTTCTGATCGCGCACAGCCTCCATAAGCGACATGGCGATCAGGCTCGTATCAAGAATAGAGTTAAGCAAATCGCTGCTTTCTTTTAACTCCAATGTACGTAGCTTCACTTGCTCCTCTAAATTTAGCTTGTAGGCTTCCTCAGCATTTTTCCGTTCGCTCATGTCATTGAAGAGCATGGCCACGCCGCGCTTCCTGGGAGCATCTACGCGAAAGGCATATACGTCATACCATCGTCCTACTGCCCCTGCCCATTCATCAAAGTGCCGGGAAATGCCCGTCTTGGCTACCTCGCCATATATACGAAACCAGTGATCCTCCGGATTTGGCACCAGTTGACGTATCGTCTTGCCCACTACATTCCGCAATCCTGTTTCGCGTTCAAAAGCTGGGTTTACCTCCAGAAAGCGGTAATCAATAGCTTCATCCTGATCATCAAACAACACTTCAATAGTGCAAAATCCTTGTTCGATAGAATTGAATAGCGTTAGGTATTTGTCGATAACTTCGATATTGGTAGTGCGCTGCCTTTTCGCCTGATTTTCAAAGATTACAGCAACGTGGAATTCGCCAGGCTCTCCTGCTTTGATTACCACCTTCGGGAAGTTCAGAGAATAGTATTCCCGAAAGCGGAAATCCCGGCATATTGTTGGCCGCCGCATTCGCTTCCAGGCAGCGGATATCTACTGGTCGCTCGTGTTCATCAAACGTGATCTCCAGGCCCACATAGCCTTGATGCATAGCATATACCAGGTTTTTGTAATATTCATCGGAATGGTTCAGAGTTGCGGGACTTTCCATCGAATTCTGCATAGGTGACCGATCCAGTTGCATTATTATAAGCTTTTTATTTTACTATTGTTTATTTGCGGCAGATATTTGAATATATGTTTATTCTGAAAGCTAATCAATATTAAAAATGCGGCTGCAAATTATCGTCCTTCTTTTATTGTGCCTGTCAACCCGGATGAAGGCTCAGGAGTTTATTCCACTATGGCCTGAGGGTAGAATGCCGAATTCGAAAAATCTGCATTTGAGGGACTCGGTCGCGAATGAACGGATTTATCAGGTAGGTACTCCTGGAATGTATGCCTTCTTTCCCTCTTCTACTGAAAACAAGGGGGCTGCTGTGCTGATATGTCCCGGCGGGGGATATGAAAGACTGGCCTATGTCATCAGTGGAACTCAGCTTGCCAAATGGTTTAATACCATTGGAATCAGTGCGTTCGTGTTAAATTATCGTCTGCCTAATTCTCCGGATCTGAAGGATCGTCATACAGGCCCTCTGCAAGATGCTCAGCGAGCCATCAAGCTGATCCGGTCGAACGCTCCGATATGGGGGATCGACAAAACGAAGATCGGAATCCAGGGATCATCAGCCGGAGGACACCTTGCCGCTCTTACGAGTGTAAGCACTGAGGATCTTTCCTCTGTTGGAGATTCCCTTGATAAGGTCTCCGCACGCCCCAACTTCTCCATACTGGTATCTCCCGTTATTGACCTCGGTACGTTTGCCCATGTGGGTAGCCGGAAGAATCTTCTGGGGGAGAATGCTTCGAAGGCATTGATTGCCCGGTATTCTCCGAATCTGCATGTAAGTTCCACCACGCCACCGTCTTTTATCGTACACGCTTTCAACGATAAATCGGTCAGCGTGAACAATTCGCTGCTCTTCTATCAGGCTTTGCTTGACAATAAGGTACAGTCCAGTCTTCATGTCTTCCCCCAGGGAGGTCATTCTATCGCTTTGCGGAACAATCCAGGCTCCACAGAAATGTGGACTCAGTTGTGTGAAGCCTGGTTGGTAGAAATGGGCTTTATAAAAGAACCGTCATCCGGCAAGTAAGGTTTCTTCCGGGACGGGCTATCTTTTGTATATCCAGATGTTGATAATAGTGTTCGTCCAGGATGTTTTCAATCCCCAGATTGATCTTCAGTGCCTGAAGTGATGATAAGCCGAACTGCTTTCCTATGTAAAAGTTTAGTATAGTGGAAGCTGGTGTGGCAGTTTCACCATATCGGGATGTACTAACATGTTTTTGAGAGGTGTTAGTAACTCCCTCTATCCGGAGAATAGACTTTTTCAGGCTATAGTCAATCGTATTCACGGTTTTAAAAGGGGCGATCATAGGCAAAGCGAGCCCGTCACCATCAGCCCCCCGGGTAAAGGTGTTCAAACTGGTTACGACCAGCCCTCCGCCTGCTCTCCATTTAAAGGCTACTTCGCCTCCATACAGCCGGGCTGACGGAAGATTGATGTATTGCTTTACGCCATTCGCCCCAATGGTCATGGTGCTGTAACCTCCGAGGATCGATCCCGCAATGTAGTCTTTGATGAAGTAGCGGAACAGGTTGGCTGATGCTTCGATCTTTTCATTACGATAGGAGGAGTTGATGGATAAATTGACAGACGATTCTCCGCTCAGATCCGGATTGCCTATATAATCGTAGGCATCTAAGCGGTTATAGATGTAAAAGGCATAAGCCTCCTGCAGCGATGCTGCGCGCCCGCCCCGGGCAATAGAAGCATTCAGCAGCCAGTGTGCATCCGGCTTGAAGCCTAGAGCCATGCTGAGGTTGCTTATCAGGCCTCTCCTTGAAAGATCTCCGGGGAACATACCTGATAGCTGTTCCCTGGCTTCTTCTCCGCAGATATCATCATGATAGTATTCCAGGCGTGCAGAGGGTGTGAGGCTTGTCCGCTTTCCAAGTGAGAGAACATCGCTTACATAAACTCCAATGCTGCTTCTTACAGGAGATGCCAGCGTGTACATAAACATAGGAGATCCGTCCGGCGGATACATCGTCATGCTGGCTGACAGCTTGTTCTGATATCCATCCACTTTAATGTTCATGTGATGCTGATCATTCAAATGAAGATCAAGCGTTGATAATCCGCCTGAGGTGGTGGATGTGCCGGGCATATCCATATGCATGCTGACCGTTTCGGGGGGCCTCTTCGTATCATCCATAGCATGGTCGATGCTATTATAGTACGCCTTGGTTTCCCATTGAATGGTTCCCTGCTGATTAGCGTACAGGTATGAAAGGCTTGCTATCCTTGCTTTCGCAAAGGAAACATCCATCGTAAGAGCCGGGTAGCCGATGTCCCGTCCCTCATCCTGCAGATAGCTCGCTTTGAGAATACCTGTTCTTCCCAGCCTGCTCATCACAGATGCGCTTCCATTCCATTTACGATATTGTGAAAATCCAATCTCCTGGCCTCCTGCGGCCTTGTAGTTGTCACTTCTTCTGAAAATCCCATTGATCTGAAAGGCCAGATCTGCACGGCCATAGTCCAGCCCTCCAAGGGTTTGCACAGCTGCTCCATTGCTCTCGAACCCCGTTCCTATGCGGCCTGACCACCTGGGGGTTTCTCGGAATGAAGGTTCTTTAAGACGGAAGTTGATGCCGCCGCCGAGACTACTGCCCCCGGTGCTTAAGCCAGGATCGTAAGAAACGGAAATGCTCTCCAGGTTGTTGGGTTCTACGTAGGAGCTGACTGGATCCATCTTATCTGTGCATGCGCCGAAAACGCGCATGCCATCAATAGTCGTGGTGATCTGCCCACTGTTTAAACTGCGGATAGTGGGTTCCATAGCAAAGTTCCCCCGGCGTATCATGCTGATTCCCGGGGTATATTCAAGGATCTTGTCGGTCAGCTCCTGCAGACTCTTTTGTCTGGTGTCTTTCGCTGCTTCATAAATATCTTTTTCTGGCCGTATCAATACCTCATTGAGCAGCAGTGTTCTGCTGGGTAAATGCCTGCTTGCACTGTCAACAGGCTGCGCATACGAAATGCAGATGAAGGGCAGCCAGCAAATCACCGTGGATATTAACGCTCGCGTTCTCATCTTAAAACAGAAGATCAAGCGCCGCATCCTCCATAATCACCGTATTGCCTCTTTTTAATTTAAAATGAAGTCTCCAGTCGCCCGTCATGGTGAAATTAACTTTTCCGCGATAGTGTCCCTTGCCGGTGTGAACAGGATTGACGTTGTTTGGAGAGCCATGTCCCATGGAAGGCATTTCGGGTATCAGTTCGATGACAAGGTCTTCGACAGGTGGGAAGGTCATCATATCCTGCCGTGTGTTCACCAATACCTCCAGATCATTCATCCCCATCTTGGGTGTCAGGGGTTGTACCAGAGATACGGTGTAATAGAACCCGTCAGAACCGGTGACGGTAGCCGTTGTCTTTGTATTAGAGGGAGCCGCTTTAATGTCGAGCGCGAAAACCACCGGCTCACCGTCGACGGTGACCGTAAGTGTCCAGGCTCCCATTTGACCTGATGGCATGGAAAAGACTACCGCTCCTTCATAAAGTTCTTTTTCTGCGGTATACACCGGTTGTTCCACGGGTGCTGCGTGTTTCATCGTCATCATGTCCATCACAGGAGCATAGCTCACTTTTGCGTTCGAAATAGCAGAACCTTTTGCGTTTTTGAGTGAAACATAAAGCTTGTTCCAGGCAACCCGCAGGTCTGACTTGTCTGCCCAGAGGGTAACAGACGTACCTGTTGCAGTCGTCTTTTCAGCGATCCGGATCTTTTCTGCTTGCGTGGGAGTATTGTCGTTGTCTTTGCTGCATGAGGCGAACGAAAATAGCGCCGCCAGCAACATCATGAGTTTAAATGTATGATTCATGGAATATTCAAATTAATGAAGGCATAAAACCTTCGCGCAGGAGTACTTCTGCACTACTGCATCATGAAGAAATTAATTAAGTATAAAGGAGGCGATCAGACCTGAGGAGGCTGAAACAGATCTGCATGATGCCCGGAAGAAATACGCCCATAATAGGGTGTATCGAATGTAGCAGTTAGCTTGTTTCCGAAAAATACGAAGAACATTTCCGGAGTAAAAGAGTCTTGAACAAGATGCTTTTGTGTCTCCCGATCTTGTTTCCTTTCCTTTTCCTCAACCTCTTTCATTTTTTTTGCGAGGTAGCATTTTCCCTCACAGTGCATCCATGCTTTATCGCGATTCTCGCAAAGCTTCGATGCGATGAAATTCTTATTCAGCTGAAAACCGGTAAATACCACCATCCTCGACAGGCTGACGCCTAGAATTAGGGGTATTAAGAGGAATGCTGTCATTCGGAGTGCCATCGCGGCAAAGGTAGAAAATCAGAACTGAAAATCATACTTTCCAAAAATACCTAACAACGATACGCGGATGCAGTAATTGTTTATAATGGAAGAGGTAGTTGAGGAATTATTTACTCGCATACCTCTTTTGTTTTCACATATTGTGGAAGAAAGAGGGCCGGCAATTCTCTGCAAGGGCTGTTTGCCCCGGGATTTTTAGTGGCGTCATTTTTGGTCATCTATTTCATATATTCTCATTTGAGAAGTAACCACATCAAACAATTTCAAATAAATTTCTCAGATCTTAAGAATGTCAGAGCTTCGAGTGTCTTCATCTGCGCCGTCTTCGATACCTGCTAATTCCGCCAGCAGAACTTTCAAAAAGTGTCCCCGTTGTGGAACTATGACCGATAACCGGATTAAGCGTGGCTTCTTTGCCCGTTTGATAGAGCCAGTGATCGTGTTGAAGAAATATTCCTGCCTGAAATGCTTTAAAAAATTCTTCGTGAAGGTATAAATGAAACGCTAAGGTTTCATGATCATCACGGATGGGCTGTCCGGTAACCAGACACTGTTTAGTTCGAGTGCCCGCTTCCAGCTGTCAAGACTGATTAACATCAGATCATGCGCTGTAAAGAGACCTTTGGTTGCATGAACGTTTTCGAGCACAGTCAGATAACCGGGGGCTGCAATCTCAATCGCCCGAAGTGTTTCCTTGAACTCGACTGAATGTTTAATACTATCCTGCGCATCGAAGATCGTTATAGCAACGCCGCCGTTGTTGATGAACTTTTGAATGTAGATCACCAGAAAGCTGTCGCTGAGTGAAAAAACAGGCACAATGACTTTGTTTATTGAGCTTAGATTTTTATCAATCAGCACTCCCGTAGGTATTTTGGTCGATTTGAGGATATGTCGTGTGCGTTCATCGAAAATACTTTTCATGAACATATTATCCTTTCCTGTGATGGTGTCGTATAGACGCTCTGGATTGATCACCCTGGTGGTAAACCCCAGTATTTTTCCTAAGACGGTTCCTTCAAATACAGACTGCCCGATACCGACCAGAAGAAGGTCGTAGTCTCCGCCGTTCGCAATTTCTGTGATCTCTGCGTCTATATCCTGAACCGGTTTAAATATAGCCCGGAGGGGCTGTTGAAGAGCTGCGGCCTCTTCCCGGATTAAGCGGAAGCTTTCGCGTTCATATTCTACAAAGTTGAACTGGTTGAGTTCATTTCCCGGGGAGAGATGTAAGGCTGTGACAGCTGTGTTCTCTGTCGATTTTCTAATGAGAACATGCGCCAGACGCATTAGCTGCTGCCCGCTTTGCGGATTTCCAAAGGAGATAAGCACGTTGTACTTGTCTTTGCGTGGCAGCAATGACTCATCTTCCGCTTCATCCCCGAACAATCTGTTGATCAGATCCAGAATTGGCCCTGTCATAAACGTTGTGACAAGGGCCATGAGTACCAGGATCGCGAACATCTCCGCGCTCAATACTCCCAGATCATACCCGATGTTAAGAGCGATAAGTTCCATCAGCCCTCTGGTGTTCATCAGCGCTCCAATGGTCAGGCTATTTCGCCAGCTTTGTCCAACAAAGCGTGCTGCAAGTGTGCTTCCCATGAACTTCCCGGTTACAGCTACAGCAATGATGACCAGGCATAGCTGCCACAGGTGCGGCTCATTGAGGAGACCTATCTGGGTGCGTAAGCCTGTAAATACGAAGAAAAGCGGGAGCAGGAGTACCAGAGCCATATCTTCCACTTTTTCAATGAATACGTTCCTGAAGTTTACGTTGGGAGGCATTACAACTCCTGCCATGAAGGCCCCGAAGAGGGCATGAATGCCGATGACCTCTGTACACCATGCGGAGATGACCAGCGTAACAAAGAACACGCCCACAATGGGCTTGCTGAGTCCTTCCTTATTCGAGTACAGATCTCCAACGCGGTGCAGGAAGGGACGCACCAGCTTCAGCATCAGCATCACATAAAGAATAGCCAGCATAATGGTATAGCCAGCACCTGCCACCGATCCTGCCTTTACTATCGTGATAACTGCCGCCAATATACACCAGGCTGTAATGTCATCTGCCGCGGCACAGGTTATTACCAGTGCTCCCAGCTTCGTTTTCGTCATGCCCCTTTCCTGAACGATACGCGCAAGCACGGGAAATGCCGTAATACTCATCGAAATGCCGATGAACAAGGCGTACGACAGGAATAGCGTGCCTTCGGGGGCTGTATCCTGGTAGATAAAATAGGCAAGTACAACCCCAAGTGCGAACGGAAAAATAATACTGGCGTGACTCACTACTACCGCTTCATGTGCCTTTCGTTTCAAAACATCCAGGTCTAGCTCCATACCCACAACAAACATGAACAGGATCAGGCCGATCTGGCTCATCACACCCAGGTTTCCTAGAGAGGATGCGGGGAATAGAAAGTCAGATATTTCCGGAAAATATGCTCCCAGTAAGGAGGGACCCAGCAGAATTCCCGCTACGATCTCTCCGATAACAGAAGGTTGACCAATTCTCCTGAAGAAATAAGCAAAAAATCGTGCTACCAGGATGATCGTAATAATCTGTAACAGTAACGTCCCGAGCGGATGCGTTAGATTTTGTTGCAGAGACTCTACGAACTGGGTCCATGCACTTCCTGCCCCTCCCGGAGTGTCGGATGACGGTCCGGGTTGAAGCTTGTTGCCCAATGACACGACAAAATAAATGAGAGCAGATAATCCGCCTATGGTTCCAACGTAAAAAAGTAAGTTCTTTAATTTTTTCATACCAACAACTCAGCAGGTTTCACCGCTTAATATAGAGTTATAAGCTGGAAACCCATTTTCAGGCTGCGATTTATGTACTGATCCCGGGTTTTTCTGTACCGGATCACTTGCCTGCGTGCTCTCTGAAGGAAGATCGGAATTGGTCTGTTAAAGGGAGTATAACCGATTGCCCGCGTTCATCGTTGAGAGTGGTTCGAACTGAGTCATGAGTAAAGCTGACCACACAATTCATAGAAATTGCCGTCTTTCGGTTGATTTGTAAGAATTGGCCGTCGGGTAAGGAGTTCAAAAGTTGTTGAAAAGATATGTTTTTTAAGATTACTTCCTCATGGTTTTTTAATAGTACTTTTTTATCCCTATGATCTATTTCAGATGTGGTGATGATCGCTATCTCGGGAAAGCGCAGTAGAATTTTCCCCCTGTTGCTATTTAAGACAACAAACTGGTCGGTCGTCTCTTGGTGCCCAAGGAGATTCTTTGCACGTGAAAGAGCTTTCTCCAGTCGTTCCTTCCTGATGGGCTTCGTTAAATAGTCGACCGCCTCCAATTCAAAAGCCTCGGCAGCATATTCCTTATAGGCTGTGGCGAAAATAATTGCCTTATTGCTGAGACCGGCAGCCAGTTCGATCCCCTTCATTCCTGGCATTTCGATATCGAGAATGCATATTTGAAAGTCCATGCTCTCGGCTTCCTTTAAGAACTTTACCGGGTCATTATAGGCTTTTATTACTTGAATGAAAGGCACATCGTCACACAAGGCCCGCAGGTAGGCGAGGCTTGGAAGCTCATCGTCTACGATCACACACTTAAATATCTGCATGCAGCTTTATCTTTAATTGAGTGGTATATACGTTTCCGTCGCTTTCTTCTTTAAGCTCGAACGTGGTTCCGTAAAGCGTCTGCAGTCGGTCTTCAAATGCCTTGTTCCCAATTCCCCCTTTTTGCTGATGCATTGATCCTGCCGGTATTTTATTTGACACGGACAGGAAGAACCAATCGTCGCTCAGATCAAAGATGACGGAGATAAACGCATCGTCACTTTGAAGATCGGCATGCTTAAATGCATTTTCAATGGGATTGATTGTGATGAAAGGAGCTATTTTAAGCTTGCGGAATAAGGGCTTATCCGCATCAATTTTATTCCTGATATGCAGGTCGAAAAGCGGACTGGTTTTAAGCCTGTTGATCTCGATGAGATTAAATGCAAATTGGAGTTCATCTTTCAGCAACACGTAGCCTCCGTCTGACTCATAAAGAATGTAGTCGAGCACGTTCGATAGCTTATCCAATGCATAATAGCTCTGGTAAGCGTGAGATTGGATGGCATTTAATGCATTTTTTAATAGATGTGGATTCAGTTTATATCGGAACGAATCTAAATCCTGCACCTGAAGAGCGATCTTCCCTGCCTTAAGGTGATTTGAAGTGATTCCGTTTTTCCTGAGTTTTCGTAATTCAACAAAGAGAATTAAAATAATGATCAGACAAACTACGATAATGCCCGCAAGGATGAATTGATTAATATCTCCTCTTTCATTCATGATTGCTGATTTGCTTGGATAAGGAACACAAAAGTAAATTAAATGAAGGGCAAACCAAGGAGCAATTTACATGAGCGACCGTGGCTTGTGTGGTGAAAGAAACTTGCGGGAACCTCCTCATTACACGTTTATCATCAAGAAAAATACACAAACAGTACTTTCTTAATTGGAATTATTCTAAATAGGTATATATTTGGAAATAAAATAAGCCGCACAACTGGTACTTGTGCGGCTATTACCGGCCGAAACCGGTTCACCTTTAACGTTACTTAAAAGTCATGCAAATTACGAAATTTTTGCTTGTGGGCATGCTATGTGCCTTCAATTTTCTTGTCCATGCGCAGGAGAAACCCTATGGCGCGATCAGTGGATACATCAGGGACAGCTCGGGGGAACCTGTCATCTCCGCCACAGTCAAACTCCTCAATACATCTGCCGGAGGGATCTCCGATGATCGCGGATACTATGAGCTCAGCAACCTCAAACCAGGTACCTATGTTCTCCGGATCCAGTCGCTTGGCTTCGACAGAACCAGCCGGGAGGTTCTGATAACAGCTGGCGCAACGCTCTCCCTGAACTTTACCATGAAACAAAGCAGCCAGCAAATGGAGACCGTTTCCGTGATGGGCCGCTCAGAGGTTCAGGAGGCAAACCGTCAGGCTTACAATGTCGTAGCCGTAGATGCTAAAAGACTGCACAACTCTACCCTCGACATTTCCCACGCACTCGATCGCGTCTCGGGCGTCAGGGTAAGAGAAGCAGGGGGCCTGGGTTCCCGTATGGATTTTTCGCTGAACGGCTTCACCGGGAGACAGGTCAAGTTCTTTATCGACGGTGTACCAATGGATAACTTCGGTTCGTCGTTCCAGCTCAACAATATCCCGATCAACCTCGCGCAGCGTGTCGAAGTTTATAAAGGGGTAGTGCCGGTTTGGTTGGGGTCTGACGCCCTGGGCGGCGCCATCAATATTGTTACAGCAAACGAGGCAGGATGCTATGCGGATGCTTCCTATTCATACGGTTCCTTCAACACGCATCGTACTGCTGTAAACGCGGGTTATACCAGCCCCGCAGGCTTCAAAGTGGTGCTGAACGCTTTTCAGAATTACTCGGATAATGATTACGTCGTAACAACCGATGTGGCAACCTTCTCCGGTCAGTACTTCCAGCATCAGCGGGTGAAAAGGTTTAACGATACCTATCACAACGAAACCTTCATAGCTAGTGCAGGTGTGGTTAACAAGCCATGGGCCGACCAGTTGATGCTCGGGCTGACGCTCGGACAGAACTACTCGGAAGTGCAGACAGGAGCAAGGATGGTTAGTGTTTTTGGCGACTGGCACCGCAAAGGAAGTCTGATCATGCCAAGCCTGAAGTATACTAAAGAAGATTTGTTTGTTGAGGGTCTTGATCTGAGAATCACGGGAAACTATAACCTTGGTAAGGAGCAGAACATCGACACCGTTTACCGCCGGTATAATTGGTTCCAGGAATTTAAAGAATATCCCGGACCGGGCAGCGAACGCGAACGTTCCATGTATAAATACAGCAACAACAACGGACTGGGCACAATCAACCTGAGTTATGCACTGAACGACAATCACCTTTTCACACTGAACAATGTTTACAACACCTTCAACAGGAAAGGATCAGACGAGCTGTATCCTGAAAGTGAAAAGTACGAACAGCCACGCAAGAACATTAAGAACATTCTCGGTTTTGGCTACCAGCTAAAAGCATCAGAAAAATGGAGTACCTCTTTCTTTGCCAAGCATTTTTATCAGCATAACAAATACGCACAAAGTTATAACCCAAGTGGCAACTGGGGCGACATAGCCTATCTTCTGAAGGAGAACAGTCTGAATAAGCTCGGCTATGGCATAGCTTCCACCTACTTCATTATGCCCAACCTGCAGGCAAAAGCCTCCTATGAGAAAAGCTACAGACTCCCTGAAACAGATGAATTGTTTGGCGATCTGCTGAACCTGGAAGGAAATATGGATCTGGAGCCAGAGCACAGCCATAACTACAACTTTGGACTTAGCTACCAGACTCATGTGAATACCATTCACCGGTTTAACATCGACGGAAGTGTGCTCTACCGCAATGCGAAAGATTTTATCCGCCCCAGTCTGAATAACAACCATACCAAGCAGGTAATGGGCAACCTGTCAGATGTTACCAACCTGGGTTTTGAAGGTGAGGTCAGGTATTCTTTCAGGCAGCTTTTTACCGCAGGAGTCAACATGACCTATCAGAATCTCCGGAATAATACGAGGTATGAGGAAAATCAAACCATGGAAAGTCCCCTGTACCGTGATCGTATTCCCAACATGCCTTACTTGTTTGGTAATGCTGATGCATCGCTCTTTTTCAATAACGTAGGCAGGAAAGGCAACACCCTCACACTGGGATACAATGTGCTCTACGTCCATGCCTATTATCTCTCCTGGCCAAGTCAGGGATCATCAGATCAGAAGTACGACATTCCCAGACAGTGGCTTCAGGATGTCAATGCCGTTTATACGCTTGGCAAAGGGAAGTACAACATCGCCCTCGAATGTAAGAACCTCGCAGATAACAGGGTCTACGACAATTTCTCCCTCCAAAAGCCGGGCAGGGCGATCTATGCGAAGCTGAGATATTTCATCAGCAAGAACTGACACCTGAGCAGACAGAATCTTAAACCAGGCTCATCAGCCTCCAAAAACACTCAAAAATGAAACTCAAATATTTACCCGTACTTGCTGCAGTATCGATACTGTGCATCTTTACTGCTTGTGATCCGGAACTGGAATACCTCGATATTACCGATACAGATACAGAGCTCACCGGAGCAACCAAATACATTATTTCTGCCACGCCTATAGGTACCACCGGAATTGCTGATTACCTGCTGACGACAAACAGTCTGGACGAAGGCATGATCACCACTAAGGGCAATGGCTTAGAGCAGGACGGCTCGTACCGGTACTACCTGACTCATAAGAACCGGTTCTTCAGTATGCTGTATGGTCAGGGTAATCCTGGTGCGGTAACCAGCTACCGTCTGGACTCGACCGGCACACTCACCAGGCTGAGTAACTTCCAGAGTGAGACCGTACACGTATTCGCTCCTGTAAAAGACGATGTCTTTACCATAAAAGTGCCCCGCTCTGGTAATGAGTTTGCCAGCATGTATCGGGTAGATGCACGCAAGTATCAGATAGTCGGCGAGAAGCAGGTAAACATCGTCAAGCTGGCGGGGAACGGAGAACGTGCCCACTTTACCTGGGCCACCCAGGTCGGCGAGAAGGTATTTATACCCTATATGAGTATTAAAGGAGCAGCTCCCGACGTATTCGGTACGGCCTATCCCGACAGTTCCTGGGTGGCTGTGTATTCTTATCCTGAACTGGAGTTTGAGAAAGTTATCCGGGACAACCGCACAAGTTATATCGGTGCTTACTTTCTTGATGGCCTTGTCGAAACAGAGAACGGCGATGCCTACGCCTTCTCTCCGGCGGCTGCAACAAACAATGGCCTCCCTGCATCTACCAAACCCTCCGCGATCATACGGATCTTAAAGGGTACTACAGAATTTGATCAAACCTATTTCTTCAATATCGAACAAGAGTCCGGAGGTCACCACATCGCTGCTCAGACCTACCTGGGTAAGGGCATCTTTATCCTGCAGATGTATCCTCAACCTAAATCGCTCGCCGGTACCGCCCGCAAGTTTGCCGTTGCAGATGTCATCAATAAGAAGTTTAAATGGGTAAGCGGTATCCCCGATGATATCACCCGCACCACAACCATTAATAACTATTCACCCCGAGATGGTAAGACCGGATATATCGGCATCACTACCGCCAGTGAGGGAAGCTATGTCTACATCTTCGATGCGGAGATCGGGGCGGCTAAACGCGGACTGAAAGTCGAAGGGGGAACAATCACTGCAATAAACGCGCTCAAATATTAAAATCAATCATGGCATCTTCCACATTCAAAAAGGTAAACAACTGGCTTCACCTCTGGTTGGGTCTGATCTCCGGGATTATTGTCTTTATCGTCTGCATTACTGGCTGTATCTGGGTGTTTAACGAAGAGATTACTGCATTACTGGAACCTGAAACCCGTGTGCAGAGGCAGGATAGACCGGTTTTGAAACCCTCTGAACTAAGCCGGATCGCACACGATCTCTATCCTGACAAGAAGGTAGCCTATGCGATGTATCAGCAAGGTCGCACCATCAACGTGAACCTCAAAGGCCCCAAAGAAGAGGGCAGGCGAGGAGGGGGGACTACCTTGAAATTGCATCCCTACACAGGTGAGGTGCTCAGCCAGCAGGTCCACAAAAAAGGAGAAACAGACTTTTTTCGCTTCATATTGAACGGGCACCGTTTTCTTTGGCTCCCCTTTGAGATAGGTCGGCCGGTAGTGAATTATGGAACCCTGATCTTTGTCGTTCTGCTTATAACCGGATTGATCTGGTGGTACCCCAAAAAATGGAATAAGACCACACGTGAAAAGAGCTTCACGATCAAGTGGGGAGCCTCTTTCAAACGGGTAAACCTTGACCTGCACAATGTCCTGGGTTTCTATTCCCTGCTGTTCCTGCTGGCTATCGCGCTGTCGGGTATGGTCTATGGCATCCAATGGTATAGTGAGGGGCTCTACTGGGTCACTTCCGGCGGACAATCCCTGCCTGCCTATGAGCGCATGCAATCCGACTCCCTGCAGGCAAATAAATACTATACTCCCGGGCAGGCTATGGATCTCGCCTGGGAGAAAGTAATAAAAGAGAATCCAAAAGCAGCTGGCTTCTACTACAGCTTTGCAGACTCAGCGAAGGCAAAAGCAACGATCGACATCAATATTTATCCGGACAAAGGCCAGTTTTATACGAGCAAGGGATACACGTTCGACCAACACACACTGCAGCAGCTGAAGCGGAAGGATGTCTATGCAGCTGATTACGAACAGGCATCCTTTGGTACCAAACTCCGGAAGATGAACTACGACATTCACGTAGGTAGTATCCTGGGATTTCCCGGTAAGGTCCTGGCCTTCCTGGCTTCCCTGATCGGCGCATCCTTACCTGTTACCGGATTTCTTGTCTGGTGGGGACGTAAGTATGGGAAAAAGAATAAGAAGAAGAATCAAGCCCGGCGGCGTGCAACCGCAGTGACAAGCTCCCCGGCGCCCGTGCTGTCCACATCATCAGGCCCAGCAATCAGGAACGTATAATCAAATCTCAAACTTAAGAACATGAAAAACCTCAGATCATTTCTCCTACTGTTGCTATTCAGCACAGGCACAGTACAACTCTTCGCCCATGCACTGTGGATCGAAACCCCAGGTACCGGAAAAAAAGGCCAACCCCAGGAAGTGAAAATCTTTTATGGGGAGTATGCCAGCAACGAACGGGAGCAGCTATCTGAATGGTATTCCGATGTAAAGGAATTTACCTTGTGGCTTACTGCCCCCGGGAAAGAAAAAGTTCAGCTCAGTAAAACTCCCGGAGCCGATTTCTATTCGGCAAGCTTTATTCCTGAGCAAGACGGGGTCTATCTCCTGACCGTAAGTCACGTCGCAAAAGATCTCGGCGGAACAACAAAGTACGAGTTTTCTTCCGTCGCCGCCGTAGCTGTTGGAAAAACCAGCGTGGTTGATCACCGGTCAATTCCGAACACCATCAATGTGCTGGCCGGCGAAGCGAGAACGTATAAGATGAATGCGACCGTGCAACTGAAGGCAGTTCTGAACGGTCAGCCTCTGGCAAACAAGCCCGTATCCGTGTTTTCTCCCGAGGGATGGAGCAAAGAGTTCATAACAGACGCAAATGGGCATGTAGCATTTACCCCCCTGTGGCCGGGACGATATGTTCTGGAGTTAAGCAACTTTGAAAAAACTACCGGAACACATAACGGACAAACCTATACAGCGGCGTGGCAGGGCGCAACCTCCAGCCTGGAAGTTTCCAAATGATCAAGTCCTGGTTACCCGCTTGTTGGTTAGGAGCGGGTAACTCAGGCACAAACTGGCACTGCATTTGAGATACCGGCACCTATGAAATCAACACGACTTGCAAAGACCGCCGCATTATTGCTGGCTGCAGGAATTTTTGCAGCAGGATGCGGCTCTCCGGACAATAAGATGAATAACACCTCGGCAAGCAGCTCCGCTCCTAAAACGGCCGACTCCCTCAAAGGATGTTATGTGGCTGTGCTCAAAAAAGACACTTTCCAGCTGGCTATTACTGAAGTGAACGGAAATGAGCTTAGCGGTAGTCTCATCTATAATTTTGCCGAGAAAGACCGTTCAAAAGGCACGATCGAGGGCAATTATGAAAATGGGATTCTATCAGCCAGATACATATTTAATGCAGAGGGCACGACCTCAGAAAGGCCCGTTATATTCAAGAAAGTTGCTGAAGGCTTTATAGAAGGCTACGGCGAAACGAAGTTGGAAGGCGGTAAAGAAGTGTTTGCCAAATCGGATACTATCAGCTTTAACCAGGGGGAAGTCCTGAAGTATACAGAAACCTGCTTACCCTAGATTGAACCTGCAACAGCTCTCCAATCAAGAAAATCAGATATTGCAATTTCTTTGCAATATCTAATGCTACACTGTTGCATTAAAGCTCTGTAATCATATCTTTGTTAATAACAACCAGATCTGATCTTTATGACTACAGCACCCGACAAATCATTCGATGTCATCATCATAGGAGGCAGCTATGCCGGACTTTCTGCAGCGATGGCGCTTGGCCGCTCCTTAAGAAAGGTACTGGTCATCGACAGCGGCTTACCCTGCAACCGTCAGACTCCTCACTCGCACAACTTCTTAACACAGGATGGGAAAACTCCTGCGGAGATTGCCGCAATTGCACGGAATCAGGTCGGGCAGTACAAAACGGTGGAATTCCACAACGGACTCGCTTCCCGTGGAACAAAACAGGGCAAGGGGTTTCTGATAGAGACGCAGGACGGTCAGCACTTCGTAGCGAAGAAGCTGATTATGGCCAGCGGGATTAAAGATCAGATGCCCGATATAAAAGGCTTTTCAGAAGCATGGGGTATTTCGGTAATCCATTGTCCCTATTGCCACGGATATGAGTTTAGCGGTCAGCAAACGGGTATTTTTGCCAATGGAGAAAAGGCTATCCACCTGGCCGGTCTGGTACATAACCTGACAAGGAAGCTAAGCATGTTTACGCAGGGCAAGGCGGAATTCAATCCTGAACAGCTGCATCTTCTTGAGAAAGCGGGCATCCCTGTTGTTGAAGATCAAATAGCCGAAATCGGTCATGAAGACGGCTATTTAAACCATGTGATGTTGAATAACGGATCCCGTATTCCCCTCAGAGCACTGTATGCAGCCATTCCATTCCTGCAGCATTCTGATATTCATGCAACCTTAGGCTGCCAGATGACCGCAGGCGGACATATACAGGTGGACGCTACTCAAAAGACATCCGTCCCCGGCGTATTTGCCTGTGGCGATAACTCCTCTCCAATGCGCTCGGTATCCAGCGCCGTCTACACCGGCACTATGGCCGGTGCAATGGTCAATATGGAACTCGTTGGCGAAGAATTCTAAGCGTCTTTATCCTTCGGCTCCTGTTGCTTACCCATAGTGGCTGAGGCCATACTGTCTGGCAGCACATTGGCCATGGCCGCTTGAACTTTATTCTTAAATCCCGAAATGATCTTGTCATCACCAGACATGAGCGCCTCATATCCGTCTTTGGCAACATCCTCCGGATTCGACAGCTTGGAATCCACGATCTTGGAGTTCTGCATATCTGCCTTGTTGAAGAAATCCGTGTCTGTTGCTCCCGGCAGTAAAACGGTGACCGTGATGTTCGTGTCTTTTAGTTCATTGCGTATGGCAGTCGACCAGGAGTTGATGAAGGCCTTGGTTCCGTGGTAAACCGACTGGTACGGCCCTGGCGCCTCACCGGCGATCGACCCCAGGTTCAGGATCTTGCCTTCATTCCTCGCCAGCATATCCTTCAGGAATAGTTTGGTTAAGGTCACGCATGAAATGATATTTAATTCAACGATCGCCACCTCCTTTTCCAGATCCGTTTCCTCAAACTTCCCGTAATGCCCCTGTCCCGCGTCATTTACGAGCACATCAATATGGATACCTTTCGATTGTACCTCTTCGTAGATCTCTTTTGCACTCGTCCTGACGAAAAGATCTTTGGCAATCGTGTGCACCTGTATCCCTTCCTGCTGCAGCTCGCCCGCTGTACGCGACAGTTCCGCAGCATCCCTCGCTACAATAACCAGGTTGTATTTGTCTTTTGCGAATAGTTTAGCCAGCTCATATCCGATGCCGCTGGTAGCGCCTGTGATCAGCGCGTATTTTTGATTGTTTTCCATCTTATGTATGTTGGTTGATGTGTATTGATCGGTGTTAGTTGTCCACTTCTTTCTTCAGGAGTTTTCCGCTCGCGGAGTAAAGTACCTTCAGGTCAGGCCTGCCGTCCAGGCTCACTTCGTAATTCGTAGCCTTATTCCTTATAGCGGTCTGAACATCGTCGATACGATGCTGGGGATAATCACGTGTTACGGCCTCACGGATGACCGCGGGGATCATGGATGATGAAAATTCTTTGCCGTGTTCCTGAAGCGCACCCGAACTGCTGAAGGTAGCATGATGATCTATTCGGTTCAGCTCAAAGGACACGTTGTACTCATTTCCTTTTTTCTTCCACTCCGCCTCTGTGGCTTTCGGGAAACGGCTGTTGAACGTATTGATCACTGCCTGCGGAACATCCTTGTCGCGGATGCGTGTTGTTTTACTGGCCTGCGCAAGGGCGCCGAATGTCAAACCGGTCAGCAGCGTGAAGGCTAAAAGGGCTCGTTTCATCGTAGGTGTTTTGGTCTGGCATCTTACATCAAAAACAGAACCAAAAAACAAGCGGTATCTCAATTGTAACAAAACCGCTGACCAAAGAATAATTGTTGCTTTAACAATTGATATTAAATGCTATTTTTAACGATACCAATTGACCGCCAATTTCCATGAACAGAAAATTCACCTCTCTGCAATCTATCCTCTTTATCCTTTTTGTGTCCGCTTTTGCAAACCAGGCGAGGGCTCATGATCAGCCAGACTCCGTCTACCTGTTTTCTTATGGTACCAACGGACTGCGTTTCGCCTGGAGCCAGGACAAGCAACACTGGACTTCTATAGGCAACGGGCATCCCTATGTAAAAAGCGACTATGGAGCATGGGGCAGCGAGAAAAAAATGTACACACCCTATCTGATTCAGGGGAAAGGGGGGCAATGGCAGGCTGTGTGGAGTCTTAACGATCGTACCCTCCAATTCGCACATGCCTCATCCGCCGACTTGCTTAGCTGGGGTCCTCAGAGCTATCCTTATCTTCAGAAAGGTAAGAACGTGCTCAAACCGGTCATCTCTTATGACAGCAATACGCAACAATATCACGTTGTGTATACTGATTCCGAAGGGAAATATTACCAGACCAGCACGCCGGATTTCAAAGAGTATATACCAGCAAGGGAGGTGCCTTCTTCTCAATACAAAAATGCAGGTATCTCTGTTAAGCTGGGTACTGAACAGGTCGAAGGACAGCTTCATCGTGTATCCTGGACACTCGTCGACGGCCTGCTGAAAAACTACCAGTTGCAGCAATATAATGCTGCGCTCAACGCCGAAACAACCAGTCAGGACGCACAGCGCTTTGCCGGCCTAAGATCCGTAGATGCCCGCATCGTGCTGCAACCCCAGGCAGCCAAGCCGATCAGCGATATGCTCATGGGCGTGTTCTTTGAAGATATCAATTATGCTGCCGACGGAGGACTGTATGCAGAATTGGTTCAGAACCGTGGGTTTGAATATCATCCGGGTGATAAAAGATATCGGGATAAAGAATGGAATAGCACCTACGCCTGGAGTGTGAAGGGTAAAGACGCCGGCTTAAAGATCGACTCGCTAAATCCTGTTCATCAGAATAACCCTCACTATGCGGTCTTCACGACCGGGGCTGCTGAGGCTGCATTGGTCAATAGCGGATTTGACGGTATAGCCCTGAAAAAAGGCGAATCGTATAACTTCTCCATGTTCGCTCGTCAGCTGCAGAAAGGAGGAGGCAACGTAGAGGTCAGGCTGGTCAGCGACAAGCAGGGGCTCATTGCCAGTACAACTGTCGCACTGTCGTCTCCTGAATGGAAGCCGGTCAAGGCCGTGCTCTCAGCATCAGCCGACGCTTCAGACGCCCGCCTGGAACTGCAGATCAGACAGAGTGGAAGCTATGCTTTCGACATGGTATCGCTTTTCCCGCAAAAGACATTCAAGGGACGCAAAAATGGACTTCGTCCTGACCTGGCACAAACCATAGCAGATATCCATCCCCGCTTTATCCGCTTCCCGGGGGGCTGCGTAGCGCACGGCGATGGTATTGATAACATCTATAAATGGAAGAACTCCATAGGTCCTCTGGAATCCCGCGTACCTGACCGTAACCTCTGGAACTACCATCAGAGTATGGGTTTAGGGTATTTCGAATACTTCCAGTTCTGTGAAGATATAGGTGCGCAGCCCGTCCCTGTACTGGCTGCTGGTGTTCCCTGCCAGAATTCATCAACAGGGGGTGGGGGACAACAGGGAGGGATCCCGATGAGTGAGATGGACGAGTATGTTCAGGATATTCTGGATCTGGTGGAGTACGCCAATGGAGGCGTAAATACCACCTGGGGAAAGAAGCGTGCTGAAGCCGGACATCCCCGGCCGTTCAACCTGAAATACATCGGAATCGGTAATGAAGATCTGATCACAGAAGTTTTCAAAGAGCGCTTCGAAATGATCTATAAGGCACTCCGCAAGGCACACCCCGAAATTACCGTCATCGGTACAGCCGGTCCTTTCTTTGAAGGCACAGACTATGAAGAGGGATGGAAGATCGCCTCAGCCTTGGAGATACCGGTGATCGACGAGCATTACTACCAGTCGCCCGGGTGGTTCATCAACAACCAGAACTTCTATGACAAATACGACCGTACCAAGTCGAAAGTCTATTTGGGCGAATATGCCGCCAGCCTTCCTGGAGGCACCAAGACTAATCTGGAGACGGCCCTTGCTGAAGCGGCATACCTGACTTCACTGGAGAGAAACGGAGATATCGTACACATGACGTCCTACGCTCCCCTGCTCGGCAAAGAAGGCCATACGCAATGGAACCCCGACTTGGTTTACTTCAACAATACAGAAATTAAGCCCACTATCGGCTACTATGTTCAGCAGCTCTACGGTAAGCATGCGGGTGACAGCTATATTCCGGCTATTGCCACCTTGTCTGATCAGAGGGAAGATCTCCGTAAGCGTATCGCATACTCGGTCGTGCGGGACAGCAAGACGAATGATCTGATCGTCAAAATGGTGAATATCCTGCCGGTGCCGGTCAAGACAGAGTTAGATCTCGCCGGTATCAAAACAGCCGGGATGAAAGGATCAAAGACCGTCCTCTCCGGGAATCCTGCTGATAAAGTGGCCAAACCCATTAATTCTGAATTTAGTCCCGGCGCCAAAAATACACTGGAACTGCAGCCCTATTCGTTCACCGTGCTCCGTTTCAGCAATAAATAATAAGCAGAATGCGACATTATTATTCATGGTTGATCCTGCTGGGATTGCTGATATCAACAGGCTTGCAATATGCAATGGGGCAAACGGTCCGGCCTTCAACAGAAAAAGAAAAAGCCGCTTATCTGTTCGTTTATTTTACCGGAAACCGCATCCATGAAGAGCAGGTACGTTACGCCGTCAGCAAAGATGGTTTCCATTATTATACGCTGAACAACAACAACCCGGTGATCGACTCCAAATTAATCAGTTCCAGCGGAGGAGTGCGCGACCCGCATATCCTTCGGGCCGAAGATGGGAAGACGTTCTACATGGTGGTCACCGATATGGCTTCATCCAAAGGATGGGAAGCCAACCGCGCCATGGTGCTTCTGAAATCGGCCGATCTCCTGAACTGGACCTCCAGCATTATCAATATCCAGCAGAAATATCCCGGGAATGATAGCCTGAAGCGGGTCTGGGCCCCGCAAACCATCTATGATGAGGCGGCAGGAAAATATATGATCTACTGGTCCATGAAGCATGGCGACCAGCACGATATCATCTATTATGCCTACGCCAACAAAGATTTTACCGATCTCGAAGGGACACCCAAGCCGCTGTTTCTCCCTAAAACACCGGCCTTTAATATCGATGGTGATATCATCCGTAAAGACAGCCTCTACTACCTGTTCCGCAAAACAGGAGGAGCAGACGGCGCCGGCATCAAAGTAGCAACCACTCGCTCCCTAACTTCAGGAATCTGGAACGAAAATGACCGCTATCTTCAACCTACTAAAGAAGAAGTCGAAGGCTCATCCGTATTCAAGCTGATTGGTTCACAAAGCTATATCATGATGTACGACTTGTTCAAAGCGCACAGCTTTCAGTTTTCACGCAGCGAAGACCTTCAAAACTTCAGCGTCATAGACCAGGAAGTCAAAATGGATTTCAAGCCCCGCCACGGTACGGTTATCTCCATTACCAAAAGCGAGCTTAGGAGATTGTTTAAAAAATGGGGAAAGCCGCAAGATTTTTAAGTATCCGAAGATTAGAACCTGTTGGTACTAAGCTCTCGACTTGTTAAATACGAAGAAGCATATTAATAGACATATACACAAATAAGCGGTGTTTATGTATTCGACGCGGGTAATCCAGGACGTAAGATCTGCAACGAATCCGTTAAATGCGTTCCATCCCGAATAATAAGGTATATATTCAATATATTCCCATCGTTGCATAATCAGAGCACAGAAAGATGCGAGACAAGCAAAAGCTGTGGGAATCACGAAGTTTCTGCTTGCCAGGCTTAGCGCGGTCTGAATCATGGTAATGGCTAATAAGCCGAGGAACAGGCGTATGAAAAACGTCAGTGTGATAGCGGAAATTTGGTAATCGCCAAACCGGTATCCGGGGAGCAAAGCTTCGAAAAGATAACCTGTAGCCATAAAAGTTAAAAAGGCGATGATAATGGATAATATCAGTGTTCTGATGATAAACATTAGCTTGCAGGCAAATATCCGGTTCCTGTTCACAGGTAATAGGAACAAATGCTTATATCCCGAGTTCTTAAACTCGACGTCGCAAACCGAAAAACAGAGAATACTTGCTAAGACGGGATATAGAAGGGAATAGAACTGAAAAATGTGCCTGGCCAGCACATACTTCCAGGGATTATAACCGAAGGTTGCCGCCGGGTTCCCAATTGCATGGCTGTTTCTGTAAAGTATATAACACCCGATGCTTATTGTCAGTAGAAGAGGAAACAGGAGGATCAACAGTACACTGGAGTTTCGCTGCATTTTGAATTGTTCACTTCTGTAAACGGACAATATAGAAGGTCTAGACATATAAATTCCGGGATGTAAATTTCAGAAAAGCATCTTCTAAAGTTGTCTCTCTACTTTGTACGGAAAAGATTTGTATGTCCGATTGTACAATAGTCCGCAGCAACCGATCAAAATCAACATCGCTACTGATGAGCACAGAAAGCCTGTTGTCTTCTATAAGCTCCGTTCTGAAGCCTTTATCTGCACAAAGCTTGTATGTCGTTCCAGGATTATCCGTTCGTAATATAACCGTTCTGTCGACAGACGAGAGCAAGTCGGAGATTGATCCTTGAAAAATAACCTTCCCCTGGTGCAGAAAGCCTATATGAGTAGAGATCTTCTGTACATCAGATAGAATATGACTAGAGAAGAAAATCGTCTTACCCTCCCGGTGCAGATTGAGCAATAGTTCTCTCATTTCATAAACCCCTTCTGGGTCCAGTCCATTAAAGGGCTCATCTAAAATCAACAAAGTGGGATCGGAGAAGATAGCCATCGCTATTCCCAAGCGCTGTTTCATACCCATCGAAAACTTCTTGACGAGCTTGCCTTGGTCGCCGCTCAGCCTAACCATTCGCAATACTTCCTGTATGCGCGCAGCGCCCTTTTTAAAAATGAAATCCAGATAGCTCAGGTTTTCAAACGCCGTCAAATGCCCGTAAGGAGAGGGCGCTTCTATCAGACTTCCCGTAACGGCATAGTAGTCAGGTCTATTGTTATAAATGCTGCTTCCTTCGAAGACAACAGTCCCCGCGTCGGGCTTCTCCAAACCGAGGAGCAGTTTGATCGTCGTCGACTTCCCTGCGCCATTCTTTCCAAGAAAGCCATAGATGCTACCTTTAGGAATGTTCAGATGAACGTTTTCTAATATCTTGTTCTTGCCATAACTGAATTGTAAATCTCTCGTTTCTAAAAGATTCATGTCTACATTGACTCTGGTTTCTCCATGTCAATGTAGGCATTATTTACCAGATATCACTTATGTTACAAGATACTCTATAATATTGGTAGATTATTTCTATATTTGTAGAACAAGCCCGGATGGCCGAGTGGTGAGGCAAAGGTCTGCAAAACCTTAAACGGCGGTTCGATCCCGTCTCCGGGGTCTTCATTATTGGTAAGGAGAAATCTTATAAAGGGAGCACAGTCTTTCCCGATACTTCGTTAAGCACCTGCGCAGCAGCTGTATAGATGGCTGTTAGGCCGCAGAGAATGCCCTCATAACCAGCCAATGTTTTGATCGTGCTGTTACCGGTATAATCACCGATGGCTAGCAGGGCAAACAAAAGCGTCAGGGAACCAAAAACCAATTGCAGAGAAACCTTCTGCTTCAGCGTAGCCAGGAACAGCAGGAAAGTAAACAGACCCCACATCGAAAGATAAGCAACAAGGCCTTCAACCGATACCGCATTCGCCCAACCCATTTCCGGGAGAACCAGCAGGCCCACAAAAGACAACCAGAAAAAACCGTAAGAAGTAAATGCGGTGAACCCGAACGTATTATTCTTTTTGGCTTCGATGATCCCTGCAATCACCTGTGCGATTCCTCCGTAAAAGATACCCATAGCCAGGATCATCGAGTCCAGTGCGAAAAACCCCGCATTATGGATATTTAACAAAACGGTCGTCATACCAAAGGCAAACAGTCCCAGCGGAGCAGGATTCGCATACAGGTCCTTCAAAGTTACTTCTCTTTCTTCTTTCATGTTGTGTTTTAATGTGGCGCGAAAATAGAGGATGTCTCAAAAGAAAAAAGGGATCTAAGTCACAATTCTGTTATTTTCGAATGGTAAATCACCCTTATCTGCCCTGCCAGCCTCATTTACCGTACCCCCATTTTGACATTCCCATTAGATAAGCCATGGCACTAAACTGATAATACCCTATTAGTTCTATAGATTAATCTATATATTTGACGCCAATATTGTTCTACACCTGGCTTATCCAGACTTTTACTCATTTCACTGATGAAATCAACTTTTTACTTTTTTCTCAGGGATGGCAACAGGCCATCCATCTTCCTTTTCTTTACTCTTCTTTTCCTCAGTTTCAGTGCTTCTGCCCAGCAGCTCCGCATAGCCGGAAGGGTAGTAGAAGCCGGTAGCTCTGAAGCACTGCCCGGTGTAAGTGTCACCGTTAAAGGATCGGGGAAAGGCACGCTGACCGACGCAAACGGCCGCTATACCATCATGGTGGGTTCCAACAAGGATGTCCTTCGCTTTACTTTTATCGGCTTTGAAACGCTGGAAGTTCCTGCCGCACAGGTCGCTTCAGTCATTCAGCTCAAACAATCTACAAGTACCCTGAATGAAGTTGTGGTAGTTGCCTATGGTACAGCTAACCGTTCTAATTTCACCGGATCTGTATCGGCCATTAAGGGCGAACAACTGGAAAGCAGGCCCGTGTCCAATATCGGACGTGCCCTTCAGGGTGTAGCGCCCGGAATCCAGTCCACGGCACAGTCCGGGCAGCCTGGTACTGAAGCGACGATCCGCATCCGCGGGATAGGCTCCGTTAATGCATCCAGCGCACCGCTCTATGTGGTCGACGGCAACCCTTTTAGCGGCGACCTCGCGTCCATCAATCCCAACGATATCGCCTCAGTCAGCATCCTGAAAGATGCCGCTTCCAGCGCTCTTTACGGATCCCGCGGTGCCAACGGGGTCATCATCATCACTACCAAGCAAGGGAAAAGGAATAACGAAACCCGTGTAGGGGCAAACTTCTCTCAAGGTTTTTCTACCCGTGCGGTTGAGGATTATAAACACCTCAGCACCGACGAATATTACGAGCTGACCTGGGAAGCTATCCGCAATAACCAGCTCGCAAATGGCGCATCGGCGGCGAATGCTGCCCAAACTGCCAGCAGAACGCTAGTACCTTCTCTGGCTATCAACCCCTATGGTTCAGCTTTTCCGGAGCCCGTAGGTGTTGATGGAAAGTTGGTTGCCGGCGCCCGCCCGCTCTGGAACGACAGCTGGGCAGATGTACTCACCCGCACCGGAAAGAGAACCCAGGCAGATATCAACTTCAGCGGCGGAAATGAAAAGTCGCAATACTATATTTCAGGCGGTTACCTCAATGATGAAGGTATGGCTGTCGGCTCAGGCTTCAAGCGCTACAATGCCCGTGTCAACGTTAGTACTCAGGCTAAGAAATGGCTGAGCGCGGGTCTAAACATCAGTGCCGCCAACTCCAAACAGGATTATCCTCAGTCTGAAGATACACAGACTTCCAATATCATCAACTTCAGCCGCATCGTCGCCGGCTTCTATCCTGTGTACAAGCGGAATGCTGATGGCTCTTACCAGCTTGATCCGGTCACTAATGAGCGGGTCTACGATTACGGCGAGTACAGGCCATCTGCCGCAAGCCCCAGAACCAACCTGGCGGGAACCATAGGACTAGATAGATCAGAAATCTCGAAGGATAATGTTTCCGGGCGTGCATTCCTCGAAGCTACCTTCCTGCCTGAACTGAAGCTGCGTACCACCTATAGTGCAGATCTTACCAACCAGAACGATCATTATTATATCAACCCTTCCTTTGGCGAAGGCGCAGCTACCCTGGGTTCCGTGTCCAGAAGCAATTACCGCACCTTGTCTTACACCATCAACAATATCCTGACCTACGATAAGCGCTTCAATGACGATCACCATCTGAACCTGCTGGCTGGTCAGGAGTTCTACAGTTTCAACAGAAAGCAGATGTCCGGCTCCCGCTCCCGGTTTGCTTTCCCCGGCTTTTATGAGCCGGATGCAGCCTCTCAACTGAATTCCTTCACAGGGACATCTGACGAATATGCCCTGCTGAGCTTCCTGGGCCGTGCCGAATACGACTACAAGAGCAGATACTTTTTCTCAGGATCACTGCGGACCGACGGCTCATCCCGTTTTTCACCTGATGCGCGATGGGGCACATTCTGGTCTCTCGGTGCTTCATGGAAAGTATCGGAAGAAGCATTCCTCAAGGATAAGTCCTGGCTCGACCTCCTCACCCTACGGGCAAGTTACGGGGGACAAGGGAACGATAATCTCGGGATCTACTACGCATACGAAGGCTTGTATGCTGTGTCCAACAACCTGGGCGAGAATGGTGTGGTAACTTCCCGCCTGGCTACCCCCAACCTGAAGTGGGAAACCAACCTGAACCTGAACGTAGGTCTGGACATCTCGGTGCTGAATAACAGACTCGGTGCGACGTTTGAATTTTTCAGCCGCCGCTCTAAAGACCTGCTTTTCAAACAGCCAAAGGCGCCTTCAATAGGCTACAGTTCTATTGACGCCAACATCGGATCTCTGCAGAATAACGGCTTCGAAGTGCAGCTGAACACTGTACCCGTACTGTCTGAGAACTTCCGATGGGCGCTGGACTTCAATCTGACGCACTACAGGAACAAGATCACTTCGCTTCCGCAGCGTTACGTAGACAATGGGAACAAACGCCTTACCGTGGGCGGGTCTATATACGACTTCTACCTGAAAGAATGGGCCGGTGTAAACCCTGAAACTGGCAGTCCGCAGTGGTACCGCACCGACGCGGATAACAACAAGGTGATCACCAACCAGTACGCGCAGGCAACCAGCTATGTTGGCAAGAGTGCCCTGCCTGATTTCTTCGGCGGGATCACCAATACCTTCCGTCTCCACAACTTTGAGCTGTCTGCCTTATTGGCCTACAGCGTTGGTGGCTACGTCCTCGACCGCGATTACGTGCTGATCCTGCATAACGGTAATTCACCGGGAAGGGCATGGAGTAAGGAAATGCTGAATCGCTGGACTCCTGAAAACAGGAATACCGACGTACCTGCGCTGTCGACAACCGCCAACAACTGGAACTCGTTGTCCACACGCTTCCTGTACGACGCGTCTTATGCCCGACTGAAAAATGTCTCCCTACGCTATCACCTGCCAAAGAGCCTGCTGCAACGCTTCAGTATCAGTGATCTGAGTGTTTCCCTGATTGGGGAGAACCTGCTGACCTTCTACGGGCACCAGGGCATGGACCCGGAGCAGGTAGTCGACGGGACCACCTATTTCAGATACCCCGCAATCAAGTCCCTCTCTGCAGGCATACAGTTAACATTCTAAAATATCAGACATAGATAAGATGACAAGGATATTCAATAAGCAGTTCGCTTTCTTCACCGCCCTCTTTTTGCTGTTTAGTTCCTGCGAAAAAGAGCTGTCCACCTCACCGGCTACCTCCGTATCCGAAGAGAAGCTGTTCACCAGCGTCGAAAATATAGAAACCGTCCTGAATGGCACCTGGAGCTATATGAACGACACATACTTCACCTACGCCAATCCAGGCTATGGTGCCATCCTGCGCACGAGCGATGCCATGGGCAGCGATGCCGTGATCAATCCCTCCAAGTACGGATTTCCCGCAGCTTACTCTTTTACGCAGATGCAGCTCAATACAGATACGCGGGTTTCCGCATTCTGGACACTGCTCTACAAGGTGATCGACAACTGCAACAACATCATCACCAAAATTGATGCAGCCTCCGGCTCGCAGCCTAAGAAAGATCAGATCAAAGGGCAGGCCCTTGCACTGCGGGCAAACAGCTACCTCACCCTGGCAAGCTTCTACCAGTTCAGCTATCTGAAAGACCCGGAAGCGAAAGCGGTGCCCATCTATACCGAGCCGGCACGTCCCGAATCAGAGGGAAACCCGAAAGCAAGCCTAAGGGAGGTCTATAACCGCATTTTTGCCGACCTGAACGACGCGCAGACGCTATTGTCGAAATATAGCCGTCCCGCTTCAGCCAAATACAAAATCAACACCGACGTGGTTAAAGGCCTGCTTGCCCGGGCTTCCCTGAACACCGGTAAATGGGCAGATGCTGCTTCAAACGCTGCTGCGGCACGTCAGACTTATCCGCTGATGAACGCCGCAGATTACGCTGCCGGCTTCAATAGCCTGAGCAACAGCGAATGGATCTGGGGACATGGTCAGACGCCTGAACAGAGCAACGCCAGCTATAACTTCCACTTCCTCGACGTGAGTTCCGCTTCTTCCTATTACTACAGTTTCATGGCCGATCCCTATTTTAAGGACTTGTTTGAAGCAGGCGATATTCGCACTCAGCTATTCCTGTGGGACGGGCTTAAAGGTCGCGAAGGTTCCCTCCGCTATCAGAAGTTTAAGTTCCGGCAAGATCAGACTGCCGATATCGTGCTGATGCGCGCTTCGGAGATGGTCCTGATTGAAGCAGAAGCAAAAGCGAGAGAAGGCAAGCTGGAAGAAGCCGCCCTTCGGCTGAATGAGCTGCGCAACATCCGCAAGGCGGGCCCGCTCGATATAGCAGGGAAAACACAGCAGCAGGTGGTTGACGCGATTCTTATCGAGCGCCGTAAGGAACTCTGGGGAGAAGGTTTCGCCCTGTCTGACATTATTCGCACCCAGGGTAAGGTGGTTCGCAGGGCCTTCAATACAGGCGGTGCAAACCCGGGACCGGTTTACGTCACCATCACCAACTCTGAGGGTAAAATCCAACAGGTGCCTGGTATTGGTCATTCGGTACTTGTATTGCCCGACAAGAGCGCCTTTGTGCCGAATAGTCCCTACTACCTGTTCACCATACCTGAACTTGAAGTCAACAACAACCCTCGTTTAAATGATTAAGATGAAAAGCTTTTTTAAATGGTCACTGCTGACCCTCCTCTTGCAAGGAGGGTTCAGCTTCGCTCAGGGAAAGATCAGCCCCGTTCATATCAGCGGAAAAACGGCTGATGCAGGTTCCGGATATGTATATCTGCAGCGCTTTGAGAACAAAATGTTCTTCACCATCGACTCGGCGAAGATACAAGACGGCAACTTCAACATCAGTACAAAAATCGAGCTGCCTGAACTGTACGGACTCACCCTCAACAAGGCGCAGAGCCCATACTTCCTGTTTGTCGATTCTGAAAACATCAGAGTAAACCTCGATCCCGAATCATACTATAGTAAATCTACAGCCGAGGGATCCCCCGCTCAGGATCTTTTTACGGCATACAACCGGCAGGACGACGAAACGATGAAGATCGATAGCTTCATTACCGCCAATCCCAAATCCATCGTTTCGGCCTACGTGCTGTACCGCAATTTCGCTTACCGCCTGTCGCCCGATGAGATCGCCCGCAACTTGAGCCTGCTGGATCCGGCTTTGCAGCGCAGCCGCTATGCAGATGCACTCAGAGAACTGATCACGGTGCTGCGCACTGTTGAGCCGGGAAAGAAGGCGCCCGACTTCACGTTGAATGACCCGGAAGGGCGTCCTGTAAAGCTGTCTGATCATCGCGGCAAATACCTGCTGCTCGACTTCTGGGCATCCTGGTGCGGACCTTGCCGCCGTGAAAACCCCAATGTGGTTAAGGCTTGGCAGAAATATAAAGACAAAGGATTCGATGTGTTTGGTGTATCGTTAGACCGCAAAAAAGAGAACTGGGTAAAAGCGATTAAAGACGATCATTTAACCTGGACTCATGTGTCCGATCTGCAATTCTGGAATAGTGCCGCAGCAAAGCTATATGGTGTACGGGCCATTCCTTCGAACTTGCTGCTGAGTCCCGATGGTACCATCGTCGCTAAAAACCTCAGAGAAGAAGAACTGCATAAAAAGCTGGAAGAATTACTGGGGAAATGATCCGCGGAACGCAGAAAAAAAATAAGCACCTGATGGGCAGGTGCTCAAACTAACCAATTATAAACCTACTCCTACAATATCAAAGCTCGTGCCAAACTAGTAACTAACAGGAAACTGTGCAGTTTATGTTCCTAGTGCGATGTGAAGTGTTTAGTGTTCTCTACAAAGTGTGAAATTTTGAGGAAGTTGTACTACTATCAAAACATAACAAGAACTATTCAACCGAAAACACAAACAATAAGCTCTGTTTTTGTATTGCAATGAAGGTAAGCACCCAATCATCAATACACATATGAGTGAAACACAAGTACAAGCCTACGGCACCGAAGCGGCACAGGCTCCTCTCAATCAATTGACCATAAAGCGCAGAAAAAATACACCACATGATGTCGAAATAGACATTTTGTTCTGCGGAGTATGTCATTCTGACCTCCATACTGCACGAAACGAGTGGCATGGTACCGTGTATCCCTGCGTGCCCGGTCATGAGATCGTAGGAAAGATCATCAGTGTGGGCGATCACGTGAGCAAGTTTAAGGTAGGAGATACAGTAGGGGTGGGCTGTTTAGTGGATTCCTGCCAGGAATGTCAGTATTGCAGGGAAGGGCTGGAGCAATTCTGTGAACCGGGAGCTACACAGACGTATAATTCGCCGGACAAGCACCTCCAGACACAAACGTACGGTGGGTATTCAGAACGCATTGTAGTAGATGAGAACTTTGTCCTTCGTATTCCTGAAAAGCTCGACCCGGCGGCTACCGCACCACTCCTGTGTGCGGGTATCACCACTTATTCGCCGCTCCGTCACTGGAACGTAGGTCCCGGTAAGAAAGTGGGTATCGTGGGTATTGGAGGTTTGGGACACATGGGTATCAAAATAGCGAAGGCTATGGGCGCGCATGTGGTCGCTTTCACCACTTCCGAATCCAAGTTCGCTGAAGCCAAACGCCTGGGAGCCGATGAAGTGGTCCTCTCGAAAGATGCCGGTCAGATGGCTGCCTTTCAGGGGAAGCTGCATTTTATACTCGACGCCGTATCGGCACAGCACGACATCAACGAATACCTCAGCCTCCTTCGCGTGGATGGCTCCCTCGCCCTGGTGGGTGCTCCTGAATTTCCCTTGCCTGTTGCCGCATTCAGCCTCATCGGCGGAAGGAAGAGCTTTGCAGGCTCCATGATCGGCGGAATTGCTGAAACTCAGGAAATGCTGGATTTTTGCGGAGAACACAATATCGTTGCTGATATTGAAATGATCGATATCCAGAAGATCAATGAGGCCTACGAGCGTCTGCTGAAGGGCGATGTGAGATACCGCTTCGTTATCGATATGAAATCCCTGAAGAGTAGTCAATAGCTCAAGGGGGCCTATGAACAAACAAAAAATGGGAAGCAGGATTCCGGCCTGCTTCCCATTGATATAAAAGTTTCTTCTCTAAAATTAAAGCGTCGCACCTGCACCTGCGGTCACCACATCCGGAACTTCATCCGCCGGTATAAGCGCAGAGCGGTATGAGTAAGGAGGCGTCCAGTCAACTTCCCTGGTCGTGATATCGTTTCTTCCTGAATTATCATAACGATTGCTGCTGGCATTACTCACATATCCCGGATCATCATGTCCCAAATTCGTATCAATCGGGGTATGGCAGTTTAAGAAGTAATTGTTATCCGTCCTGACAATTCCATCTATCCTGGAGCCTATGCAATATCCGTCATTATTAACAAAATAGTTGTTGAAAACGTGTGCATTGCCTGCTACTAGTGATGGTACCCGTTCCGCCAGGTTATACATCAGGTTGTGGTGCATAGTCACCTTAATGGCACCCCGGTCAGCTTCACTTACACCAAAGAGCATGCCTTTGTAGCTGTCATGCAGCTTACTCCAGGAAACGGTGATGTAGTTGGATTTCTTGGTTACATCAATCAGGCCGTCCCAATAGTCCCAGCCATGACTTCTGTCCGAATAGAACTCACAATGGTCTATCCAGATGTGATCCGAGTATTTGATATTCACGCAATCGTTGTCATCCAGGCCGGCAATCACGTCCTTGATCGTCAGGTTCTGAACAATGACATTGGTGCTTTCGAAAATTTGCAGTCCGATCCCGCTTAACATCCCATTGTCAATCCCGATGATCGACTTGTTTGAACGTACCTTCAGGCTGCCGATTCCAGAGATCTTTCCTTTGATCAGGACGATCAGGGGCACACGGGCTTCGAGGGCATCCTTCAAATCGGCGCGGGTGGTTACTGTCACTACTTCACCTCCTAAGCCGCCAGTGGTTTTTCCATCTACATTAGCGTAGCCGATAGGTTCTGTGCCGGGTAGATATTCGAGGCCTTCAGAAGGCGACTGCTGTGGCTTTCCAGCATTGCTGCTCACTACCGCATAGGTATATTTTCGTCCGTTTGTCCGAGGATCTGAATTGTCAGATGCGGATAAGTACACGTTTCCGCCCCAGTGGCTGAAACGACCTTCTCCCAGCGCTCTGATGTCCTGGTGAAGGGAGTGTGCAGGACCGATCTCCACGCCGTTTTCGTAAATTCTAACTAAGGATTCCTGAGGTTGATCCGGACTGTCACCCGGTGTGTTCTGGATAGCCCGCTTGATTAAAAATGCGTTACCGCCATCTGATTTTGCTCTGGACAGATCCAGATCCCCGCGGATCGTGGTTTCGGATGCAAGCGCCGAAATGGCTTCGGGGGCTTTTACATCTGCCAGGATCTCTTCGTCCTTTTGGCAGCTAAATAATAAGAATGATGATAATAATAGAAATGTAAATAGTTTGCTCTCTGTTTTAATGTTTCTCTTCATTTCCTGTTTTTGATTTTTTTTCTTTTTCTGGAGCTCTCTTTCATTCACAGCGATGCCCGGCCCACGAAATGGACAAGATCATTCAGCGCATGGCGCTGTGACTAAAAGATCATTCCAAGTGAATGATATTTTAAAAAAAGATGACTGAACTGAGAGTTTTATTAAAGTATACCTAAGCTTTGCCGGCCATAGCCAGGTATATGCCTTGGGAGCGATACCACAAACCTAGAAAGATGTTTGCAGATAATCAGTATGTTTTTTGTGATTGTTACCAGTATTTCATATAGTTACATATAAAGTTCCTAAGGCTGACCGCAATTTTCGTTTAACGAATGCGAGAAATACGGACGTTTCAAATCACGGTCAGCCGGGCCTGCGATCAGGCTCCGAGAGGTAAATTAAAGAAGAAGGTAGAGCCTTCTCCTTCTACACTTTCTACCCAGATGCGTCCCTGGTGGCGTGCAACAATTTCTGCGCAGAGATACAGGCCTATTCCAAAGCCGGAGATATGTCGCGTATAGCTGGTCTCCACCCGGTAATAGCGTTCAAAAAGTTTTTCTTTGTCCTCAGCACTAATGCCATAGCCTTCGTCCTGCACACTTACCTGAACGGTGTTCCCCAAAATCTCGCAACACACTTCAATTTTCCCTCCCTTAGGTGAGTACTTGATGGCGTTGCTCAGCAGATTGGATATGACGAGGCTCACCTTGTCGTAATCGGCAAAGATCCCTACGGGACCGCATGGAAGGAACTCAATCCGGTGGCTGCTCAGCGTCAGCTGCATCTCCTTGATCGTATCATCCAGCAGCTCCTGGAGGTTGAATTCCGATTTGTCGATCTGCATCTTTCCTGATTCCAGGCGAGAAACATTCAGGAAGCCGCTGATCATCGTCTCCATTTTTTTCACCTGGATGTTCGACTTCTCTATGGCGCCCCGCAAAAATGCGTCGTCGCTGGTCTTCAATTTGAGTGCCGCTACCTGCAATAAGGCTTTTATCGAAGTGAGAGGCGTTTTCAGCTCATGGCTCACAATGCCGATAAAGTCATTCTTGCGCTGCTCATCTTTCTTCTGCTCGGTTACATCCTGCAGCACACCGCTGAGCCGGGTAGGCTGTTGCGAATCATCAAACAGCGCTCTGCCTTTTGCACGAACTTCGCGGAGGGTATTCGTCAGCGGGTTCCAAATGGTATAGTCAATCTGATAGTCGCCTCCCGATTCAAAGGTCAAGGCCTGGTTAATGGCCGTGAGCACTCGTTCGCGGTCGGCGTTAATAATAATGCTGGTTGCCTTATGCAGGTCGATCTCATCTTCAGGCTGCAGCCCAAACCAGGATTTCGTTAGTTCATTGCCTGAGAATTTGCCTGAACGCGGATTGTAATCCCAGGTAGCCAGTCCCCCGGCATCAATAGCGAGCTCCAGTTCATCCTGGCTGATCTTCAGTGCGTCGTTAAGTGCCGCCAGTTTCTCATTGATGTCCGCTTGCTCTTCATTTGCAGACTGTAGTTCTTCATTCGTTGCGGCAAGCTCTTCATTCAGCTGCTGCACCTCATCGCGTGATTTCACATGAGAAGTTACATCTACCGCCGTCACCATCACGCCGACCACATTTTCCCGCGCATCGCGGTAAGGCTGGTACACAAAGTTCAGATAGAGCGTCTCCGCCTGGTTGTTCCGGAGCAGCGTCACCGGACGTTCAAACGCTTCAAAGGTCTTGCCTGTGGTGTAGACCTCGTGCAGCAGCTCTTCCAGTCCCTGACCCCTGGCATCATAGAGCCCTTCGAAGATCGGCTTGTTCATAATCGATTCCCGTGGTTTGCCCCAAATAGCGATGATGCGGTCATTGGCTATCGATACCCTGTGATCTGGACCTACAAGAATGCACTTTGCGACCGGCGATCGCATGACGATATTATACAGGCTCTTCTCACTCTGTTCAACCTGCAGTTTCGCGTGAACAAGTTCCGTCACATCGGCTGCCGTATTCATCACACCGTACACTTCCCCGCGACCGTTGAACAGGGGTGTGAAATCATAGTTAAAGTAAAAAGGTCTCAGCTGGCCGTCAACAACGAGGTCGACACGCTCATTCTGAGTATGATAAGGAATACCCGTTGTGTATACCCTACTGAGGTGCTCGTAAACACCGGTACCGGCCAGTTCAGGCAGTACTTCCGCATAGGTCCTGCCGATCAGGTCATCACCTCTGTCCCATGCGTCGATAATCGCCTGGTTGACCAGTTCAATGCGCATCTCCGGTCCAACATAGACGCCGATTGGGAAAGGTGCACTTTCCACCAGGCTCCTGACCTTTTGTTCGCTTGTGGCGAGCTCGTTCACGAGTTCCTCCAGGCGATACTGGCTTTCGATCAGCTCCTCGTTGGTAGCCGCTATTTCTTCGTTAGTAGCCGCCATCTCTTCATTAATGGCAGTAAGTTCTTCATTGAGTTTTTGCTGCTCGCTTTCACTTTCCTGGAGATCAGCAGTACGCCTCCTGATCCGCTCCTCGAGCGTGGCGTTCAGCAGGGCAAGTGCCTCCTGTGCGTCTGTCAATGCGTCGTTCGTCGCCGAAAGCTCTTCGTTACCTGCCATGAGCTCTTCGTTGCTGGCCTGCAGGTCCTCGTAGGCCTGTTGCAGGTCGGTGTTCAGCTGCTTCAGCTTCTGCTCCTTGACCTCGAGCAGCTTGCGCGCCGCCACATGCCCTGTAACCTCGTATTTAAAGCTAAGTATGGCATTGACCTTCCCGCTTTCGTCCCGCAGCGGCTGGTAAACCACATTGAAGTAATGATCGTTCAGCTCGCCCCCGGTAATAGATGCCAGAGACACCTGCATTTCGTTGTGGATAAAAGGCTCCCCTGTCGTGTAAACTTTTTTCAGCGTGTGCCAGATCGGCTTATCAGCAATTTCCGGAATGGCGCTGAGCAAAGGCAGGCCCAGGACATCCCGCTCCGGGAACAGTTCTTTTTTGTATTGTGGATTGATATAGGTGTAAACCAGATCATCTCCGCTGATTACAGCGATCTGCGCCGGGACAGAATGGAAAAGGATATCAAGCTGCTGACTTTGCTGTTCAGCTGCCATCTTCGCCTTTCTTTCTGTCTCCAACCGTTCCCTCATGTTCCTTTCGTTGAAAACCTGCTGAGAGATATCGCGCATCTTGTGAATGATATAGGCAATCTCACCATCGTCTCCTGATACCGGTTGATCGATTGTTTGCCAGTAGGACTCCTTCAGCTTGTCAGCATGTTCGGGATCGGGCACATCGAAGCGCAGCAAGTCGATCTGCTGCTGTTCTTTGGTCGCCAGCACCCGCCGGAAGGATGAAGCAAGGCCGGAATTGTCGCGTTCCTCCCCGGGCGCGAGCACAGGGAAGACGTCGAAAAAGTAATGACCCGTGATGTCAGACCGGCTTTTTCCGGTGAGCTTCACATGGCTATCACTGACCGTTAATATCGTGAGCTGTGGCGAGAGTACCACACAGCACATCGGTAATGTCTCAAAAACGCGTAAAGCAATTGGCGGTAAAGCCGGACTGCCTGAATTTTTCATAGTATCTGTCGAGCTTGTAGGTTTTGCAAGAATACGTATTAATTAAAAAAATCAGCAGAGTTTTCGTAATTAGCAGGTTCCGAGGAACTCCATCTTCTGTAAATTTCCCTATGCGCAAGTGCAAACTTGTCATATGCCCGGTCAAATACCGTTCCTTATATGTTTTGTTTAATAGCTTGTTAGTTATTACCTTCGGGTACCTAAACTGTATTATGAGATCTTTTTTACTTACTCTGATTTTCGTATCAATCGGCTCAACAAGCCTCGTGCAGGCGCAAAACAGAGACACCATCCGGTCATCTGCAACATTTCCTTCCACCTTTCAGAAGAAAAACGAACTGAAGCTCAATCTGCTTTACGGAGTCCTCGGCATTGGGGAACTGACCTACGAACGGGTGCTCGACGAGAACCAGGCGCTTGGTGCCTCCATTGCCTTTGGGTTCACAGATGATACGGACTACAAGTTCAGCCTTTTGCCTTATTACCGGATGTATTTTGGGAAGAAGCCAGCGGCAGGATTCTTCATTGAAGGAAATGCGGGACTCTTTAGCTACCGCGAATTTTACTACTATCATACTGATGCCAACGGTTTCTCCGTTACCCGCGATGACAATAAAAATTCCTTTGGTGCCGGATTGGCCGTAGGAGGAAAGTTTCTGAACAAGAACGGCTTGTTTGGAGAGGTATACACGGGAATTGGCCGTCTGTTCTCGGGAACTGACGATGTATTCCCAAGGCTGGGGATCACACTGGGCAAGCGGTTTTAGTAACGCTTTCCTTTCTCGCTTGCTCCGGCATTAAATTAGCTTATTGAATTTGTTCATTCAGGAAAGTCCGCCCTTCAGAGCATATAAGCAATTCCTCTATGAAGATCTATTTAGAAAAGTTCCGACCGAATGACTTCGATGCCTATTATTCGCTGGTTCAGCATGATGAAGTAATGAAGTATGTCTCCGGAAAAGGCTTGTCCAGGGAAGAGGCGGAGCTAAAGTTCCATTTCATTCTGATCATCAACTCCAATGATGAAGAGTTTGGCTATTTCAAGGTTCATAATGAAGAAGGTCAGTTTATTGGCGATTGTAAACTAACCCGGTATCAGCAAGATCTTCCTGCCCTGGAGATAGGCTACATCCTGAAGAAATCCTGGTGGCGCCAAGGTTACGGCACGGCGATCTGCCACGAACTCCTCACTTTAGCCAGGCAACTCGCTCCGGAGTCGGACGTGGTCGGCATTATTGATCCCGAAAATACCGCGTCGAAGAAGCTGCTGGAAAAGTTTGGCTTTAAAAGTTATTTCGTGGGGATAGAAAATAGCATGGCTACTGAGATGCTGATGCTCCGTCAGACTTCTTTAAAATCCCCTTCTCTACACTCTCATTAAGTAAGTTATCCGCATAGCTCCAAAGCGCTGTAGAACCATTGGCAATGACCTTCTTCTTCGCATGCACCTTTTCATAGGGGACATCAAACTCCTGCCAGGTGCCACCATTGTTAGACGCATTTTGCAGAAGCGGTTCAAACCGGTCCATGGATCTGGCGAATTTCGCCTCTTCCGATACACCTTCCTCGAACTCCTTCCAGATGCCGATAAATTCTTCTGCCTGCTGAGCTGGCAAGAGGCCGAATATGCGTTCAGCAGCTAAAAGTTCTTCTGCTGTATTATCGTGACTTTTGGTGGTGTCGTAAATGAAGGTGTCCCCCGCATCTATTTCGACGATGTCGTGGATCAAGACCATCTTCAGCACTTTCAGCACGTCTACCGGCTTGTTGGCGTGACCCGCCAGAACAATGGTCATCATGGCCAGGTGCCAGCTGTGCTCGGCGTCATTCTCGTGCCTGTCGCTGTTGAAGAGTTTCGTCCGTCGCTGGATATATTTCAACTTATCAATCTCTTTGATAAAGTTGACCTGCTGGATGAGATCACTGTTTTGCATGATCGAAGATAATAAAAGCTGTTGACTGGCAGCCGATAAATAACTATTAGTAGCTATTGGCTTTGCTGAACGATTGCCGCAATTTAGTACTGCAGGTAATCCTAACCGTGCCTGAGCCATCCGATGAAAATGCTGGGAATAACTCTTTTTTTATTTCTGTGTCTTCCCGCAAGCAAAGTGTTTGCTCAATACACTATGGAGAACTATAAAGAAGGGGAACGAGATACGAAAGATTTTACGGAGATCTATTTTGTCGGCACAGGAGACATTCAGCAAAATCTGGCCAGAACAAAGGATGACATCGCAGCAAGTACCGGTGTCGGCGTGATCTTCTGGAGGATGTTTGGGGATAAGCTTAATGGCATGGAGCTGCAGCTGGAGGCCAGAATCAGTATTGCATCTACCGTTGACACCATTCTCGCAAAGTACGCCGGCAGCAAGTTTGTCAATATGCGCGATTTTGGTGGCTACGTTTCAGCTCCTCTGGCAAGTGGTCAGGCAACCACCGTGAATTCTCTCTGGTATTTTAAAGACAGGGACGCAAATGCGCTTGATAAGCTGGTCGACGGTCTGCAGGTTGACTTTATTGCAGCCAATCAGGTCTTTCAAGATTCTGCAAATGCAATGAATACTGCAGTTTTAGGATTCAGGGCAGGTCTGTTCCATGAGTTTGTGCCCACTTTAAACAGGTTAAAGCAAGGTTATTCCATTCGCCTGGGCGTAAACTACATTCTGCGCGGTCTCCGGGGAGATCTGGGAACGAACTCTCCAGATGCCAATAGTTTACGTCTCAAGCTTCTTGGGGTAGATAAAAGAATCTATCATGGGCCCGAGGTCCTTCTTGCTTTTAAATTGAAAAACCTGAAGGCTCAGGCAGCTCTGCCTATCGTTTTCGCAAAGAGCGGTCAGTCGACTTATGGTCTTTCAGGTACACAGTTTATAACCACCATTTCTTTTATAGGTGGCTTTCCTCTGAGATTCTGACGGGGACATGCTAAGTTTTAGAACATGCATAAAAGTATAATACCTGAAATATGGACATTGTGACCGACATTACAGCCCAGGCCGTTTCGTTTATTACCACTTTTCAAGACATCTGCCATGAAAAGGGCAGTGAAATCCGAAAAACAGATAACCTGAATGCAGCCCTATGGGACCTTGTTGATTTCGACAAGATTGACGATATCGCCGATAAAGGGAATCTCAAGGACACATTCGGGCAATTCAAAGAGCGGATTCATGAGATTATATGGAGCAGCAGAGGTGAGAAAGAGACAGACCAATCTATCCGGTGCTTCTTCAATATTTCGAAAAACCTGATGTCTAAAATTGCGGAACTCCGGGATGAGAATGCAGATGATCCAAACGCGGATACAGATAAGGACAACGCCGCTGTACTGGGCTCACTTCATTCCAGTCCCTATCAATGGCGACGTATCATCAGAAGTATTTTGTACCGGTTCCCCGAGAAGCGCATTGAGTTTGTGTGCGTTCTTCATTATATGCCCATTCAGATCATTCTGAGTCTGGGGGGCAAAGGCCTGAGTGCATACAGGCAGAGGCTCTATCAGATATACAAACCCGACAATAAATATCTCCTTTCTGGTTCCGACAGAGAGAAGAATGAAAGCTGGTGGGAAATGCGCAATGAATTAGCCCATGAATTGCTTAAACATGACCCCATGTTGTTGAAAGGCCTCTTAACATCAGATAACGCGGTACCCTTCGAAACTCTTTTTAATAATGAACTCGACGAAGTAGCGAGGCGGAGAGAGGCGGTCGGCAGTTCTGTTGCAGGTCAAAGCCATTCTGCAGACCCGCTGATACGGGCAAAACAGATGGAGCTGGTAGGCCTGGCACTTTCCGGAGGAGGAATCCGGTCAGCCTCATTTAACCTCGGACTGATCCAGCAACTGGCGGAGAGAAATCACCTGAAGCGGATAGATTACCTTTCAACGGTTTCGGGTGGAGGATATATAGGGTCATGGCTTGCCTCCTGGATTATGAGAATGGGATCCATTTCGAAGCTGACGGCGCGCTTAAACCCGCGAAAATCAGCTGATCCGCTTGCCGACGAGGTGAGGCCCATCAGATGGTTGCGCATGTATAGCAACTTTTTAGCACCTGATACAAGTATAATGTCCGCCGACTCATGGACAGTGGGAATTACCTGGCTCAGAAATACGCTGATTAATCAGCTCATTCTGCTTCTTATATTATGTTCCGGACTATCCCTGGTTTGGGTACTGTTTTACTTCTGGATATATTTAAGTGAGACGCCCGGATTGTTTTTGGAAGGCAATGTATTATTCTGGAGTTCCTTGTTGTTATTGCCCGGAGCAGTCCTCGCCGGTTGGGGCATCAACGCCTATTATCCCAACCGTCCACCCCAAAGTCGCTTGAATTTAGTAAGGCATCACCTGGTTGCACCTCTCATAGTGGGCTGGGCAATCGTAGCATCATTCCTTGTCAGCTGCTGGATATATTCAGGAAGCACCGGATCGGCAAATATGACCTATCGGGAACACGTTTCTGTGTTGATGCCTGCCGTTGTTCCTGCTTTGATAGCCATGCTGCTTGTGGCCTGGCTGGGAAAATATCGCACCTGCATTAAAAAAGTTCCGGCACGCGAATATTATCCCGCTATTATCTTGTCGTCATTAGCTGCTGTGCTCGGAGGCCTGCTGCTTATCGCAGGCCTTTGGAGCCTGTTCCAGAAGGTAGATGATAGCAAGTTCTATTACCCCTGGAAGCGCACGGAAAAAGTTGTAACTAAAGATGCACCAAAAAAGGCTGTAAGCTCGTCGGATCAGGTGCAAGCCTGTGCTACAACAGGAAAGAATGTCGCCCCGACCCTCATCAGCAATAAGCACCTGCTGTTTATTTTTGGGATGCCCGCGATCCTGGAGGTCCTGGGGGTCATTATCGTGATCCGCATGCTGCTCATGGGGGTGTTATTTCCGGATGAACGTAGAGAGTGGTGGGGGAGGATGGGAGCAGTAGCGCATCGCTTCATGATCTTGTGGCTGTTAATCAGCAGCTCTGTGTTCCTGCTTCCAGGCTTAATCGCAGGTATGTATTTTAAATACATAGCAGGAGCATGGACCGTCATCATAGGGGCTGCAGTCCGCTTGGCCTATAGCTCCTCCCAGGCAGAAGCTTCAGGGAAAGGGAACGGACTGTCTGCTAAGGAAATTTTCATCCGCTTTGCACCCTACCTGTTTATGTTCGGATCATTGCTGATCGGAGTCTACGTACTTAAAAATATCAGGGAGGTTTGGTTCAAGGATCCAAGCTCAGGCCTCACTTTGGCCTACGCCTGCCTGTTGTCACTTGCTCTTATGGGTATAACCTATTTACTTAGCTGGCGCGTTGGTGTTAATGAATTCTCATTACACCATTTCTATCGGAACCGTCTGGTTAGAGCCTTTCTGGGAGCGACGAGAAGACAAGCAGATAGAAGCAAAACAGCAAATGGTTTCACCGGCTTTGATAAACATGATGATATAAAGCTGTCATCACTTCGGGTAGAAAAAGGGTATCAGGGACCTTATCCACTGATCAATACAGCAATGAATTCCACGGTGATGTCTGAGTTGGACCGGCAGGACCGGAAGGCCGAAGCATTCGTATTCAGTCCCTTATTTACAGGTTTCGACTTTAGTCCTACGCGTTCCGCGGCTAACTACCGGGACCACGTGTATGAGTACGGTTACCGTCAAACTTCTGAGTATGGCTATGAAAATGGTCCTTCTTTAGGAACTGCAATGGCAATTTCCGGTGCAGCCGCGAATCCCAATATGGGTTATCACTCATCGGCCGCGACTGCATTTCTGTTAACCGTCTTCAATGTAAGGCTAGGGTGGTGGATTGGCAATCCTCGGTTAGGCCGCTGGCGCAGATCAGATCCCGCAACCGGTCTCGGCTATATTCTAAAGGATCTTTTAGGCAAGTCAGATATTAATTCCGATTACGTATGCTTGTCAGACGGAGGACATTTCGATAATATGGGCCTCTACGAGCTTGTCCGGAGGAGGTGTAAATACATCCTTTTGAGCGATGCAGAAGGAGATGAAGATGCTATTTGCGAGGGACTAGCCAATGCGATCCGCCGATGCAGAATCGATTTCGGGGTGGAAATCAGAATTGGAACCGAGCCAATAACTGAGAAGGATAAGGCTACCGGATACAGTGCCATGCGCGCAGTAGAAGGTTTGATCTGGTATCCGGGAGATGAGCTGCCCTCGGGAAAGCTCCTTTATGTCAAAACCACATTAACGAAGAATATGCCAACCGATATCCGGGAATACCACTTAAAGAATAAAAGTTTTCCCAACCAGACAACTGCGGATCAGTTTTTTGACGAAAATCAATTTGAAAGTTATCGTAAGCTCGGATATCATGCCCTTGACGGCGTTGTAGTCCCTTTTTAAGATAGAGGATAATAATCACCGTTCATTATCAGACACAAGGCCGGTTTTCGAAAGAAACACCTTACGTATGTTAGTTGGTCGTGAACGATAAAGGGGAGTCCTGGCAACATACAGTCTTAATTTTGCTATTCTTTTAATGCAAACGCAGTCTGCCTGATTACCGCCAAGAACATGATACGCTTCTTCGTCTTCTCCTGTATATAAACCAACGTGACCACCGCCCTTCCTCGTAAATACCAGGACATCTCCTAGCTCCGGCGTCTCCTTTCTTGCGCCAAACGTGGACCAGTTTAAGGCCCATAGTGGATCTTTTACCAATTTTTTCTGCGCCCGTTTGGCAACTATCGCCAGAAACAAGCCACACCATGGTATCTCGTCCGCTTTATACACATCCGCGACGTTTTCTCCAACTTCTTTCGCCCAGGAGATGATGGTTACGTTATGTTTATTACCGCTCAGCTCTGTTGTTCCAATTAGCTTTAGCGCTTCCTTAATCATTCTGGGGCCAGGTTCTCGTTCCAGCCAGAGGTATCTTTGTTCTAAAGTCATGATCTGGGTTTCATGGGTAGGTAGTACATTGATGATGATCATAAATGTACTACGACGATAAGCCGGCTCAAATAGCTAACGATAGCCATTTGAGCCAACAGGCGTTGATTCTCCTTTGATAAGGTGGGTTAGCGGGGGGGATGAGATCTTACCGGAATTCAGATGATCTATTGGAGGTAAGAAGATCTGCTCCTTTAGAGGAAGACCACAGATCAATGTCCGCCTGATTACTTTCTAAGTTTTCTTGAGATAGATCAAGCGGAATTGTGTATTATTAAAGGATCTGGAACAGCTCCTTTGGGTTAGGAACATAGGTGTTCATCCTTTTATATGTAAACAGTCAAAATGAAATCTTACTTATTCCTTTTCTTAGCGATCATGTGTGAACTTACAGGAACAACATTCCTGAAGAAATCGGAAGGCTTTACAAGACTCTTCCCAACTGTGATTACAGTAGTCGCGATGGTTGCAGCGTTCTATTTCCTCAGTTTGGCGATTAAGACAATTCCAGTAGGCACAGCCTACGCAATATGGTCAGGTGTGGGAATCGTTTGTATCACCTTTATTGGCGCAATATTGTTCAAACAGATACCGGATACCCCGGCCATCATAGGCATCATACTCATCATAGCGGGCGTGTTGGTCATCAACCTGTTTTCTAAGGCTGCTGGTCACTAATTCCACATCGTCCCATTTAGGTCCCAGCACCAGGCTTATCCATAATCCAATGGCGTAGCTCAGCAGACTTAAGATAAAGAATAGCTTGCCCTGCCAGCCATTGAGTTGGCGCAGTGGTTCGGTCAGGTCGTAACATAAACCGATCAGGGCACCGAGAAAAGGGGTTAATAATAGAGGTTTGATTCGCCAGTAGGGACCCCAGGCTGGACTGCCCTCACCTGCGCCGAGAACAAAAATACCGATCAGGGCTAAGGCTATACCGCCGCCCACTAACATGCGTCTACCTACGGCAGAGCTAAGATGAAGTCTCTTGATTGCGTTTTCTGAAAGTGTCATAGCTTTTGATTGATTAAAGTACTTTGAATAACAAAGTTAATATATATATGTTCAATGTGCTAAGGTTTAATTAATTAGATCAGAGTTTCTGCAGTATCTTAGACGTTTGAAACTGTCAGAGCCAAAGCTTCCTGCAACTAAATACTCCGAATGATTAGAACAGTGGCGTCATGCCTGCAAGGCAGGGAAAACAACTTTGATTTTATAAGATTTTGTGCGGCACTAGCCGTGATGTTTGCTCATTCCTTTGATCTTACTCAATCTACCAAGGATCCACTTTACACCTTTTCATCCGGGAAAGCAACTTTTGGAACCCTGGCGGTGGCAATATTTTTTATTATCAGTGGTATTCTGATAACACAGAGTTTTGACCGATCAGCAGACCTGTACACCTTTCTGAAGGCAAGAGTATTAAGGATATATCCGGCCCTTATCGTCGTCGTGCTAATTTGTGTTTTTGTTGTAGGGACAATTTTCACCACCCTTACCCTGGCTGATTACTTTACCAACTGGTACACCTGGAGGTTTATGGTGAACATGCTTGCAATCAAGATCCAGTTCTTTTTACCCGGAGTGTTTGAGCATAATGTTTATCCGAGATCTGTAAACGGCAGCCTGTGGACGCTGCCTGTCGAGATGGGATGTTACGGTTTGGTAGCCGCATTCGGATTATATATAAAGAAGAACTATCGTCTGTCGATCCTGTTTTTTCTGTGCGTGGCCGCGTTGTATGGGAAAACTCTTGTCGACGTAAATACCTACTACTTCGCTTTAGGGGCGCTTATCTACATATATCGAGAGAAGATCTCTCTGAACAGTTTTCTGGCAATCGCATCTTTCGCGCTCTTTTTAGCTAATCAGTATTTGAATCCGAATCTTGCATCAGCCAATATCATAAATGGCTTTGCACTGGCTTATTTCCTGCTTTATGTAGGCTTCCTCCAAAACGACAGCGTTAAAAACTTTTCCAGGAACGGCGACTTTTCTTACGGTTTGTACATCTATGCGTTCCCCGTGCAACAAATTGTATCATTGAAGCTAGCTCACTTGAACCCTTATCAGCATGTCTTGCTATGTGTCCCTATAACGCTAAGCTTCGCATACTTATCCTGGCATCTCGTCGAAAAGCAGGCGCTCCGGTTGAAGAAGAAAGCTTAGAGTTTTTGTCGCCCAACTACATACATGGCTATTTTTTCACTAACTCAAACTTTCCTATGATCTCTTTCAATCCTTTATCTGATAAGTTACTCCCCCTTTGAACTTGATAAACAATAGTGTCTTCCGAAGGTAATTCCACGAAATCGCTGATAAGTGAACTCTTTCCACTTCTTCTTATATATTTATCCCCGTCAATTCCCAATGACCTGATCATAGATCCCTTGCCCCTCAATCCTACTTACTGTATGGGAAATTTCTTGACACCTATACGCAGTATAAGTAAGGTTTTAGACATAAGACAAGGTTTTGGTAGCCCAAACCTAACAAATATCAGTACGAAAAGCAATGCCCTTCATCTAAAAAAGAGATCGTAGGGGGGAGTCCCCTTAGTTCCTGCAATCCCTTTTAAATAGGAAATTGCTCTATCCGATTGATAAACATGCAGACAGAGCCCGATTATCGCCCTTTTTCCACACAAAGCCGATCCAGGCCAATATCCCTCAAATAAGAATTTATCAAATGACATACGTTTGCGGTGGTGTAATTTTAATATTTCAATAATTAATCCCTTTTATTATTAAAATATCATAAAAGTTCAAATATATTTCTCAATAATGCAATGTGACTGTATATTTGTTATGAAAATCAAAACGAACATTATGAAAAAGACTTTATTACTCGCCTGCTTAATCAGCGTTCTATCTGCAAAAAGCTTTGCAGTTGACAAAAAAGACGGTAAAGACGCTGATGTATCGTATTTCGCTGAAAACAACTTTTTAAACAAATACTACGCTGCCGAAAATGTAAGATGGACAGTAACAAGCAACTTCCAGAAAGCAGTATTTACACTTGAAGGAAAAACAATGGCTGCCTTCTTCGACAGAAACGGCGAGTACATCGCAACAACTCAGTACGTAGAGGCAAGCAAGATTCCAGCTGTTGGTAAGAAGCGCCTGGCCAAGTTGTACGGCGATTTCAAAGCCAGTGAAGTGATCAGGTACGATTTCGATGGTGAATCTGATGCACACCTTCAAATGCTTACCGGAAAGAGGTTTTACAACACTGTTTATTTTGTAAACGTGAAAAGCGACAAAGAAAATGTACTGGTAAAGGTTACTCCCGACGGAGATGTATCTTTTATCCGAAACCTTTAATAATAGTTTCCGTAATAAGCAGAAAATAAGCAGCTTATTCCCTGTTAAGTGTGGTACGGGAGAAATCCTGAAGGTTCGACTCCTTCGCTAACAGCTCCTTTCAATAATTTAGGTTTATAATTGGTTAGTTTGAGCTCCCGCCCATCGGGGGCTTATTTTTTTTGGAAGAAATTCTCTTCGAGCAGTTGTAATCAGCTAAAAGCGGCTCTGCCCGGAGAAGGGGTGAGGTTGTTTCCAATAAGAAGGTAGCACTCTACCAGGCCCCAATATCACAAAACTATCTAATCCCGCTGTTCTACTTCTCGCTACATTGTTGGTTCCTTGATTTGCTTACAAGCTTCAGGGGTTTGCATACATGCGCGCCGTTTCGCATGCCGACCTTTGGATCATGGAAATAAAACAAATGGCATTAGGCAGTCAGGGTTTGACTGTACCGGTGATCGGCCTGGGTTGCATGGGCATGACCGGTTTTGAAGAAGGACATATGTATGGTCCCGCCGATGAGCAGGAAGCCATCGCGACAATTGAGCGCTCGCTCGAGTTAGGCGGTAATTTCTTAGATACAGCAGACCTCTACGGACCACTTAAGAATGAGCAGCTGATCGCTAAAGCGATCCAAGGTAAACGCGATCAGTATATCCTGGCAACCAAGTTCGGTTGGGAGATCGATGATAACAATAGAATAACCTGGACCATCAATGGCAAGAAAGATTATGTAAAGAAATCTTTGGAACGTTCGCTGAAGAACCTCAATACCGATTACATCGATTTGTATTATCTGCACCGCCTGGATAAGAATACGCCGATCGAGGAAACGGTTGGTGCCATGGCCGAACTGGTAAAAGAAGGTAAAATAGGTTATATCGGCTTATCAGAAGTTTCCTCCGAGACGGTCAAGCGGGCTCATGCCGTACACCCCATCACCGCGGTACAAAGCGAATATTCTTTATTTGAGCGGAGGGTGGAAGAACGCGGAGTGTTGGCCACACTAAATGACCTGGGAATAGGTTTTGTAGCTTACTCACCCCTGGGCCGTGGGTTTTTATCGGGACAGATCAAAAGCATCGATGACCTTCCGGAGAACGATTTCCGTCGGGCAATCCCGCGCTTCCAGGGGGAAATGTTCAGTAAGAACATGGAATTGGTTAAGGCGATTGAAGCTATGGCTGAGGTAAAGAACGTCACATCCTCACAGCTTGCTTTAGCCTGGATCATGAGCAAGGGAATTCTACCGATCCCAGGAACGAAACGCCGGAAGTACCTGGAGCAAAATATTGCGGCTACGACTATCGTACTTACTGAGACGGATTTGTCACAGCTGGAAAGCATCGTGCCACTAGGTACCGATACGGGCGCACCCTATGATGAGTTCAGTATGGGCTTAATTGATTAAATTAGTTTTATGAACGCCATTAACTCCATATCTCAATTCCACCGTCTGCTGTCTTTAGCGGAGCCTCGCCACCCGCTGGTAAGTGTGATTAATCTGGCGGAAAGTGTTTTTTTGGAAGACGAGATCTGGAAAGGTTTCGTTAACCGCTTCTATTGCGTGGCGCTCAAGCGCGAAGCCAAAGGCAAGATCAGGTACGGGCAGCAGCACTACGATTATGATAAAGGCGTATTAAGTTTCACAGCCCCGAACCAGGTACAACAACTCGACCTGCAGAATATGGAATGCGGGTCGGGCTATGTCCTGATCTTTCACCCGGACTTCCTTTTACAGCATAATCTGGCGAATAGCATTCATCAATACGGGTTTTTCGATTACGCTGTCAATGAAGCGCTGCACCTGTCGGCTGAGGAAGAGGATGACCTGATCACGATTCTCCATAAAATTGACAAGGAGTGCCAGCATATCGATAAGCATACCCAGGAGATCATCCTCACACAGATCGAGAGCCTGCTAAAATACTCCAACCGTTTCTATGAGCGGCAGTTCTTAACCCGCAAGAATAATAATTTAGCGCTGCTAAGCCGTTTCGAGCACTTGATTGATGACTACTTCAACGGCGAGGTGACAGGTTTGCTCACGGTGCAATATCTCGCAGCGCAGATGAACCTGTCGCCGAACTATCTGAGTGACCTGCTTCGCGTTCATACCGGACAGAACACCCAGCAGCATATTCATTCGAAGCTGATCGCGAAAGCCAAAGAAAAACTTTCAATGACCAGTCTGTCGGTAAGTGAGATTGCCTATGCCCTGGGCTTTGAGCACGCGCAATCCTTCAGCACCCTTTTCAAAAAGAAGACGAACTTATCGCCCCTGGAATTCCGTCAGGGCTTCAACTGATTAACAGCAGGGGAGGTTCTGTAAAGATTAAAAAGGATTATCAAACCACTACTTCTCCTCGGAACTCACAATTTTTATTATAGCTTTGTCGTGCTTTTGGTTTCATCCCGAGCAATCAGGATGGATTAAATGGGAATCTGGTGTAAATCCAGAACTGTCCCGCAGCTGTAAACTCTATTAACCGAGGTACACTCTAGTGTCACTGTTCATTGTTTTGAATGGGAAGACCGTACCAAGGGGAGTAAGTCAGAATACCTGCCATAGCATTATATAATTCATAGCTTTCGGGGATTGAAGCTAGAATGAAGATGCTACGGTGTTTCCATTTTGTATTTCTATACCCCTGGCTGTGCAAGACACAGGTATGGAAAAAAGGATACTCATTACATTATTTGGCTTCTTCGTCGGTGCATGCTCTTATGCACAAAACGATACCAGCAGGACCCTTCAGGAAGTGAATGTTCGCGCAAGCCTTCCTCCGCCGGTTCAAAGCTTTCTTCCCTCACAAACCATTTCTTCCACCGACTTCAAGCGCACTGCTTCCTATAATGTTGCGGATGCCATCAGAAACTTCTCCGGTGTAAACATTAAAGACTATGGTGGGATCGGCGGCTTAAAGACAGTTTCCGTACGAAGCTTAGGGGCAAATCATACAGGTGTTCAACTCGACGGCCTTCAAGTTGCAGACGCACAAAATGGTCAGATCGATCTTGGCAAGATTAACCTGGAGAATGTTGCGTCGATCACGTTATATAACGGACATTCTGATGATCTTTTGCAGCCTGCCAGGGCTTATGCTTCAGCGAGCATGCTGGTCATCAAAAGCATAGCTCCCGATTTTGGACCGAAAAAGAGCTATCGTCTTCGCCTGGGTTATAAGACAGGATCTTTTGGCTTGACTAACCCGACAATCTCATGGCAGCAAAAGATCAGCAAACGCTGGTCCATGAACCTGAGCAGCAACTGGCAAAAAGCACACGGACGCTACAAATATCAGGTGGAAGGAGATGGTTCCGATACACTGGCGATCCGTCGCAATGCCCAGCTAAACACCCTGCAAACAGACGCCTCCCTTTATTGGAAAGGCACAGACAGCAACCAGCTTCAATTCCGCATCAACTATACAAATTCCAGTCGCGGACTTCCCGGTGCGGTCGTGTACTACAATCCCTATTCCAATCAACACCTGTGGAATAAAGATCTCTTTTTGCAGAGCAGTTACAAGCACCATTTCAGGAGTAAATTGAGCCTTCTGATCAATGGGAAGTTTTCGCACAACAGACTGCGCTACCTCGATCCCGATTACCTGAATCAGGCAGGGGAACTCGACCAGCGGTTCCGGCAAATTGAGCTTTATGAATCCGTGTCCGTATCTTACCCACTTTCATCAGTATGGGAAGTCGCCATCGCCAGCGATATGGCCTATAATAAGCTGAATACAAATCTTTACAACTATGCTTACCCTACGCGTTTTACTTTCCTGAACGCGCTGACAAATAAAATCAAGTTTCAAAAGTTGATCGTCCAGGCGAACCTCTTGAATACCAGTATTCAGGAGAGGGTAGAGGCTGGCACAGCCAGTCCCTCGAAAAGCATCTGGTCGCCCGCCATCTCACTTAGCTACAGTCCCATTGAGCAGGAGCAACTGCAATTCAGAGCCTTTTACAAAGACATTTTCAGATATCCAACCTTTAATGATTTATACTATACCCGCTCGGGCAGACGCGATCTGAAACCCGAATATGCATCGCAGTACAATGCGGGGATTACTTATACCAAATCATTTGACTCAGCCGTAGACTTTGTCAGCATCACAGCTGATGCCTATTACAACAAGGTAAAAGACAAAATAATCGCCATCCCAAATAAAGACCTCTTTACCTGGACCATGATGAACCTGGGTATCGTGGACATCCGCGGCCTGGATGTCGGGCTAAAGACGAAGTGGAAGCTGACACAAGGTTCCGATCTGAGCCTGACAGGAAACTACACTTACCAGAAAGCGGTCGATATTACAGATCCTGCTTCCTCCGTTTATCTGCAACAAATCCCTTATACGCCTGAGCACACTTTATCCGTCAATGCCGGCCTTAGCTTCGGTCAGACAGGGATTTTTTATAACCATATCCTCTCCTCATCAAGGTATTACCTGAGCGAAAACCTGCCTGAGTACTATGTGCCGGGGTTTTCCGTGAGCGATCTCTCTCTGAATCATCAACTGCAAACCAAGTTTCCAATCGGTATTTCCGCCGAACTCAATAATCTATTTAATCAATCCTATGCCTTTATCCGAAGCTTCCCAATGCCGGGTCGTTCGCTGAGGTTTTCCATTCAAATTACAATTTAATAAACAACATGAAACAATTCCAACAAAAATCCCTGCTGATCTTAGTTCTGGCAGCAAGCATTTTCGCATCCTGCAAGAAAGACGACCGTTCAAACACTGAGCCCGAACAGCCAACTGCCGAACGAAAAGGCCTCTATGTATTATGCGAAGGTTTATTCAATGCCAATAATACCTCTCTGGCGTATTACAATTATGACGATAAGCAACTGACAACAGACCGGTTCCTTGCTGTAAACAAACGTGGACTGGGCGACACCGGTAACGACATTAAAGTATATGGTTCCAAAATGTACATTGTCGTAAATGTGTCCAGCACCCTCGAAATTGTAAATCCTCATACCGGCGCGTCGCTCAAGAAAATTGACCTGAAAGACAAAGGTCTTGGCAGACAACCCCGTTATATTGTTTTCAACAAGAACAAAGCGTTCATTTCGAACTTCGACGGAACTGTTGCCGTGCTGGATACCGCATCCATGGCCATAGAGCAATACATCAAGGTCGGAAGGAACCCCGAGCAGATGGCTATTTCAAATAATAAGCTTTATGTCGCCAATTCTGGTGGTCTGGACTATCCGAATTACGACAATTCCATATCGGTCATTAACCTGAATACACTTAAAGAAACAAAGAAAATCACCGTAGTGGAAAATCCAAGAGCACTGGCTGCCGACCAGTATGGAGATGTCTATGTGCTATCAGTAGGTAACTATGCAGACGTTAAACCGAGCATGGCTACGATTGACAGTAAAACGGATGAAGTAAAAACAGAGCTTGCATTTAGTGGCGGCTCTATCGTGATTAGTGGCGACCTGGCCTATATTCCCGCATCAGGTGGAAAACTAAAAGTGTTCAACGTCAAAACGGAAAAGATTGAAAAAGAAAATTTCATCACGGATGATACAAAGATCACTACGCTTTATGGTGTGGCGGTAGACGACTTGACTGGTGAAGTTTTCATAACCGACGCTAAAAACTACACGACAGGAGGGGAGGTGTTCTGCTTCGATAAAACAGGAAAGAAAAAATATTCACTCAACGTGGGCATTAACCCGAACAATGTGGTGTTCGTTAACAAATAACAGCTAACAATTGACGATTGCAAGATGACGTTGGCAGAACAAATTACGGAGAAGATCAATCTAAAAACGAAACCGCAGGCCGCACTTGGCAGGCTGGAGGCGCTCGCCTTACAAATCGGCCTGGTGCAAAACAGCCTGAACCCTCAGCTACGTCATCCTGCTATTCTCATATTTGCTGCCGATCATGGCATTGCAGCCAGCGGAGTTAGTGCGTATCCTTCAGCTGTCACCGTACAGATGGTACGGAATTTTTTAGAAGGAGGTGCAGCCATTAATGTTTTTTGCAGACAACATGGAATCACGCTTCAGGTGATTGATGCAGGAATAGATTTTGACTTTGAGTCCCATGAGCGGTTGATTCCCGCGAAAGCGGGAATGGGCACACGGAACTTTCTGCATGAAGAGGCAATGACTGACGCGCAGCTGCAAGATTGCTTTAAGCAGGCAGCCGCTCTGGTCAGCCAACAGGCTGAAAAGGGCTGTAATATCATTGGCTTCGGTGAAATGGGCATAGGCAATACCTCATCAGCCAGTATGCTGATGAGCTGCCTTACCGGCCTCCCGCTCGCGATGTGCGTCGGCAGAGGTACAGGTCTTGATGATGAACAGCTTAAACATAAGTTAAACATCCTGACGCAGGCTAAAGAAAATCATTCAGTTCCCGCAAATGTTTTTGATGCCTTGAAGTGTTTCGGCGGATTTGAGATTGCACAGATGTGTGCGGGCATGCTCCAGGCGTACAAGCATGACATGATTATAATGGTAGACGGGTTTATCGCCAGTGTGGCTTATCTCTGTGCCGTGAGCATCAACCCAAGCCTGCATCTAAATTCAATTTTCTGCCATGAAAGTGACGAACAAGGACATAAGAACCTCCTCGAATACCTGAATGCAAAACCGCTTCTTAATTTGTCCATGCGGGTAGGCGAGGGTACCGGATGTGCCATGGCTTATCCCTTGATTGAAAGTGCGGTTCGATTTCTTAAAGAAATGGCCAGTTTTGAATCAGCAGGCGTTTCACAAATAAAGGAACGCCCATGAAAAATGAAATCCAGGTGTTTTTTACCGCGCTGATGTTCTATACCCGAATTCCCTGCCCGTCGTGGGTAGATCATTCAGAAGAATATCTAAACAAGGCTACTCGCTATTTTCCCCTGATCGGCTGGTTGGTGGGCCTTGTCGCCGCGGCAATCGTTTATGCCAGTCACTTCATCTTTCCAACGCCGATCGGTGTGCTGTTGGCCTTATCCGGAAGTGTATTGATGACGGGTGCTTTCCATGAAGACGGCTTTACCGATGTTTGTGATGGCTTCGGTGGCGGCTGGACGCCGGAAAGAATACTCGATATTATGAAAGATAGTCGGGTTGGCGCCTATGGCGTTATCGGCATCATTCTGTTGTTTTCATTCAAAGTGTTCGCACTAATCAGTTTGCTGGAATTCAACTTCATCTATGGTATAAAATCACTGATCCTTGCACACGTGGGCAGTCGGTTTACCTCGGTTCTGATTATGCGCAGCCATGAATATGCCAGGGCTGATGCCAGCAGCAAGGTAAAACCGCTTGCTAAAAAGCTGACCACCGCTGATTTCTTTATTTGCATCCTGTGGCTGTTGCCCGCACTTCTGCTGTTTCAGCACCTTTTGATCTGCCTGGTCATACTGCCGCTTTATCTGCTGAAAAGATACCTGGCGTCTTATTTCCAAAAGTGGATCGGCGGTTATACAGGAGACTGTCTGGGAGCCACGCAGCAGCTGGCTTTTGTACTCATCCTTCTATATTGTCTTGGCTTATGCAACTATATTTAGTCCGCCATACCACTCCGGCAATTGCCAAAGGCATCTGTTACGGACAAACTGATGTGCCGATTGACCCCGTGTTTTTTGATCAGGAATATGAGCTTATTCGCAGCAGGCTTCCTAATCAGATCGATGTGTTTTACAGCAGTCCGCTCAGAAGATGTTTAGACCTGGCTCAGGCTTTATCGCCGGTAGTGCTTCAGGACAAGCTGCTCATGGAAATGAATTTCGGTGATTGGGAAATGCAGAGATGGGACAATATTCCTGCGGAGCCGCTTAATAAATGGATGAATGATTTTGTACAGGAGACAACACCGGGTGGCGAAAACTACATCGCACTGAACCTTCGAAGCACGCAATTCATTGATCGGCTCCTTCAGCTAGACTATCAGCGTGTGTGCATTGTCACCCATGCCGGAAATATTCGAAGCCTGATCAGCAGGGTGCTTGCTCTTCCTCCCGAAAACAGCTTCAGAATAGATATACAATACGGGGCGGTAATTCAACTTTCCGTTTATAAAGATTCCCGACTTAATAAACTACACTTTTAAAATATGGATACATCTCAGAAATTCAATCTAAGGACAGGTCTTTTGGTTCTTTTAGTCTTATTAGCAGCGCTTTCACGTCTTATTCCACACATGCCCAATTTTTCACCCTTAGCAGCCATCAGTTTATTCGGGGCAGCCTACTTCAAAAAGACCTGGCAGGCTTTCCTTATCCCGGTCGCAGCTACGTGGCTAAGTGATCTGCTGATCAATAACGTGGTATATGCAGCATATTTTCCTTCGTTTACGTGGCTTTATCCCGGATTTTACTGGCAATACGGCAGTTACCTTTTGATCGCCCTTAGCGGATTGTTGATGCTGAAAAAGGTTAATATTACACGTGTAGTCGGAGCAGGATTGATGGCAACCGCTATATTCTTCCTGGTCACCAATTTCGCCGTCTGGCTGGGCAGTAAGACCTATCCCCAAAATCTCGCTGGCCTCATTAGCTGCTATGTTGCAGGGATTCCTTTCATAAAAGGCACATTACTTGGCAATCTTGTTTACTCAGGGGCTTTGTTCGGAACTTTTGCCTGGATGCAGCAGCGGTATAAGCTTGTTTCAGCGGATAGGTAGCATTCTGTATATACCGCCACCCGGTAGGAACGGCACATCCCCACGGACTACCGCCTGTTCACGCCTGATTGGACCGGATATATTTGTTTATCCTGAACATTAATGTCAAACTTATTATGCTCACGATTCCTACGACATACCCAATCGTTGGATAATGCTCTAAAGGTGCTTCAGGAGACTTTTGCACAACAATTATACCTGCGGCCCAGGCAGCGATGCCACCTGCAATCTGCTGTAAAGAAGCATTCATACTCATGAATGCGCCGCGATCCCCGGGTTCAGGTACAGCACGGATTGGCGCGCTTCCTGGTGTAGATATGCTGAGAATTCCCATTTGCATAATAATGTTTAGTACCACAACCCAAAAAAGAGGAAGCGGACCAAGGTTGGTATAAACAACCACCATAATAGTCATCCAGATGATTGCAATGTTGAATATTTTCAATTTATCAAATTCGCCGCTGAGCTTTTAAGTGTCATATGTGCCCGTTTCTCCTGCAAGGCCCCGAACATTTTGAAAAATTGTCAAATGACTCACGTTTGCGGCTGTTGTTTTTTACTATTTCAATAAATAAACCATTTTGTTATGATAATTTCATAAAAATGACTTAAAATTTTCCAACTAAGCATATTGTATGTATATTTGTTATGAAAAATAAAACACACGTTATGAAAAAGATCTTACTACTTGCCTGCTTAATCAGCGTTTTATCTGTTAAGAGTTACGCAGTCGACAAGAACGACGGCAAAGATTCTGAAGTGTCTTATTTCGCTGAAAACAACTTTTTGAACAAATATTTCGCTGCTGAGAACGTGAAATGGACCGTGACCAGCAACTTCCAGAAAGCGGTCTTTACACTGGACGGAAAAACCATGGCGGCTTTCTTCGACAGAAACGGAGAGTACATCGCTACTACGCAGTACGTGGAATCAACCAAGATTCCTGTTGTAGGTCAGAAAAGACTGGCTAAGCTCTACCCTGACTATAAAGTAAACGAAGTGATCCGTTATGATTTTGATGGCGAGCCTGATGCGCACCTTCAAACGCTGACCGGTAAGAGATTTTACAATACCATTTACTTCGTGAACCTGAGCAAGGAGAAAGAAATGTTATTGGTGAAGGTTACTCCAGACGGAGATGTATCTTACATGAAGGCCTTGTAATCACACTCCAGCACACACCTGATTCAAAACCGGCTCGTCCGGTTTTTTTTATGCCCTAAAATTTGCGGCTAAGCAGGTCCTTTTTCCTAGCTCGCCAATAAAGAGGCATCATCGCGTTTCTGTTCCAGGAACTTCGCCAGGCTAAGCAGGGCCTTCACATTGGCGTCGTCACTTGCCAGGAGTGCATAGGTTCCTTCGCTGGGGAAGAAAAAGTCGTGCTCGAAATCATCCGGAATCTCCCTGTTGTAGAGCAGGTGGTAGGCGCTATGCATCACATCCGCCAGGGCGTAGCTGATAAAGTCGCTTGCTTCCAGTCGCAGGTCTTCCATCGTCTTCCTCGGGTTCATCGGGAAGGGGTCATAACTGTAATTGCCGTCTTTACCGCTCCGTTCTTCGTCTTCCGGAAGATCTTCAGACAGGTTATTGACATTGTAGATATAGGTGTGGACGTCGAGCAGTTCATTGATCGTGTCTTCCAGGACATGTACCGAGGGGATATCGGAAGCTTCCAGCAGGCCCATGTCCAGGGGGATCTCGTCGCCCTCCTCGAAAGGAAAACAACCATTCTGCCGGTCCTCAAAGAATATGAGACAGAGCGCCACATCGCCCAGGTTGTTCCAGCAGCTCTCCATGGTAGCTAAAGCGTCCAGGAGCAGCTGACGGTAAGTCATTTGTTCAATCATCACGTATAAAGTTGGTGATCAAACTTAGAAGAATCAAACGAGAAAAAAAGATACAAGCGCTAAAAAATATTCAGGGGTCCATCGCTGTATTCTGCCGCCCTAAACAGCCGCCTTTAAGTCCCGCATAAGTCCCACCTTAGGGATCAGAGGTCGGACTTCCAGCTGCTTCTCATCCGCAACTGCTGACCTCGGCAGGCCCGCAGGGCAGATCCCGTATATAGCCCGCCGACCTGCAGAATCTGACAAAATCCGGAAGAATTTGGAAAAATGAGCCTGAAAATCGACCCTTTTCGTCGTTGCCTGATATTTTACACGGAAAATCAGAAACTCATGGCAACAATAGACAACAAAGGTATGGTCCGCGGAACTGCGGGATCAGTCGTGTACCGCGCTTACCGCAAAAAAAACATCATCCAGGGCAAGCCCAGGAAGTTTAAGCAAACCAGGGAGAGCATCAAGGCCTCCACCGAGTTCGGTCTTTCCAGTTCTACGGCGGCAGTGATCAGGCAGGCCTTCCAACCGTCCTATGTACACCGCGACGGGGAGGCTGTCAGTCGCAGCACACAGCTGGTGTACCGGGGCATCCGTGCAAGCCGGAGCGGGAAGATGGGTCAGCGGGATATTCATGACGCCGATCTGAGCAGCATCATCGGTATGGATTTTAACAACAACAGCCCCCTGGCGCAGGTGCTGCAGACCAGCATCCGGGCCGAGCGCGACCCCGGGGGTAAGATCAGCGTCTTTATGGCTGCGCTGAATGCTACGACCGACATCCATGGGATTCCGGCGAGCTGCAAACGGGCCCTGAGCAAGTACCACATTCGTTTCAGCCTGATCGGCTTCAATTTCCGGCAGGAATACTATGAGCACCTGGAAGTCAAGGATGTGGTGGTAGGTAGATATGGAGTATTGGAAGAGCAGGAAATTCGTTTTGAAGCGCAGCCTGCGCCCGATCAGCTGCTGTTGTTGAGCGTCTCCCTGTTAGCCTATAGCGAAACGCGCATGGAAGAAGGATATGTGTTGCTGAACAGCAAGGCCTTCAGTCCCTGTGCGCTGATTGCCGCCTATCCGGCCGGAAATCCGGGAGAATACCCTACGGCTCCTGTGAATATGGAGATCTCTCCAGATCAGCAGTCGGGGGAAGTTACTGTTTGTCTCATGGGGTACGATGGAAACCGCTTGTTGAGGGATCTGGCGCGGAGGATGCGGACCGATGTTTGGGCAGAGAAGGTGCCAGTGGAGGTGGAAGAGCAAGCGCAGCCATTCCGGGTGGGGGAGAAGGTGTCGTTTTCCGGAAAGGTCCGGAAGTCGGGGTGCTAAAACCTGTGATTTACGGAAACCCGTAAGGGCGATCGAAGTCCTCCTTGTAGATTTGGCCAATGTTAAGACTACAAATTTCATGTGTCGAAAGAGTGCATCATGAGAATGTACATGAACAAGTGCAATTTATAGGTGGCAGATATTCCGGAGTGAGGTGGAGACTTTGCTCCGCCGACGCCATTCATTTGATCGAAAGAGGGAGGTATTCTTTTTATGTCGTCAGTGAAGGAGAAGAGGAAGAGGAAGAGGTCGTTGTAGGAACGAGCAGAGGCGTGAAATACCTCAGGACTGAATCCGATGATGAACTTCCCTGCAAGTTACTGGCCTTGTCACCCTGCAAGTAGTGAACTGAATATTCACAAAAACTGCTGAACTTTCTCTTAATTTGAGAAAAAAAACTTTTGAGAAGTTCACTGATTTTATCTGGCATTCTGGTGCTCATCATTGCGGCCTGTCGTGAAAAGACACCTGCGGATAAGACCGTCAAGACTGATGACTACAAAAAGGCGGAAAGCTTTCTCACGCTGCAGAAAGATTCTGCGTTCTATTATTTCAATAAGATCGCTACGACATCGGGAGACAGTCTGCAGCGGGCAGTTGCCTATAATCAAATGGCCACTATCGCTTTAGACGCCGGAGACTTCTTCGGATCTCAGGAAATCCTGCTGAGGTCGCTTCAGTATTTAGACAAAACCAATCCCAAACACCGGAGTTGCCTCGCCTCTGATTACAATGCGCTCGGTATGGCTACGATGAACCTCAAAAACTACAAGGCCGCACTGCCCTATTACGATGCAGCCCTGGATTTTTCCGATAACCAAAGCCTGCGCCTGATCATTCTGAATAACAAGGCGCTTACATATCAGCGCAGCGAAAAGTATGCTGATGCCTTGAAGATCTACAAAGAAGTGCTTGCGGCAGCGGAGAAAGGAGGGAAGGAATATGCCCGTACCTTGTCCAATAAGGGAAGAACAGAATGGCAGCTGCGACCGGATTATCATGCTGCACCGGAACTCCTGACGGCACTCGAGATCCGTATCCGGGCGGAGGACCTCTGGGGACAGAACGCCAGTTATTCGCATCTGACAGATTATTACAGTGCCCGTAAACCGGATTCGGCATTATTCTTCGCCAGAAAGCGATACGAGGTAGCGCAAAGGTTGAACAGTGCAATGGATCGGATCCCTGCACTACGGGAGCTGATCAAACACAGTCCGCCAGGTGCTGCTCAGCGATATTTCTCCGAATATCAACGGCTGAGTGACAGTGTTCAAGTTGCCAGAAATGCGGCCAAAAACCAGTTTGCCCTGATACGTTATGAAGCACAGGAAGCCAAGGCGGATAATCTCGAGCTGCAGAAGGATGTCACTGAAAAGAAGTACCAGATCATCCGCCAGAATATTGTGCTTTATACTGTTATTGTTCTCTTTATCTTCATAACCGTGATAGCCCTGTTGTGGTATCGAAAGCGGAAACAGCGGCTCCATCTGGAAGCAGAAAACCGGATCCGTAAAATTCAGCTTCAAACATCCAAAAAAGTGCATGACGTGGTCGCCAATGGATTATACCGGATCATGACGGAAGTAGAACATCGCGATGAACTAGACCGGGAACAACTGCTTGATAAAATAGAGGTCTTGTATGAACAATCCCGCGACATCTCGTATGAAAGTCCTGAGACAAACGAGGATGATTTTCATGTAAAGATCGCCGGTCTTCTCGGGTCTTTTGCCACGCAGGAGACGAAGGTGCTCATCGCCGGAAACAGCAAAGACTTCTGGGAAGAAGTTGGTGTGCGTATCGTGAACGAGCTGGAGCCCATTCTACAGGAACTCATGGTCAACATGACCAAGCACAGTCATGCCAAAACTGTTGTGGTCCGGTTTGAACGGCAGAGACAGCATGTGGTCATCACCTATACAGATGACGGTAAGGGATTTCCATCTGATCTTAAGTACGGGAACGGGCTCGTCAATACGGAAAACCGGATAAAAGAGCTGAACGGTTCTGTTAGTTTTGAAACGAATAACGACAGAGGGCTTAAGGTCCGGATTTTAGTTCCAGTTCAATAATCATAAGATGCTGAAAAATATCCTCATAGCAGAAGATCACCAGAGTATAAATATTTCCGTTCAGAAGACGCTAAGCGACCTGGGTGCGACGAACGTCACGCATGCCTATTATTGCGATGATGCGCTTAAGTTGATCCGGAAAAGCCCTTTCGATGAACCGATCGATCTGTTGATAACCGACCTGTACTTTGACGACGATAGCAATAGGCAGACCCTGTCAGATGGTATTGAGCTCATCCAGGCAGCAAGGGAAATTCTGCCCGACCTGAAGGTTCTCGCGTTCTCCGCTGAAGGCAGGGCTGTTGTGATTGACAGGCTCTTCAATCAGCTCCATATCGATGGATATGTGCGAAAGGGGCGCAACGATAGTCAGGAGTTAAAGGCGGCGCTGGAGAGCATTTCCAAAGGAAAGCGTCATTTTGCCTCTCACCTGCGCGCAGCCATTAAGCAAAAGAACAGCTATGACTTTTCGGAGCTCGATATCACCATTATTTCGCTTCTTTCCGATGGAACGCGACAGAAAGATATTCCGGCATACCTGCTTGCGAATAAGCTCAGGCCCAGCGGACTCAGCAGTGTCGAGAAACGCTTAAACCGGATGAAGGAAGTCCTGGAGTTTTCTAATAATGAACAACTGGTGGCGTTCTGTAAAGATATTGGGCTGATCTAACGATGGTTGTTGTTTATTAGTCTGCTGTCGTAACTGAAAATGTAGCTCCAGTTGATAATGTTCACCCACAGAAGGTATTATATTCGTGTAATATGAAGATAGTAAAGTTGTTAATCCTGGTTGCGGCATTGCAGTTCACTTTTTCGGGCTGTAAAAAATCGGAGGAAGAAGAAGTGCTCACTGGCAGATACTCGATTGTTTCAACGCAATCCGACCGGTCCGTGGATATCAATATGGACGGTCAGTCGACCAGGGATATGCTAGTTGAAATGCCTGCATTAAAGAATGCTACTCTGGGTTTGAATGTGAACAATTCCAGATTGTTTGATATGTTTTGGCCTAAGGAGTCTTTCCATTCCAGAGATGGAAGGGTAGTGCCCGACGGATATGATCCCAGCTTATTTGTTAATTATGATTTGGATGCGATCATTGGTTATTATTCGTATGATAAGAGTTCCAGAGAAATTGATGTCGACAAGAAATCGGACAATGAAAAGCCAGAATCCATACGTGTTATCTCTGAAGGAGAGATAGAGGCTATTTTTTCTGAGAAAGTTTACACTCGTTCTGGATGGGAAGATATAACCCTCACAATCTTATACAAGAGGTTTACTGATACGTTTTAGCCGGCCTGAAACTGGCTGTTGAACAAGTTGAATTTAAGCCCCGGAGTACATTTCTTTCTCCAACTCAGGTGTGAAATACGACGAGCTGAACAGGCAGGGAACGCTATCGATGTGAAACCATTATACGTTTGGAAAGAAGACCTTAAAAGTGGATCCCACGCCAACTTTGCTTTCCACTTTCATTTTTCCCTTTAACGCCTCGATGTGTCGTTTGCTAAGAAACAAGCCTAAGCCCTTGGCATCCTTATTCCCATGGAAGGTCTTGTACATGCCAAACAATTGGGTCTGATGTTTATTCAGGTCGATTCCTAAGCCGTTGTCGCTGACCTTTAATATGGTAAAGTCGTCTTCTTTTGACATGCTGATAGAAATATCAAGCTTGCGATCCGGAGAGCGGTACTTCACCGCGTTCGTGAGAAGATTTAAAAGCACACTTTGGAAGTAAGCAGGATTCGTGGTAAGATGCTTCTTTGAATCTATGTCGCAACGAATCGTCGCCTCGGCGCTAATGGTCGACAGTTGAATAATTTGTAGCACCTTATTGATCTCATCCGTCACATTGACCGATTCCATAGGCAGGTCGGGATTATCCTGAATGCTCATGATCGTACTCAGATGATGTATCGTTTCATCCAAAGAATTGACTGTATTGATAAGCATCCCCCATGCCCAGTCTCTATCCTTATTAGCCGTTAGCTCAAATACGTCGATCAAGCCGCTTATGTTCGCCACATGGGATCTTACATTGTGAGATATGATGTAGGCCAGATTGGTCAGCCGGTCATTTCTGATCTGTAATTGAGTAGCTAGTTCCTTTTGCTTTTCAGTAGCAAGCATGAGCTCGCGTTCATATTTTTTACGCTGTGAATTGTCAGAGATCGCGTAATAGACAGTTGCCGGTTCCTCCTCCGTATCTCTTTTTACGATCCCGTGCAGCAATGCCGGAACTCGTGTGTTGTCCGGACGCAGCAGATCAACACTGATCTCCTTCACTGAGCCTTGCATCAGCAATAAAGGGCGGATGTGGGTTTCAAAGTAAACTTTTGATCCCACGGGAAAGAGGTCATAGATATAATTCTTCGCTATCACATCTTCTTCTTTTACGGATAGCAATTCAGTCAGATACTGATTGATGAAAGTTATTTTACCGTCTTCATTCGTCGTGAGGAACCCGCAGGTGTTTTTTTAAGAAAATCTTGTGAATTCTCCGGTTTGACCATTATGAAACTTTTAAGGATGAGTTAAAATACGCCTGGATAAACATATATATGCCGGTCTTGTTAGAAATAATACGAAAGGACGAATTCCTGTTTCTCCACAACCTTAAACCAACGTTGATCGGCTAAAAAACTAAAAGAATTGATATGATGCAACACAAACTAAGATCAACGCTCGACCGCGGGGTTACTGTTCCGGGTCTGATATTTATTATCGGCGTTTGTCTGTTCGCTGTTTTCTTTCCGAATCCCGCTGAGCAAGTTCTCGATACCGTGAAGCAGTTCATATTTGTAAACCTCAATTGGGTTTACGTTTGGTCGGTTACCATTTTCGTTATTTTTCTGGTATATCTGATGTTCAGTAAATTCGGAAACATCAAGCTGGGGCCCAACGATAGTAAGCCGGAGTATTCTTTTTTTTCCTGGATCTCCATGTTATTTGCAGCTGGAATGGGAATCGGCCTGATGTACTTTGCCGTTGCCGAGCCGATATCGCACTACTCAACCGAAGCTTTCGAAGGAGGACATTATATCAACCGGGCGAAAAATGCACAACTTTATACTTTCTTTCATTGGGGGATCCATGCATGGGCGGTATATGGTTTAGTTGGGCTGTCACTCTCCTATTTTGCTTACAGATACCGGTTGCCGCTTTCGCTTCGAAGTTGCTTATATCCTTTATTAAAAACAAAATAGACGGAAAATGGGGAGATGCTATTGACGTGTTCGCCCTGTGCAGTACCTTCTTTGGCATTACCACAACGCTGGGATTTGGAGTAGTACAGATCAATTCTGGTTTGAAGACGCTGAATATTTTAGCCGAAACCAGTTTTGGCTATCAGGTAGGCATTGTGACGGTACTGGTGTCCTTCGCTGTATTTTCTGCCATCTCGGGAGTGAACAAGGGCATAAAAATATTGAGCAATATCAATATTACAGCAGCAATCCTGCTTCTGCTTTTTGTTTTGTCAGTTGGACCAACGGTTTACCTGATAGGCAGCTTTACTGACGGACTTGGAAACTATATCAACAACTTCTTTAATATTACATTTGATACTCATGTCTACGATCAGCAGACGCTTCCATGGTTTTACAACTGGAGCATTTTGTACTGGGCATGGTGGATTTCCTGGGCACCATTTGTCGGTTTGTTTATTGCCCGGATTTCTAAAGGCCGTACCATCAAGTCATTTATAGCTGCCGTGTTAATCCTTCCGACGCTGTTCAACTGTATCTGGTTCTCCATTTTCGGGAACAGTGCAATCTGGATAGACTTAAACGTGGCCGATGGTGTTCTCAGCAGCCTGGCAAATGATAGAGATGCACTGATGTTTCGATTCTTAGAGTATTTGCCTCTCTCGTCTGTTTCGAGCTTTTTGGTCATTGCTATTATCGTTATCTTCTTTATGACCTCTGCAGACTCAGGAATTTTGATTATGGACAGCATCTCAACAAGAAATTCCGACAAGTCACCTGCCTGGCAGAAGATCTCCTGGGGCTTTCTGTTAACCATATTAGCCCTCATGCTGCTAAATGCGGGAGGCCTTCAGGCACTACAAACCATGACGCTGATAACGGCCCTGCCTTTTTCTATAATCATGTTGTTTTTCGCTGTTGCGCTCATGAAAGGTCTGATTATCGATTACCGGTATTATAAACGTGATTTCTCCGTATCTACCGTCCCATGGTCGGGAGAGCTTTGGAAAGAACGCCTAAAGCAGATCGTCTCCTTCAAGGATAGTTCATCCATAGATGAATTCATTAATGGCCGGGTCATGGATGCCTTTGCTGAACTAAAAAGAGAATTTGATGCCAATGGCATTGCGCTTAGTATAAATGTCGACCGTAACCCAACCAGGGTGGCTCTTGAAATCCGGCATGATGTGGTAAATAACTTTATTTATGGTGTTAAAAGCCAGGTGAAAGTCGTTTCTGAGCATCTTATAGATGACAATAACTTTCCGGAGGTAAAGGAAAAGAAGACATATTATCCCAAAACGTTTTTTGGAGATGCCAGGGAGGGATATGATGTACAATACTTCACAAAGAATGAGTTGATCAGTGATGTACTCAAACATTACGAAAGGTTTCTTGAAATCGTCTCGGAGGAGGCTAATGAGATGTTTATCAGCAGTAATATCCACAAGAATAGAATTTAGCTTTGATCATATTTAAAATCGCAATTTTCCAGACGTACACGCTGATAGGTCAGCCTTGAGGAGATGCCCGAAGATCATGTGAAAAGGGGCAACGATAGCTAATGGATTTACCAGGTTCAGGCAAAGGGCAAGCCGCTTAATGAGCTACAGGTAAAGCACCTCCATCGATAGAATAATTGGTGCCGGTAATATATCGCGCTTCCGGAGACACAAGAAATGCTACCAGTTCAGCGATTTCCTCCGGCTCCGCCATCCGGCCCAGGGGGACACCAACTTTGTCCATCATGACCTTGAAAGCGTCGTCAGCTGTAATGCCGGAAGACGCCGCTATGTTCTCAATAAACTCCATCATCAAGGGGGTTTTAACCACCCCGGGAGAGACTACATTCACCCGGATCCCTTTGGGTCCTAATTCATTTGCGAGTGCCTTGCTATAGGCATTCAGGGCTGCCTTTGCGGAAGAGTAAGACATCGTCATTTCCCAGATAGGCTGCCTGGCGGCACCTGTAGAGATATTGATAATTACACCACTTCCTTTTTCAAGCATTGAAGGCAACAGCAGTTTGTTGATGCGCACGACCGACAAAAAGTTTAATTCCCAGTCATTATACCAGTCTTCGTCTGAAAGTGAATTGAAGCCACCGCCCGGGCTTAAGTTAGCCCCTGCATTATTGACGATGATATCCAGTCGGCCGTATCTTTCTGTAATCTCCTTAGCCATGGAGTGAGCATCTTCCAGATTCGTCAGATCAGCTGCTATAAAGTGATGTGCGTATGTATTCTCCTGAGGTGCTGTTCGTGCAGTTATCACCACTTGGGCACCTCTACTACTCAACTTATCAGCGATGGCTTTGCCGATACCCTTTGTTCCGCCTGTTACCAAAGCAACTTGTCCGTTTAATATACTTTCCATTTTGTTATTTATTATCCGTGTTTGCAAAGTAAAATACATTACTTTACTTTTGGAAGTAGTTACACTTTTGTATAGTAATACCATAAGGTAAAGCCATACAAAGGATCAGGTACTTATGGAAGAGAAAAAGTTGAAAAAAAATGATGACCGATGTGCGCTACAGGAGATTCTGGAAGTAATTGGTGGAAAATGGTCGATGTCTATTATCTATGCCCTGTTTAACGGCACGAAGCGCTTCAGTGAATTAGAGCGACTCATCCCGGGGATCAACACCCGGATGTTGGTTAAGGAATTGAAGAATATGGAAGCAAATGGAATTGTCGTCAGAAAGGTTTTTCCAACCGTTCCGCCTACTGTAGAATACACCCTAACTCCCAAAGGGGAAAAATTAGAGCCCATCATCGATGAATTGTATAAGTGGGGACTTGAATACGTCAGTAGTAAATGAAGCTGCTTATCCTCCCGATAGAATTTTCCCGGACTAGCGTTTGATTAATCTCTTGATATCATCAAATTCCCCAAAAACAACCAGGATGTCGTTCGCATCTAAGGTAGTGGAGGATTTTGCGATACCGGTGACTTCCTTAGATTCGCTGTCTTTTGAGTGGAAGTGGGAAGCATCAACAGCGAGGTTCCAAAAAAAAATCAGCAGCAAAAAGCTAATTACAAATAACAAGGTCGGGTTAAAATAGAACCGGTCGAAAAAAGACTGCCCTTTGATAGTTCAATCAGAAATATGCCAAAATTCCTGCATATATCCAGCCAACGTCCGGGTAAGAATAGTAAGGGCTAAATCTCCAGATAAATCCGGATAATTTGAAATTGCAGTAATTCCACCAAACCCGAGCTGCGTGATAATACCTAAAGAGGCAATTAAACTTACATACAAGAGGATGTAATCCAGAATTCTGCTATTTGTTTCCAGGAAATCCCCAATGCTTTTCCACATAGTTGTAAGGTAGTGTATCGCAAACATAATGTAAAGCACAAATTATCTCCATCTATAATCGGAAAAACGAAAATGCCAGTTTTTCAAAACCAAATTTCCAAAAATAAAATCACACACACGATTTAAATGATATTTAAAAACACTCTTAAACATCATTTAAATAAAGTTTATACTATCCCTCTTTAACGGCTCATCCAATAATAGTATATTTGCCCTGCGAACATTTCATTTCAAACATTCAATCCGGCTTTGTTGACCCTTTATAGGAAACGAGCCCGGACGCAATAGCCTTCGGGCTATTTGTTTGTGATGAAATGTTCGCAAAACTTCCATCCGTCCGGGCTTTATTTTCCACTTCTTTCCAACATACATCTTAAAGAATTAGCTATATTAGTCGAGCAAGGTGGCTATGGTTTAACTCATAGCATAATTAAAACGATGGAGTTAAGATTAACTATATCCATACGCTTTATCAGGGCGTTAAAAGGCTTGGTCTTGGCCATTTGCCTACTGATAATCCTCCTTTAAACTGAGGATCGCACAGGAAACAGAAAAAAGGACACACAATGTTGAGATCAGTGTGTCCTTTGTTACCATGTGGAGAGAGGGTCTCTTCAGCCACCTTGCTAATTTAATCGATTGGATAGTTTGATGTAAGCACCTCTATCTTACGTTTCATGTATCCAGCCTTACTGTTCACCGATACACCCGACTCAACGCTCCACATGTACCAGCCATGCTGCTTTACCCATCGCTGGAGCAAAGGCGAAGGATAGGAAGACAGAAGGAATTTGCCCTTTATCTCAGACAGCGTTTTAAGCAGGTTCTCGAAGTCTTGTTCCGAGTAACCGTCATAATGCCCGCAATCGCTATTAAAGTACGGAGGATCGCAGTAAAAGAAGCTCGCTTCTGAATCCCTGCTCTTAATGATATACAAGGCATCAGCGCACTCTAGCTGTACGTTCTGCAACCGGATAGCAATATCCTCAGTAAACCTTTCCTTATTGTTGATGATCTTCTTTGTCGTGGTGTTCTTTGAACGATCATAGCCCCAACTGGAGTCAAGTTGTGCGCTGAAGCTTTGCGAGCTAAGCACCCACACAGCCCACGCACGTTTGATCTCGCTAAACATGTCCGGATTGTTATAAATAACGGATGCCTTGCGATGAAGGTCACGACTGTGAAGAGTTATCCGGATCTCCATTTCGAGTGATACAAAATCATTCTGCACCACTCGATAGAAATTGATAAGCTCTCTATTCACATCATTGAGCACCTCGATGTTTGATTGCTGCTTTGCAAAGAACACCGCTGCACCGCCTATAAAAGGCTCACAGTACAGCGTGTGCTCAGGGATCAACGAGATAATCTTGTTAGCTAACTTTTGTTTACCGCCATAATAGCTAATTGGCGTTTTCATATTAATCTTACTCATAATCTAAAAAGTGTTTGTCTTGCTTTGTCAACCCTTCTTAGAAACTTGTAAAACTTAGTTCAGGTAACCCGTACAGATCCAGCTGTTGACATTAGAGAAATAAGTGTAAGTACGCCCCCAACTTATCCCGGTTTGCCATTCATTTATTGCTATAGTATCACCTCTATCTCTTATAGCCTTATCGGAGCTTTTAACTTGCATCGCGCCTCCTATACCGTTCACACTTACTACTCGTCCTTCAGGAGGGCTGACAGGCAATATAACAGAGGCTGTTCCGTTGATCAGGATTGCGCCTTCATCAGTAACCTGATGTACTCCAAAACCCACAACTGAAGTCTTGACAGCATGGTTTCTGATCTTTGAATCTCCATGAAACAGGAGATCACCTTCAGCAGACACCGCGATGTTCTTAATACCATTTTTAGCCCGGATATAGAGCCCATAATTATCCGCTCCACTGAATCCGGTGTTTTCAAATCTACCCACACATCTAACACCACTCGTTGCAGGGAAGACGTTCGCACCTATACCAGCCCAATAGCCTACACTGTTGTCAATGAAAGCTATATAGCCGTCATTCGGATATAGCACGAACTTACCCGATGCTCCATAGTTTTGAGCTGATTCGAGACTATTTGAACCGATTTTAAAACCTCCTATATAACCGGATACCGCGTACAGTTCGCCTCGCTGGTTGACCTTAAATGTTGCCGTTTCCTTAGTCCCTCCAGACCATATAACAATGGAATCTAAGCCCAATGTAGTATCTCCAGAAAGCCCGGCATTGATGACACCATTGGAGCCTACTGAGACATCATCAGCGATAACGAAGCCTCTGATTGTTAGTCTACCTTCAGTCGTTACGTTCCAGTCAATCCCGTACTGCTCATTTCCTAAATTGAATGATCCGGTTGTAAGGTCAAAGAAGTTTTGTTTAGTGATATCCTGAATACGGCCTGTAGTGATCTGATCACCGACAATAAAGGTCATCCCTTTAGTAAAGTCAAAGTTCCGATACCCATCTAGGTTAACCTCGAATAGTTGACCGAGATTGAACGCCCAAAAGCCGGGAATGTCGTTAGTGCCTACAGGTGTCTCACTAAGCTCCCATGTTCCCTGCAACGATGTCTTAGAACACTTCGCATAAGCGTAATAGAACTTTGCCGGATCAAGATTGTTGAAAGCAGCAGCCTCCATATTCCAGATATAGCCTAAACTTTCAATCTCGTAGAAGTAGTGTATTAGTTGCCCTGCTGAAATGGTTAGCGTGTTCTGATCACCTCCAGCATTCGGGTTGATCGTTACGTTATTGAGGACGTAATTTTGCGAGGCAAACCCGAACGTTCCCATCGCAGCGTACAAGCTTTCTTGACCTTTTGCGAGATTTCCGTCCGGATCAAACACCCGACCTGCCAGCTGCTTCATGTTCATGGAGTTCAACCTTGCACGTTCAGCGTTCCGTCTATCCACAACCTTTATTTCCTTCTGGTTGTCAATCGTATCAGCAATGACACGCTCGCTGATCGTATATGGAATGAAGTTGGCAATCTCAACAGTGATCTTTGTCTCCTGGGTAATCGTTTCAGGGAAGTTCAAAGGGTAACTGATGGAGGACACCCTGATCAGGTCATCAATACCGAGTGCTGCATGCTGAATTCGTACTTTATCTCCCGGCTTCAGCATGATCGAATTATCACGAGCGTACAGCGGATCAAGCTCAAGCGAATACAGTACACGAGGTATACAGTTCTCATCAAGATACTCCTGTGTTTTGGCACGCAAACGAGCTTCAGCATCATCAACATAAGTTTGTGGAAGACTTATATCCAGTAACGTGTAAACATCTCCCACATGCGCTGAAAATACGCCATTTGGAAGGGTGTAGCTATTACTATCAGTAGACACCTTACAAGTGATCGTCTTGGTAGCATGATTATAACGTAAGATTTCGAATTCTTCACCTTGCAGTTCTCCGGTTTTAAAAGAGACCTTTGCCGTATTACCCTCAAGTAGATGAGCGTTAATGTCAAAGTCCAGCGTAGTGTCCGTAATGGTGAAAGTATTGTCTCCCTCATTGAAGGAAACAGCCGTAACAGGAGCATCACGTTCCGGAAAGATGTCTTCATTGTTGTAATCACCTTCCTTGACCCGATAAAGCTCTGTATTGCGGTCAAGATAATCACCCTCAAACATCAGGTTCTTTGCCCCGTTGCGATATCCAGCAGGAAGGTTCCGAGTGCTTCCATAACCAAACGCCCTGGTCACGATGTTCTTATCACTCTGATAAGATGCAGATAGCTTGTACAACCCTTTGCCCCGACCATAAGCGAATACATGCGTTGTGAGGTTCCCAACTTGCTTTTGCAAGTGAATTGTCTTACCCGTTACGTTCCACTCAAAGGCGAACAGTTCAGCGATGGTGTCAAGAGCAGCACGGCACTTCATCGGAGTGAAGTCCGCTTTCTTCTCTTCAGTCACATCAACAGTACCAACAGACCAACCTGAATCAATCTCATTGATGTTGTCAACGAGGAGCTGCACGTAATCAGATGCAGTTCCATAATACTGAAAGTTATTGTTCTTGAGATGCTTGAAACCTTTGTCGTACAACCTGTACAGATCGCTTTCAAATACCAGCGAATACCTATAGCGGTGATTGTTGATCACTTCTGCAAGTATCGGAGGCGTATTGATTGTGTACCTTTCGCCCTGGTACTCGATGTAGCTACCAATAGGCGAAAGCAGAACACCAGGCGTTTCAATATCCGCCCGGATCTCCTTTGCGCCCATCAGCTCCCACGAGATCACCATCCCTGAATGAACAGGGAGGTTTGATATCTGGGTGTCGTTATGATGAATTGGGAGGTACATGCCGTTAAACCAAAAGATGTAAGATTTGATGAAATACGTGATCTCCGATCTCCTGATAACCTTCCGCACGTGGGTGAACACTGTTAGTATTCACTGGAGTTGCGCTCGTATAACGATCAGATGCTTTCACGGTTCCTTGTGGATACCCTTCAAATGGATGTATTGCTAACCCGGAGATACCAACGTAGACATTGGGATTATAAACAGCATTGTCGAACTGATTCAAAAGTGCCTTCCATAACTTGAACATATTTTGACGATAATAAAAGTAGTGGCTCAGTTTAGGGAAACCACCTGCTGTATTGTTACATGATGGTTCAAGCTGTACTATAATCCTACCTGTTGGATTGTCAGCAATAAAGGCATCTACTATTGCCTTTTGGTGCGAGACTTTTGTCGCAATTACAGCATCGGATAACACCGCATTCGGGGATTGTCCTATATCGTTGATTCCAAGTTGCATATTAACTATATCAAACTTTACATTCTCAGGCATTCCGAGAACGACTGTTCTATAATTGGCCACATTGAGTTTCGTGCCATCCCAAAGCGGATTGCCAGAACCTACAGAATAAGAAGTATAGGTAATACTTTGAAGACCGGACGTAGAGACCAATACACCACTAGCATCCGGCAAATTGGTGCCGGCACTTCGAGTCATATTAACGTATCCGTTTCCATCAGTTCTATTAACCTCGTATACAGTGAATGTACTTCCATTATTAGTAAAAGACGTCCATTGTGTCATCGGAGCCGTATGACCTGTAAACTCGAACCTGTAGAAGACCAATCCACCTGTTGCAAAGTTTTCTGCAGTCCAACCGCTTCGACCTTCTGTTTTTCCACCCGTCTTTGTACCACGAAATACCGGTTGCACTCCTCCTAGCTTCTGGAAGTTTGAAATAATAGCATTTATAGTGTATACCGGTTCGGTTAGGCTGTCTCCAATTGAGACACCGTTTTTCTCCGTCAATAACTGACTTGCAGCTTTTACAACAACTTGCAGGGATTTTTCAGAAACAACAACAGCATCTTTGTAAACTCTTATCGTCATCGAGAATGTACCTTCAGTTGTCGGAGTTACCTTCCAGAAGTTAACGTATCCTGTACCTATAGCACAATCAACCGAAACGTTAAACCCTTTGACATCGCTAATAAAGTTCTCGTAGTACAGAGAGATCGGATAGCCAGTCACAAGCAATATTTTGGAAGGCGTAACTATTGATGGTTTGGGGCCTATCCCAGATTCACCTTCTTTCAAAGCTGATATTTCTGCGTTTAGTCTATTCAGCTCGGATGAAAATATGTAAGGAACGGGATCTTTATAAAGCAGCCTTTGCGTTTCTGTTACATTGACAGGCTTATAAGAGCAGTAGCGAATAAATGATGTTCCTTCAGGAGCCTTAAAAAGAAGTTGCTTAAGCACGTCAGACCCTGTTCCTGTATAGTTTGCACCAGGTGCAATAGTAGTTAACAATCCTTTAGCATCGTTAAAGTAAGCGAACCTCGCAATTTGACCATATATACGGCCATTAAACTGGAGATCCCTGTTTTCCGGAATTGATACGAAATCGCTGGAAAACCAGTTCCCAGCGGGGCTTACCGTCCCTGTGTTATTTATGAACCCTTCAAAAGGAAGTTCGCTATTTATAACATCGTCAAGAACAAACGACTTAAGACCCAGTTTGGTGACGATATTATCAACAACAGGCTTAGCAGCCTTTCCAGCCAGAGTGTTCTCCACAACTACCAACTTAGCAGTTGCTTCTGTAATCTGATTTACCTTACTTGAAGAAAAGTATGGCGCCTCATCAAAGTATAACAAACTCTGTCCTTCAACTATACCTACTGGTATATTAGAAGAATACCGAACATAAGCTGTTCCAGCAGGAGTGAGAAAAGTCGTTTGTTTCAAAACGTTCGAACCGACTCCATTGTAAGCAGCTCCAATAGCATTAGATCCTATCAAAACTTTATTCTCATCGAAAAAAGCAACTACCGCTATAGTTCCGTATATCCTTCCATTATACTGATATACTTTGTTGGGAAGGACACTAACAAAGTAGCTTGAATACCAGTTTTGTGCAGCCATAATAGCCCCGGAGCTATTCACATATCCAGAAATTGGTAGAGAAGTATTAACAATACTACCTTTTGTGTAAACTACTGCTTCCAAGGCTGTTTTAAGACCGTCAGTAACTTCCTGAACTGGTGAAAACTCACTTTTTTTTGTATAGTCAACTAATTCGGGACTATCCACCAACTCCCTCTGCCATTCCCACGCTCCGTTATTCCACACAAAGCGATTGTTGCTGGTATACTGTTCACCAACCTTAGAGGTAACAGTAATCCCTCCGAACCCTGGATATGCAACATTCAAATGAGCCGTGGATACCGGCCATGTTTCACCCGCAAACCTTTGCCCTGATGGAACAGTTGCAGGCGTAGCAATATTCTTCTCTGATCTTACAATACTTGACAACGGGAAGAGCTTAGTCCCTCCATTTGCGTCAATGCCTAGAACCTTTGCATTATCAATCGATACAGCAACATCTACTGTATCTATACTTTTATCTTCTGTAGCTGCCATTATTCTGTAACTATAAGTGCGTAATTGTCTGTTGTTATTAATCTGTTGCCGTTCTTGTCTGTCAGGAAAGTGAACTGTTTCCAGAAGGAAGGTTCCGGCTCGATAAGTACAAGGTTAAACTTGACACCAATCCCTTCATACTCCTCATGCTTGAGGTAAGTGAGCTTTCTGAATGACGTGCTGCTGTGATAGTAGCAGTAGAAGCTCCTTGACAGCTCATCAAGGTAAAGACGGAACGTGCCTGGCTTTGTGATCAGAGTAAAGAACCCTTTGTACTTATTCCAGAAGTCCGCTTCGCTATTTCCCATCATCACTATTTCCAGAGTAACCCTTTTCTCTTTGAAGTAGACCGGCGCTTTTCGGTCAAACTCAATCCCATTCTCATCACCCCAATCATGTAAGAACCGTTCCTTTGTGTCGTGCATACGGAGTAGGTCATCCAACCCTGATGTAATGAATGCTCCGAAGTTGTCACGGAGTGTTACCCCGCTTATACTGTCTTTTATCATCCGTAACCAGCCCCCCTCAAACTGCCTGAATTTGTGTTACTAACTATTTTATCCAGCTTTTCAGCTATCGTAGCTAGTTTATCGAGCTTCTCAAGCGCATCGAGCTTCAGAGAGCTTGATGCTGCGTGACGCTCGATTCTGATAAGCACCTCTGTTTGTTGCTTCATAACCGCTAAACCTTCCATAGCCGTTTGATAGTTGCGTTTCGTGTAGTCGTATGTCCCACGGGTGATCCCTTCCAGTGCGCTGGCTTGATCGGAGGTAATACTTTGAATGCCTTTAGATACAGCTGATCCATCAGCCGTCTTGAAGTCGCTTCCAGTCACTTGCTTAAGCTTCTCGAATTCCGCTAATGCTTCCCCTGTCATTGTCTGATAAGCAATACGAAGAGCTTCGATATCTTCAGTTGTAAGGCCATCTTTACCAGCTTCAGCAAACTGCTTATAAAAGCCTTCGATCTTACCTTTCAGGATATTGTTCTTGAACATATTAAGAGAAGCCTCATTCATTGAGTCTTCAAAGAAGTCAGCCAGATCTTTAACACCTGTCTTGCCTTCCTTAATGAAGTTCATGAAGCCGTCTGTCAACGAGTCGACATTTGTCCCGGTGGCTAACTCGCTGGCAACATCAGCAACATCCTGAAACGCATCCTTAACATCAGCACCCTCTTCTTTAAGTTTCTGCAACCATTCAAACAGGGACTTAGCACCTTCCGTCAACTTTCCCTGCAGATACAACTCCTCAAGCTGATCGTAGTCCATACCTGCAAGGCTGGCCATGTTCTGTTCAGATTTTGCTTTTCTAAACCAAGTTCCATGTTTGTAAGTGGTCGACTCGACGTACTGTTCACCTTGCAGTTTACGGTACACCTCGTTATACTTCTTATCAATTGCCGTTTGCTGGGACGTTAAAAGCTCATATTCTGCTTTCAGCCCCTCCATCGTATCTCGATGCTGTTCGGCCTGTTGCCTTGCACGATCCCGGAGCGTAGCTTGGTACTGCATCTCACCACGATAGGCAGCATCATAAAAGTCTTTAATGTCTGCTTTGGCTTTTTCTTTTGCAGCCTTTAACCCTTTAAACCAGCTAACCCCCGTACCGATCACACTGGCAGCGATCCCGATACCAGCTGTAACCATTCCAGCACCAGCTAACAGCTTTTCAGTTCCTGAAGCACCAGATGCGTTCATAGCTTCCTTTTGCCGTTGCATCTCTGAGAAGCCGGCAATAACATTGGACACCGTTCCGAGCACATTTGCAAAGCCATCATCGATACTTGAAATAGCTGAAGCGACATTTCGCAATGAATCAGCAGCAGCATCCAGACGATCGGGAAGACGATCTGCAACAGCCTTCTTTGAGTCGTTGATCTTATCGATGATATCTTTAGCCAGATCCGCGCTGATGAGTCCTTTGCCTTGCAGCTCCTGAAGCATAGATTCAGCGTTCGCGATAACAACTTGCGCCTGCTTGTCGCTGACCCGCTCGACACCATCAAACAGCTTTTTATAAGAGTCCAGCTTCTTGACATTCGCATCATCAAGGTTACGCAAGGACTCCGTGTACTCAACGGATCGGGTATTCGCTTCAGCAATCTTACCTGCAGATAACAGCACTTGATAATCGCGCTCGTAGTTCTCAGTGAGTAGCTTTCTTTGTGCCTGATAGCTTTGAAAGTCTTCAAGAAGTTTACTCAAGTGCTTAGCTTGAGCTTCAGCTTCCTTTTCCATGGCATCGGAAAGGATCTTATTCCTTTCTTCAACCGGACCAGATCCAGCATCAGTAGTATTTACATTTGCTTTCTGGTTGGATAGGTATTCCGAGAAAGATCCAAACTGAACATTATACAGCTCCTTTGCTTTATCAGCTCCGAACTTAACCCTCGCATTCTCGAAGTTCTCATATAGCTTTTGCTGTTTATCAAGTTCTACTTTCAGCTTCTCAGTTTGTTGACGATACTTTAGATCTGCTTCAGCATCTTTCTGTAAATCGTCAAGTCCGGACGTGGAAACAAGACTCACCTTTTTTGAGTGCGTTGCATTGTACTTCGCAATCTTCTCATTTTCTTCAGCGATGATCCGCTGCAGCTTTGCAAACTTGTCTTTAAGTGCCTGTAGCTCCTCTTCGTCCTTGTTAAACGACTTTCTGGAGTACTCATCGTCCAGCTGAACAATACGCTCCAGTATGCTTTTACGACCTGATATAATCTGATCGTAATCGGTACCGTCTTTCTTGGATTGCTTGTCCGGATCTTCAGCAGTGAAAGCCTTTAGATTCTTACGAGCTTCCGCTATTTTAGCCTTATAGTCCTTTGACTTTGCAACGAAGTCAGTAGCGCTTTTGTCCAGATTATCAAGCAATAATTGATTATCAGATACGATTCTTTCAAAGTATGACTTGTCCTGTTTGTTGCTGTCTCCGATCGGCTTCTCAGCCTCAAGGCGTTTCTGATAGCCTTTGTCAAGCGTTTCGACCTGCTTCATAATAGCACGATCTTTTTCAATGTACTCCTCGAAACTTGCCTGACGTTTTTTGAACAGCGCATCGGTCGCGGTCTCCTCGTCATTGATCTTGAACTTCTGGTTCTTAGCAGCAACTGCAGCCTGATCCCGCTTATCCCTGGCTTCGTTATAGCCTTCAGACAAATCAATCCTTTGCTTTAGTAGTTCTTGACGCTTAGAGTTGATAGCCTCTTCATAGCTTTTGCGTTTAAGCACCTCGATGTACTTTTCAATAGCAACCCGACTCTCGTCTGTCTTGATTTTCTCAAGAGTGATATTACCTAAGTGTTCAGGCATCAGCCTGTTGATGCTTCGAACAGCCTCAACTCGTTTTTCACGAGACAATCTTTCATTGTTTGCCGTTTGGATTAGCGTCTGGAGGTTGCTGATCTCTTTGGTGATGGATGACTGATAAGCTTTATCAACCTCAATTTGGTTTTGCTTAGCCTGCTTAAGATCATCAAGAGCCGATTTGCCGTTAAAGAGTGCTTTTACCCATATTCCGATTTCCTTACCGTACACCGTTGTCAGCGTAATACCAACAGTCAACAATGTTTGCCAGCTCAACATGGACGAAGTCAGTTGTCTCCATATTGGCACTGCTTTTTGTCCGGATGCTGTTAAAGCTTCATTTTGTTTACGAGCAGCAGAAAGGCTATCGACAAGTATGGGAATATTGTTAGAAACTGCCATGAACCCTGTTTGAGCGCTGTAGGTAAATGCTGGAAGTTCCCGGCTGATTTGATTGATACTATTCTGCAGACTATTGAACCCGCCTCTTGCAGAGTAAGCCACATTGTTAAGCTCCGCAACTGATCTGCGTATTCGTTCGTTACGAGCCTGATAATCTCTTTCTACTTGAGCGTTTGCTGCTGCAGATCTAACAGCTGCTTCTTGTGCTGCTGCAGCAGCTCTGTTTGCAGTATCTTCAATAAGGGCGTTAGTCTGTCTTGACATTGCCAGAGAACCGGAAAGAGCAGAATTTACGGCTTGAGCTTGACTGATAGCTGCTTGTCTTACCGCTGCCATCGACATGGATGCAACCTGTTGCGAAGCGCTTCTCGAAGTACTTAATACTCCAGTAATGCCACTACGAACATCATTTAGCTGTTCGCGGACTTGCGGATTATTAAGTATGAAATCAAGGTTTAACTCTAAATTATCCATTTTGACGCTTTGCTTTATGTCTGGCTACTGCTTCTTTACCCGACATCTTCTTTTTCTTTGGTTCGTCTTTCTTTTTGCCGAAAGAGGGAGCATCGGATATCATCATCCGAACGTTGATCCAGCTAACTTTCCAATAGAGGTAATGAAGCGACCAGCCAGTTTTCTCAATGATCATCCACTGTATTCCCCAGGGGCTATTGAGGCCAGTTGCCTTTAACTCCCCTGATTCTCCGGACTCAGATTCGGTGCCGTCACTATCGTTGTGCTTACCGATCTGATAGTATTCATAAAATCCTCTACACCTCCGAACAGGATGATAAGCTCAACAAGTGCAGCCATCCGGTTTGGCTCCATGGATTCTCTGAGAAAGAATGCGAGTGGACGATTAAAAAGGAAGTATGTGATATATCCGTTTAGGAGCAAACAGGCAATGATCTTAGAAAAGCCTTTGCCATTTTTTGACATCAGCTCTATTGCTTTTTCAACAGAGATACCTTTTAGCTCCTCCGAGCTGATCCCCATTTTAAGGTACAATCGTGATACCCGGAGCATCGTTCCCCAAGTCGGCTGCTTGATGACCAGGGATATTGTTTTTTTACGAAAGATCCTTAAAAGAAGAGGCGCCCTGATTTTCACCCGCACGCCTCTTTCCAGTAATGTATCAGCAGCCTTAAGTTCGGTTTGCTGATTCATATTACACCTCCGGTTCTGGATCAGTCCAAGCCATAGATGCTAGTCCTTCAATTCCCGTTGCCTTTGGTGTTACGGTGATATCCTGAAGTCGGATACTTCCTGCAGCAAGGTTAGCGTTCTGTTTACCGAACCAGCTTCCACGTGGTATCGTACATACACAACCATCTTCAGTTGTGAAAACAAGCGCCTTAGTCTTGTTGCTTCTTTTATCCGGCTTGTTCCAGGTCTTTCTACCTTCAAGGGTTGTCACCGTTCCATCAAGACAAAGCTTCAATGTGTCAGCATCACTTTTCATAACACTGAATCTAGCAGTTGTCTTTCCCGGACGCGTGATGACGAGTTCGGCATCATCGTTTCCTGAAGAATAGTGCTCTTCCTCTTCTGGATCTGCTTCCTGAATATCAACGGTGTCCTTGTAAACCTTAATCGGAACAAGGTTAGTAACTTCACCAGTTGTAGGGTTAAAGTCCCCGACTTCAACCTTACTACATCCGTAACTTATAACGTCTGACATATAGTCGTTTTAATGATTAATAAATAGTGTTTAAATACCGTTTAAACCTGATTAAACAGTCTCTGATTCCTTTTCAGCGATCTTCGCTTTCAGCTTATCTGTTGTGATATTCTTAGCTGCTGGCTCTCCATATAACTCAGAGTATCGAGCTAAAAGCGTTTCCCTTTCGGCCTTAGCAGTATCTGCATTAGACTCATTTTCACCATCGGGATCTTCCACGATATCAGAGGGACGCTTCACCTCTACTACATCCTTATCTTCTAAGGTCTTTCCATGGTTCACCGCATCACCTTTCTGAAAAAAAGCCTGATTGTCAGATGTCATGTGAAATGTTTTCGCGTTTGGATTTTGAGCAAATAAGATCTTGATGATTTTCTCGCGTTCTGATGATTTTTTCATTTTAAAATCGTATTAAGTTATAAGATACGCCCACACCTATTGCGGGCAAGAAAGTTCGTTTTGACGGATCATAGTAGTAGCCACTTTGCAGACCAATACCCCAGCGTGTAGGCTTATGGCTTTCAATGGTAAGCGTTTGCAGGCCGTCTATAGAAATGCGTTTATCGGGGCTTAGTATGTCAGTGTAGTAGGTATAAGGAGACAATATATTTTTTCGGTCTTTATAATCATGTCTAATCAGCTTGATCATCCAGTCAATATCAAACGTACCACTAATACTGTCTGGCGTGAACTTAGCAGATGCAAACGCATCCTTATACTGATATGATGTCCGGTGAAGACTATCTATAACCTTAACCGCTCTCAGATTCTTTGCTTCAAGTTTCCCTATAGTTACGGAAGCCTGCTGAAGCTTGTTTGATTTGTCGAAATTATCAAGTCTTAGGCTATCAAGAACAGACTGGCTTATCGGTAACTTACTGATATCTCCATTGCTTAGAATAGCTTCCTTTCGTTTGGCAACAGTCTTCGAGTATCCCTGGTTGTCAACAGAACGAGCCAATATCTTTGCTTCTGTCTTCGCTTCGTCAATCAACGCAGGTGAATTCTCTATTGAATGATTTTGAGGGCTGCGAAACACTAACTTAAACGTTAGCCAGCTGCAAAGCACAACCATAACGGCAAGGCATATCTTTAACAAGTTATTTTTCATTTCCTTTTTTGTTTATAGGTCTCAATTGCTGTACTGTCTACTGTTTTTTGTATTTGTTCTACTACACCTCTTTGAACGAGATAGGCTTTAAAAACCTCATCCTTTTCCCTGCGTTCGTCTTTGACCTGCCTTTGCAGTTCTTCTTTTTCAAGCTGACAATTCTCTGCAGCGCGGTTGGTATCGATCCTCTGGGTTACCAAAACGCTGACCAGTACAAGTGTTACCACGTACAAGGCGTAAGCGAATGGAGTTTGTGCAATCTCTTTTAGAGTGATTTTCTGTAAGCTTTCCTGTAACGGCCCCATTATGCTTCATTAGTTGATAAGATGCCTGCTTCTGATAATTTGATCTTGCGCACATTGGCTGGTTGAGCGATTTTGTATTTAGGCCTCCTGGCTGCAAGAAGACGGCTTTTATCTATCCAAGCAAAGCCTACAGCATTGCTTTGATTACCGCCATACACCAGGAATGCTTTGTCGTTTTCACCGACATAAAATCCAACGTGACCACCACCGGGTCTAACGAAAACTAAAACATCCCAAAGTTTCGGTGTATCTGCCTGAATTCCCCAATTAGCCCACTCTCTTGCTGCTAATACTTTGGCCGAAGAAAATGCGTAACCACATCTTTTAGCAACTACCCCAACAAATAAACCACACCATGGTATATCGTCGTCAGTATACCACCCACTCACTCCAACCTCTTTTGCCCAACCAAGGATATTAGCGTTACTGCCTTTACCCGCGTGTTCAAGCTCTCCGTAATGTTTTAGAGCTTCAACAAGCATCTTAGGAGCGTTTTCCTTTAACAACCACTTATATTTATCGGGTAATATTCTCATTGTTTTAAGGTTAAGCGGGTCGGCCTTACCGTCCCCGCTATGTAATTAACCTGTTGTTTTTTACGCCTTTCTACCAGAAGCGATGGCAGCGATATACTTTAGTCTCTTAGGACAAGCCACGAAGTAGTGACGGTAATTAAGCTTATTGCTTTGGTTTTCCGGATCTATCTTTGCATCCCGGAAGTACTGCTTTGTGAAGCCAGTTTTCTTAGCTACGTTGGAAGCAACAAAGGCGAAAGATGCCTGTGATTGAGTATCAGTAGGAACCGCACCAAACGCTAACTTAGTTGTACCGTTATAGTGTGGATTCTCTGAGTAGCGGAATAGGTCAAAGCCTAATATGCGCGGTGCTGGTGAACCTTCTTTGTAGTTTACCATCTGATCACCAAAGTTTTTACGATCCAATAGCAAATCGTTCCAGTGATCATCACATAGAACCAGGCGCCTTCCACGAACCGGCATTTTAGCCTTATCGCAAGCGACTTTGAACGCGACCAGATTCTCGTAAGACATTTGCAAACGAGCACCTGATGCTGCTGTGGCTGCATTCAGACCTACACCATCTGTAAGTATTACAGGGGTTGCTGGCGTGTTTGCTGCAGGAGCCATCGCATGTGCAGCGCGAACGTACTTTTTCGCTAAGATTGCTTCTTTGTGTGCCGTTGTCGCTGCATCAATCTTGTCGTATGATGCACCTAATACCTGATCATCAGTCAGTTCAGTAGGTAAGCTCTGAAACTTGTGAAGTCTCACAATCGTCTCATTGTCGTCATACTGCTCTACTGCTAAAGGGTATGCGGTGTTATCCACCAACACAGTAGGCTCAAAGTCTGAAGCCGGGATGTGGATGATGTTCTTTTCGGTTGCAGTACCGGAACCAACCTCGATAACCTCGGTGTCTAGCTCTGGTATATTGTCCAGCCACGGTGCATCGGTGGCATCGTTCAGGTTTCTTTCAACCCTCTTTTCCCACATTTCAGGATAAGTACTTGGCATAATAGATATTATTTATGTATAAGATTTTTGTTAGTTAATGAGTACTTGAGGTTATTTGAACAGAGCCTTGTATGCGTCCGGATTCTCCTTTTTGAAAGTCAGCTTCGCATCATCAGACAGCTTTTCGAACTCGTCCATTGTTTTAGGACCGTCAGACAAAGTTTGAGTCACTACCTTACCACCCAAAGTCACCTTTGCAGGTATTCTTGAAAGCAGCTTTGCGGTCAACTCGTAATTGTTAGTCGCGTCCTTAACGAAATTCGCCTCTTCATCAGCAGTGATTTTTCCCTCAAGAAGCGCCTGGGAGACAAGAGCCGTAGCCTGTAGCTTAGCCTGATCTTGCAGTTTACCTTTCGTTACTTCGTGTGCTGACTTCTCGTTTTCCAAGTCAGTATTTACAGCACTCAACTTCACAGCGAGCTTTTCAACTGCTGCACTTAAATCCGTGCTATTTTCAGGAATCTGATTGAGTCCTAATGCTACCAATGCGGGAGCGGAAAGAATGATTTTTTCCATTTTTTGCTTGTTTGTATTATTGTCCTTTATAGTTAAGTCCGTTGTGAGTTGCGAGATGCTTAGCTTAACCTCATCATCTGAGAGGATCTCACCGTTTTCCGCGAAGAGAGTTAATGAATTACGGTTGCTTGGAACTGCTACAATAGACACCTCATACAGCTCGCACTGTGTTAGCTCCCACGTTCCATCCGGATTAAGCTTCATGTGCTCCCGGTTAAATGTCACGCCCATCGATGCACCTTTGATGTAACCGCGATCAACCTTTCCTTCAACCTTTGCTGCATCTGCATCTTCAGAATCAAAATCAGAATCACCTTTAAGCTGTGTGCCGTCCACTCGTATTGTTTTCCATTTACCAAGCACAGCACGAGTACTGTTGTAATGCTGGTCTAACATGACCGGATTAGCCTTGAAACGGGACAGGTTTATACCCTTGTTCGGTATCCTGAAGCCGTAGCTGTTTACCTGTGTTTCATCGTTAAATACAAATGTTGGCATGTAACTTATCTTGTTTGTTGAGCAAAGATGTTTCTTTGCTTAACGCACTGAAAATAAGAGCGCAAGGTTTGCACAACTATTTTTCAAGGGGGGTATTTTAGTACACTTTTGCTACCATAATATTAACTTATGGGATTAAAAAAGGCTCAAGAGCGTGAGTATGCACGTGTACTGTTTGTTTCCGAGAACCTAAGCCAGAAGGAGATTGCCGATCGTGTAGGGGTAACAGAAAAGACCCTAGCAAAATGGGTAACCGAAGGTGAATGGAAAAAACTCAAACGCTCACAATTAAACACCAGACATAATCAGCTTAATCTGATGTATGACCAGCTGGAATGGCTGAACAATCATATCGCTACAAGAAAGCCAATCTATGACGTTCCTCCGTATTTGCTTATTCCTATAAAAACCGAACTTCCTGATGGATCATTTACAGAAGCATTACCAGAGTTTGACGAAAAGGACTATCCGGTGAAGATCGGAAATGTAGCTACATCAAAGGAAGCAGATAGCCTACTCAAGCTAAGTGCATCTATCAACAGGCTTGAGATTGAAACGTCTATTGGGGAAACTGTAGAAGTAGCCAGAGGAGTGCTGGAGTTCATCAGACAGAACAATCTGGAAGATGCAAAGAAGCTTACTGCATGGTTCGACCTGTATATCCAATCTAAGCTAAAATAGTATGGCTAAGCAGACGGATAAACAGTATTTAGAGCAATGGCAACAGTACAAGGAGAATATATCGAAGGCAACTCCGGTTGATCTATTTGAAACGCCTGTTGAGAAAAAGAAGCGAATCAAAGCCCTTGAGAAAGATCCCGAAAAATGGTTTAAATACTACCTTCCGAATTTCTATACATCAGAGCCAGCTCCCTGGCATATTACTGCAACGAGGCGTGTGATCAATAACCCTGAATGGTTTGAGGTTCGGTCGTGGGCGCGAGAGTTAGCAAAGTCCGGACGGACTATGATGGAAGTGCTGTATCTGGTTTTGACAGGTCAAAAGCATAACGTTGTATTGACGTCAAACACCATTAACAATGCGGAAAGGTTACTGCTCCCTTACAAAACAATTCTGGAAGCGAATAACCGGATCATTAATGATTATGGTGTCCAGCAAAGTATTGGCAATTGGGAAGCATCCGAATTCATCACCCGAAAGGGAGTAGCCTTCAGAGCGCTCGGAGCTGGTCAAAGTCCCAGAGGTACCCGAAACGATGCCATACGTCCGGACGTGATCTTAATTGATGATATCGACACCGATCAGGATTGCAGAAACAGGGATATCATCAAGCAGCGTGTTGACTGGATTCAGGAGGCTCTGATACCGACACGTTCCATAAGCAACCCATTGCTTATTATCATGTGCGGAAACATCATTGCTAAATACTGCTGCATAACAGAGATGGCAAGGAAAGCAGACGCGCATGACATTGTTAATATCCGGGACAAACACGGAAAGAGCACGTGGCCACAAAAGAACTCGGAGGAAGATATAGACCGGGTGTTAAGCTTGATATCTGACAAGTCCGCTCAAAAGGAGTATTTCAATAATCCGCAAAGTATCGGAGATACCTTTAAGGTTATCACTTACGGACCAGCACCTAAGTTGAGCAGTTGTGATATGGTCATCTGCTATGCAGATCCATCCACGTCTAACAAGGACAAGGTAGGCTTGAAGAGCAAGGTAAGTTACAAGTGTCTAATCATCATCGGTTACAAGGACTTCAAATACTACGTGTATAAGGTTTGGTTAGCCCAGACCAACAACAATACGTTTGTAAGCTGGATATATGAAGCAGACCGCTACTTGTCAGCCCAGGGAGTAGATCCGAAAAGGATCTATATTGAAAACAACACGCTTCAGGCTCCGCATTACGAGCAGGTCATTTTACCCGCCATCTACAAAAAAGCGGAGGAGGACAATCTGGACACCATCCCTTCTATATCTCCCGATACCCGAAAGAAACCTGAGAAGTTCGACCGCGTTGAGGGAACGCTTCAGCCAATCGACAAAAACGGCAATCTGATTTTTGACAGCAGAATCCAAAAAGATAAATACATGTCGGTAATGGAAGATCAGATGCTGTCAGTATCCGCTACCTGTACAACGATGGACGGTCCAGATGCTTTAGAAGGCGCTGTCTGGATCATTCAAAACAGGAAGGTAAAGAAGCAGACGAAGCACCGCTTTAAGAGGCGTGTAAGTATGAGACATTAATCAATTAATTCACTATACATTATGGAATTTATTTCAAAGCAAGATTTTACGAGTCATATATACGAGGAAAGCATGGGAGTCATCAGCAGGGATGATGACCAGAAAGTACAGGAGGCGCTACAGATAGGTATGCAAACTGCTGCACGGTATCTAGGTAGATATAATACCGCCTTGATATTCACATCATCCGGAGACGATAAGTTAAAGTACGCTGAACTGATTACGTACATTAAAGATATTGCTAAATGGCATTTCATTGCCGTATGCAACGTAACCGTTGATTTGGAGCTGGCTGAAAGACGCTACAAATCAGCATTAACAGAGTTAGGGAAAATCCAAGCGGGTTCATTCCTTTCTGGCTGGCCGGTACTAAACGAATCAACAGTCAGACCTTTCAGATCTGGAAGCCAAAAGAAGTTTAATCATTACTAATCTATCATTATGAAGTTCCCAAACATATTTGGAAGAAATAAGCAGACCCTCACAGCCGAACCAAAAGAAAAGCCTAAGAGGTATCTTCCTTACGAATCAAAGGCTGTTTTTACCACAAGGCAAGATATTGCAAGCTGGAAGATGGCGCTTAAGCTGGCTCAATCGGAGGAGCCCCGCAACTTCAGACTGCAGCTCCTATATAATGAGATCATGAACGATGCGCTGTTAACTTCCCAGATCAACAACAGGAAGCAACAAGTATTGTCTATCAACTTCTCGCTAAAAAAGAAAAACGGAGAAGTTGATGAAGAGCAAACGCAGATCCTGCGTAAACATCCAATTTACCGGACGCTTACCAATGCTATACTTGATCAGATATATTACGGTTATAGCTTGGTTGAATTAGAGTTTAAACCCGATTTAAACGGCAAACGAGTACTCACAGGCGAAGTAATACCGAGGACAAATGTAGTGCCTCAAACGGGCTTATTTTACGAGGATTATTTTAATACCAACGGAACCAGATACAGGGAGATGCCAGAGTTCGGATTATGGATTCTTGAATACAATAGCGGAAATCTGGGAATGCTGAATAAAGCCGTATCGCACGTATTATTTAAGCGATTTGCTCAAAGCTGCTGGTCGGAATTATGTGAGATTTACGGGATTCCCCCTCGTGTGATGAAGACGAACACGCAAGATACCGTTATGCTCAACCGAGCGGAGCAAATGATGCAAGACATGGGTGCTGCAGCATGGTTCATCATCGATGATACTGAAGAGTTCGAATTTGCGCAAGGCGTGTCTACCAAAGGCGAAGTTTACGAAAACCTGATGACCTTTTGCGGTAATGAAATTAGCATGCTGATCTCCGGAGCTATCATCGGTCAGGATACAAAGAATGGCAACCGGAGCAAAGAAGAATCAAGTCAGGAAATGCTTTGGTATCTGGTTCAATCGGATATGGCCTTATTGGAGGAGCAGTGGAATAACATCAACATTCCTGCATTGGTAAAGCATGGCGTGATCAAAGGAGATCTCACGTTCGAATATGACGAAACCGAGGATCTTGAACAGCTATGGAACATCACGAAGGATGCGCTGCAGTATTTGAAGGTAGATCCGGAATGGGTAAAACGTAAGTTCGGGATAGAGGTCACTGGTGAACGGGAACAGAAACAAGGAACTCAACTTCAACTGGACGGAAGTTTTTTCGCCTTAGCCCCGGAGACAACAACCGGGGCGAACATGAAGGATCTAGCGAAAGCTTGTTGTGGAGATCTCCACACACTAACACTTAGTAAAGAAGGTATTGAAGAGTTTGACGATGATGCACTAATAAAAAGGTTTTGGGATGCTAAAGGCGCTTTAACATTTGATATACCACTATTCTATTACGCGTCAACAACTTTGATTGCTGGTCTAAAGAAGGGATGGGACAAAGGCAAAAAGGAACTTGCTGCTGATATTGGCTTTGATTACGACATAGATGATCCGGCTGTCTTAACTGCCTATGAAATGAACTTGTTTCGGTTTTCGGCTGCGAAGACACTCGCTGAAGCACAGCGTTTAAACGAGCTATTTAGAAGTGCTAAAAGCTACGAGCAGTTCTACACCAACAGTAAGCTTGTAACTGAAGTCTTTAATAAAGAATGGCTTTTAACAGAGTACCAAACAGCAGGACTAACGGGAGAATCAGCAGCGACCTACACCCGACTGAATAAGCAAAAGGATGTATTTCCTTATTGGAAGTATATGACAGTTGGCGATCACCGAGTACGTCCGGAGCATGTTCTGCTTGATGGTCTGATCTTAGCTGCTAATGATCCCAGATGGAAGAAGCTTTGGCCTCCTAATGGTTGGAAGTGTCGCTGTTATGTAGTAGGTGTTATGAAGCACGAAGTAAAGGACGTTGACATGAAGGCGATGCAGGCACGTGCTGATGCGTACTTTGCAACAACTGAATTCAAAACAGCCTCTGCAACTGGTTGGGGTGTGAACCGTGCTGAAAGCGGAGAAGTGTTCACGGCAAATCAGCTGTATATAAATAAGTTTCCCGGTAAAGCATCAAAGATACTGGATAACCTGAAGCCAGCGGATTACAAACTAAAAAGCTACAGCCAGGCTAAGAAGGTTGCAAGTGATGAAGCTCCAATGTACTCCGGATCTGTTGACGCTTTCCTAAAAGATAACAAGCCTTTTTTTGATTACCATAACCGCAAGGTTGAACTTAACAAGTCAGCTTTCAAGAATACTTCAGGAGATCATGACCAACCAACGTCTGAGTATCTGGAAGCGTTTAAGAACAGCATCCTTCAACCAGATGAGGTATGGATTAACGGCACTAACTATGAAGAGTTTGTATCTGTTAAGTACTACACGGACAAGACGCTGATCGTTGTTACCCGGATTAAGGACGGAACACGATATCAGGTTAGAACATTCTTCCCGCTATCAGAGACAAAGGAAGCGATTGATAGATACAGACGAGGGCTATTGATATTCAACAGGAAGTAATATGAACAATGCTCAAAAATTAACTGCCTGGTTAAATCGTATCGAGCACCACCTGTATAACTCGGTGCCAACCATTATTGCCGAAACCAGTACCGAGTACTTCAAAGAGAGCTTTAGAACGAAGAGCTTTAATGGTGTAAAATGGAAGGAAACCAAAAGGAAGGTAAGCCGGGGATCACTGATGGTAAGATCCGGAGCATTAGTCTCTACGATCAAGCCTTCTTTAGTTTCATCAGAGCGGGTAAGGATAAGTGCAGGGAGCAGCAGGGTTCCCTACGCACGAGTTCATAATGAAGGGGGGCTGATCAGACGAGCTTCACGCTCTGAGACGTTCGTCCGTAACAGGCACACAAGAGGCAAAAAAGGGAAGATGTTTGGTGGAATGGGAGCCTTCAGGAAGGGCACAACACCAGGACAAGGACTTACATTCAAAGCTTACGAGTACAGGATGCCACAAAGGCAATTTATGGGACACTCGGCAATATTAAACAAGCGTATTATCATGAGGATCAAAGGAGCCTTCGACATTAAATAAACAAACTATGAGAGCAGCTTACGAAACAACACTTAGCTTACTGGAACCTGAAGCGGAACCAGATAACGAGTATGATTTAGAAATATATAACCAGCTCAAAAAACTACGCTGGGTAGATTTAGATAAAGGTCAACTGGAGTTTTATGATATGCGACCGGCCATTGCTTTACCTTGCGCATTGATTCGCGTTGAACTGACCAGAGCTGAAACGATCGGCAACAACGATCAGCGATGCACCGGACGTGTTATTATTCGCCTGGCATTTGATTACGTAGGTAGCACGTCAAAAGCATCACCAGCAACAATAAGACAGCAAAGTCTTGAGTACTTTGATCTGTTGGAGGGTGTTTACAGAGCTGTGCAGGGAAAGAGCGGTAAAGGTGTCGGTAAATTCGAACGGGTCAATGCAATGGAGCAGACAAGACCTGACGGCCTTAAGGTTTTGGAGATGACGTTTAACACCACTTGGATAGACAAGAGCGCAAAATAAAAAAGCCTCCTGATCGGTCAGGAGGCTTATGAAGAGCTACTCAGCGAAGAGGCTCATTTGTGATTTGTATTCAGAAGGTTTCATGCTTTTGATGTACATCCATGTTCTGTAGCTGATATATATCCCGTGCTTTGGAAAAACAGTCCTTAAGATTTTAGTGTCAGGTACGTCCGGTTCCTTTACGGTCTTGTAGATATCAACGATACGACATACATGCTTTAAGTAGTTAGATCGGTTATATGCCATCGTGTCACAAAAATAGCAACACGATTTATCTGTGTATTAAAAAGTTATTCAAGTTTACCGGCGTTATTCAACTTCTTGCTTTTAATTAAGTCCAGACAGCTCCTTCTCCAAGTCTTCCTTATGAAAGTCAACAACCTTTGAATCGTCCGAATTAAGCTTATTATACAAGCTATTAAAGTTAATCATAATTGAGTCAACTTTGCGTTTAGCTACAGATGGAGCCATCTCTTTAGTTATCGCTTTTATTTTATAGTAATTAGCATCATCAAGCATCAGCGTAGCACTATCTACCCACTTTACAGAGTTGTACTTTTCGACACTTATTTGATTGGATGCTGTCTTGCTTTCACCGCATCCATACATAGTAAGGATACTTAATATATATATAGTTTTTTTCATGATCTGATTTAATACAAAGTAAAGAGAATGACTTGAATTTTTATCATGCTTTTTTAGCTGGCCTACTGGACTTCTTATTGTTGTTTGCCCTCCATATGTCAACCATCGTTTGAGAAGTGTTCATCATCTGGCTTTTCTCCTCTTTAGAGATACCGGACCGACCTTCGTCAATACCTATCTTTACGTGAACCTCTTTGACGTAATTACGTTCATTCAGTCGGGATTGCTTCTCGGTGTTATACTTCTTTATCCATCCAAGTATAATAGCACCATCTAAGCGGTTGTAGACCTGTCCATATTCTCCAAGCTTTGCCATATTCATACAAATAGCGAGTTCTTCGAGTGTCAGGTGCCTGTATTGAGTAGTAATTATTGAGGCAAGGGAATATAATCCGTCTGTATTTATCACTTTGTCGACTTGAAAGAACATTCGCAGATCATTTAATATAAGTACTATACAATCGTCTGTTTTATCCGGATCTTGCCTGTAGAGATCACCAATTGTCAGCGATTCAGGAATAACAAGCAACTTACTTTCGATTAATTCCAGTTCTCCTGAAATTTGTGTTAAGTACTTTTGAGCACCATCTTGATGGAAGTACTGCTCCTCAAAAAAAGCTTTCGATTTCAGCAGGCTATCCAGTCTATCCTGTAGCTTACGCCTGCTTTCCTGATCTGCTTCAAACTTTACGGGTGTATACTTGGATATCCGTCTAAGGGCTGCGCTTGAGTCGGTTTCCAAGTTGACTAGCCAACTGCTCTGCTTCACTAAGGCTTTGTTGTCTTTTTGTGGCTCCATTCTTTATATTATCAATTATTTCCAAGAGGTTGCTGTTGATGGCAACCAGCGTCTTTTTTCGGGATATATAATCTCCTGTTTTGCTCCAGTTACTGAAGATCGCCTCTAAGCTTAGATAAGCTGCTTCCTCGGTTTTAGCTGTTGATGCGTCCTTCAGCTTAATTAAGATCTCTTTAAGAGCCTTACCTTGTCTGGCATCGAACACCAGGGGAAGTTTGTGATATGTAAGGAACGACTTATATAATGCAACAGCTTTAGTATAGTATTCTGATGGCGGTTGCTTATTCTCGACAATTTGAAGGCGTCTCAGGATCGACCGCAAGACTTCAGGATGATATCCTTGTTTTATCTGGCCTTTACACCAGCTTATTTCCTCTTTAAGTGTCATTTAATCACGATTTAAACAGTGAATAACCATCATTCCAGCTTACATGATCCCGGTATTTCCAGAACTCCGCAAGGCTACATCGAACACCATCTTCAAACAGGAGATCACCCTGATCTATGGTCATCCATTCATCAGATGTGAAGTATGAATGTTGTACTTTTTTACCGCTTCTCATTGCGGTTAATGCTTCTGCTTTACTCATTTCTACATTATTTATTCAGTGTGGATAGATAGTGCCCGTAAACCTTTGTTTCGAAGATGGTAACCATCACATTAAGCTCCAGGATAGACAGCTGGTTGAGTCCCTTTTTATATTTTTGACTTTTACACCACATGTCAAGTCTTTTGACATCTGCTTTGCCGTCTTTCAGCCAGCGCATCTGCCTCGCGATTGATATCATCTTTTTACGCTGATCGTCTCCGGGTTTCGGCTTGAACTTCTGTCTGACTGGCTTGTTAAGATCGGTCATAAGCTTTAGCATTCGGTTGAATTCAGCGTCTGTGAGCGCCCGTAAGCTATCGGTACGGTCATTGGTGAACTCTGCTACCTTTTCTTTATAGTCGAAGCCATGAGCCTTGCAAATGGCAAAGAATTGTGTGTAATCTCTTGCGACCTTATTCATAGTTTAACTGCTTTGTAATATTTGGCGATAATTCTAAAAAATCGTATCGTATGGCGATATTAAATTGCTAAGACACCATTTTTTGAGTTTTCAAAAGGCTCTTGAACACTCGAATGTTATCCAGATTTGGATTGACCAACTTCTCAGCCCATAAAGGAGGTACCGCATTACCAATCAACTTAATAGCATTCTTGTGTGATAATTTAAGTTCTGGATGACTGAAGTAGTCTCTTGGAAAGGTACTGCAAGATGCTAACTCATCAGGTCGTAGAAACCTCGCTTTTATATCGAAGCTATCCAGCAGAGTTATCAGTTGATGTTTAGGCTCTTGCATTATTGTTGAAAGGGGATCATCCAAACTCTCAACATTATTTTCTGGATGTCCGTTGGAATTGAAGTACTTGGCAATGAATTGAACCTTCTCTAATCTAATAAGTTGATGTCGGTCATTTCCGGTAATGGTATTGATAGCGGTGTCAACACTTTGTGTCTGGTCGCTACCTCCATAAAACTGACATAAGAAATGTCTTACATCAACAGTAGCCATCTGCTTTGTTTGTCTGGTTAGCTGCGGATTCAGAGGCTCCTCAATTGTGTTGTAATTATCGGAGTGACAATGATCCATTATAAACTTGAGCTTCTCGACCGTAATGAGCTGATGGCGATTTTCAGTGGGTATAGTATATATAGGAGCTGTCAAACTTTGAAACCTATTCGGATCTTCGCCCCCATAATACTGCGTTAAGAACTGATTAAACTCCGGGTAAAGCTTCCTGATTCCTCCAGCTATTCGTCTAAGCGAATTATGCTTATACGGCTTGCGTTGGTGCTTTTTGAGTGATTCATTAAACTGTCTACCAAAGATGCTGACACCTTCATCATCGGTATTAATATGAGGTCTACAAGACTCCCATTTCTGTTTACCATCTAACCCGTCCTTGGAGTGTGTAAATTCTGGAAAGGATATATCTATACCTGGTCTGTAAAAGAAACAGAAAAAGCGAACCCTGCGAGTAGGGAGCCCATCATCAGCTGCATTTCTGATTGATTCTTTATATTCGTATCCCAGATCCATTATAGCGCGCTTCCACTTCTTAAACTCTTCGCCTAGTCGCTGTTTATCTGGCTTGCCATTCTCATCGAGAGGAGACCACTTTTTAAATTCTGGAACGTTTTCGATACTGATTACAAGAGGTTGCAGATATTTCAAGTATCTATACAATTCCCATCCCATTGTATACGAGCCAATCTTCTTATCTCTACCCCCGTTAGCGTTGCTATGCTGTGTGCACTCTATGGATGCGTGTACATAGTCGACTTGTTCTAATTCATGCTCGTCTTGGACATAGACGTCTGCCCAGTAAACTTTGACCCCTTTGTGATGAAATGCGTTTGTTTTAAGAGCTATTCTATCATGGTTAAGAACCCATTTTGTTTTGACTCCAGAAAGCTTTTCTATTCCAGAAGTCCAACCACCACCACCAGCGAAGAACTCACCAGCAGTTACCTCATCAGTGATCTGATTTTCAACACTGAAATTTATATTAAATTGATTACTATTAATCCTCATTCTTAGTGATTTTAGGAGAACAGGTGATGAATTACAAAGAGGCTTATCGGAATCCAAATTAGTATGGTAGTTAAGCCCAATAAAAAGAATGTTAGTCTTTTTGACATGATTTCAATATTTTATCGTTTACCAAAAAATCATCCTTCACTTTCTCGCACATGGTTACGGTTAGATTTTCGGAGGTCAGATTTAAGTTTGTTGGATTACTTTTTTGGATTCCCAACAAGAGGTGTTCTAATGAAAGTTGCTTTGCCTGATCGGGTGATTTTGCGAAAGCAAGCCCTTGGTAGAACATGTTGCGGAAGCCAGGGATAGAAACCCTGACTTTAACCGAATATATTTTAACTTTCATAGTTGATTATTTAGAGAAATTGACTGCAGACGCTTCTGATCTAGTTTTAACGCCATTCCATGCAGATATCTAAGTGGATTAGAACAGCGTCAATCGAAAGACATACAGCATTAAACATCTTATACATTAATTCTGGCTCCGCTGTAGTATGCTCGTCTAATAGTATGAATGTCGGCTTTCCAGCACCTTGCATCCATCCGGCCTCAACATGAGCAGATCGGCCACATGGCATAACTAATACACAGGCATCTGCCCATTTCATCGCATCGAAGTCGCTTTTAAAACCTGCTTGCGAAATAGGATGATTCAAACCTTGCAAGTATTGTACGTTTGTCCATTTCTTCCAGTCGGGATCTACGTCAGACCAACTAAAGCCGGTTCTTGATGGCGGGTTCTTGAAATCATATACATCGTGACCTTGATCCCGTAGGCGTTGTACTACTTGTTGCTGGTAATCATTTCTCCAGCTGCTTGCTACATAAACGTTCATAAATTCTTGTTTTGTAATTATTAAATAAGCTTCTTAAGCCGTCTAAATGGAATGCAGTCTTTAAGCTCACCAGCCTCGCAGGTGAAGCCATACGTTTCGAGATCCTCAAGGATCGTCCGGGCTTCCTGCCTATCCTTTTTAAGCTTTTCGATAGATGCGATCATCTCCTTTTTCACCTTTGAGACCTTTTCCCGGTTGTTGCTGAATAACCCCATTGTTAATCCTCCGTTACGAGTGCAGAAAAGTTCAGTACGACATCATGGTACTCGCCCTGCTCATCACGCACCTGTATGCGATAGTATTCCTTACTGGACGGCTTTCTGATTGCCTTATCGACAAAGGCCATTGCTGCATCAAAGCGAGGATTGTTAATCCGGGTAGCGTGGCGTTTCAATGCGAGAACCTTGCGGTGATCCAGTCGGCCTCCAGAGGTTTCAAAGGCAGCCATAACAATTGGCTCTATCCAGTCTTTAGTATCTTTAAGTGCCTCCGATAGCAAACCGTTAAGCTCCTCCTTCGCAAGCATGATATACTTTTCATCCAGCTCAATACGGTCATTGATATCAAGAGTAATTTTTATTGACCTATCGAAGTTGAAGAATGTAATACCTCCTTTTCCTTTTCCGGGAGCTTTGCCATTATTCTCTTTGATAAACTCCTGATACATTTCCGAGAACTGGTTTTTTAACTCAGATTTAAAAGCGGTTAGAGCGGTGTTTAAAGCGATTGCTTTCTTAGTAGTGGATGCAAGGACACGTTCGCTCTTTCGCTCCAATGGAGATACCCTGCTGTATGGTATTTTATTACCGTTATCGTCTTGCCAGATACCCTCTGAAGGTTTTTGTTGTCTTATAGGTAGTTTTGTCATTTGATTATTTGTTTTCATTGTCTCTGTTGTTTAGTTCTTGTAATTGTTTCTTGTATATAGTTTCTTTCGTTTTCAGGACTTCGAATAGCTTCCTGTAGATGATCACTTTGCCATAATCAGTTAGGCGCTGTTCAAGCTGCTTCATAAGCAAGTCTTGTTGTTGATCAAGCTCGTTGATATCTGCTTTCATGGGTTCTGCGTTTAGGGAAGTCTACTCCGGGCAATTCGTCACGCACAAGCTGGATCTTACTTTTAAAGCTTGCATCATTGGATTCCAGCAGCTCTTGAAATGATTCAAGCCCATAAGAGATTGTGCTGTGATTACGGTTTCCGATAAGCTTGGCTATTTGACTTAAACCGAACCCTTCGTTATATCGAAGCAGGTGGTATATGATGAATCTGGCTTCAGAGCATTCACGGTGCCGATCAGCCCCCAACACACAATCATGGTTCAACTCCAGAGCATTACAAACCGCTGTTATTATGTAATTAGTTGGTAAGCTTGCTGATTTGAAGTTCTTACGAGCGTTCATGCACATCTGAAGCTCTGATGAAAGGTCTTTTACTGTTAGCATTGTATTGCCCCCCTGCTTCTGACCAATTCTAATATATTGTTGTATCTGAACATGAATAGCTCGTCTTGCATCAGCGCTCTATAGCCATGTATGAACATATACTCACCAACTAGTCCTGCATCTCCGTGCTCTGTTTTAGGCATGTAAACCAGCTCACCAGAAGGATCAACTTCAGTAACATCTTCAGTCATTTCATCTGCGAAAGGGAGGAATTCAACTTGGTTTCTATAAGTCCATTCATTATTCCAGAAACCGCGCATCACTTTGCTGTGCATTACTTGCTTGAGCATTGCCTCTGGGAATCCGAAAAACATCCGGGTTAGGAAGTTCGTGTACTCTTCAAACTGATGGTTGCAATACTCAACCTCACTCCACATGAGGATCTCGCAGATCCGTTGCATCTGAATTTGATCTTGTTGCCTTACTTTGGCGATGTGGCTGGTTTTTGTTAATGTTTTCATATTATTCTGTCTTAAGATTACCGTGATATAGTTCTGCTCCTTTTTTCCAAATTGTGTAGGTACCTCCGTTCGGTCCGATATAGCGCCCCTTTGAAAATGCCATGTATCCTTCAACCCATATTTTTAATGATGCGTCGAACATTACTTTTCGGGCGGTTCGGCCTGAAGGTTGCTTTCCCTCTGCCTGGCTAAGTATGATGATGAGCTTATTTTTATGCTTTCGTTTGAATTCTAGGTACTGCTCAAATGTTAGGTTGGCATATTGAAAGCTGTCTATGACAATAAACCAAGGACTTTTTTGCTTAAGCAGGCGTTCGTCCAGATCTGCGATTGGTTCATTTAGTAGAAGCAGCTTGCGCTTGACAGACGCTAAGCCAGCTTTAAGAAATGCACTTTGCATAGTTTTTGCATCTCCCTCTTCTAGACTGTTATAGGCTCCGCGACCGAATCGGGTTAACTCCTTGCACAATTGAAGCGTGAAGCTTGTCTTTCCATTCCCTGAATTACCCCAAATAAACCAGACACCTGTTGTCTCCGGTGTATCGAAAGCTCCGTACCACTCAGCCTCAAAGTCAATCGTTTTATACTTTTTGGCTAAAAGATCGCTTACACTTAATGCTCTCATACACCTAGTACCATCTTTACAAAGTCCTCATTCAGTTCACTATTGGTGCGATCAGCTTCCCTCATACTTGGCACAAGCACATCGTGCAATTCGCCATAGTTATCGCAGTTAGCACGTAACCATCTCTTAAGGTTAGGCTCGATACCTGTTAAAAACTCGTCATACTTCCTGTCAATAGCAGGCAGGTTACGGATACGGAACTTGATCCTTCTATATAGTTGAGGTATCCCTGGCTTATTGCGCTTCTTAAGCTTTTCGATATTGTCGGTTAGCTGCTCTGTTCCGATCAATACAAGTGCGCACGTTTCGTTCAGGACATCATAGAGCTCTTTAAGAGCGCATAGTGCCGGCTGCTTCATATATTCAGCCTCATCGAAGATTAAAGTCGGTTCTTGACCGTTTTCGCTAAGCGACTTCATGTGTGCTGATATCTGGCGTAGCTTTGCTGATTTAGATCTCTTAACCACGTCTATTTGCAGTGATTCCAGAACCTTATCCAAAAGGTCTCCAAGATTGTCGGATGATCCGACCTTTACGGTGTATACATCAGAAGGAAACCGCTTTTTAAATAGATCGCACGAAAAGGTCTTACCGCAACCAGTCTGACCAGTTATGACGGCGGTCTCCGCATTCTGTTTTGCGTCTGTAAGAGTCGCAAGTATTGACTTCAACTGCGAAGTAGCACGTGCCTCCCAATATTGCTTTTCGGTCTCAAAGCCAATAAGAGTAGCAATCCTGTTAAAATACTTATCAGCGATCTGGATGACCTTTTCCCCAACCTTTGCGGTAAAGTCTCCTTTTCGCATATTGATAATATAAGCTGCGTTTACTCCAGATCTTTTCGCTACCTCATTTTGAGTAACTCCGTGTTGTTGTATATATGCTTCAAGAGCTTCAATCAGCCTTATTTTTTGTTCGTTTTGCATGTCTATGGTTTTAAGAAATCATCAATGTTTATCTTCTCGTCTATGTAGGCTTCACGCATCGCAGTGTGCTGATCCTTTGATTCTTTGACTTCGATTCGATTAAGTTTGCGTTCTAAGGAAGAAGCACTCTTAAGAAGTCTGGAGTTATTACGGTTGTCTTTATGCTGACCGAGGCTGTCAGTAAGAACCAGCTTCGTAAGCGTGTCATTCAATTGCGGATTGGAAACAAACAGATCCTCTAGTTTTCGCCTGTTCTCAACTCCCCTGAATATTATGGCCTCTTCTAATTGCTTATTGTAGTGATCTACCCTTTGTAGTTGTAAGGCATCACCGTCTTTCCTATCGTACAAGGCCATCGGTTGTACATACTTCGCCTCTAGAATGAAGCTGACAGTATTAATTTCCTTTACGAGCTTCCCGTTTCTGCTTTCAGCATTGACAATCAGAACACGTGATAAGTCAGACGGATCATACTTCACAAGCCAGTCGGTCGTTTTCATCTCCCTGAATCGGATATCGAAGCTGTCATAGCATCTCTTTTCTCCGAGGATCGTTGGGTTTAAGCCTGATCCTTCCAGTCTGTTGGTAAATCCTGTATGGATACCGAAAAGGTTCAAGTACTCTTCGTCAGTCAATGGAAGATGATCAGCGTCCGGCATTTGGTACCACCTTGACACATACTCCTCACGCTTTTTGAAGCGTTCCATTTCAATAATGGTTGAAATTTGCTGACGGCAACCGGCTTCATCTGGGAACTGGTGTCTGATCTTATTTAAATAGTCCTGATTCGGCTGATTCTCTTTGTTAGACGTTATTCCGAAACCTGACCAGTTCTTGTAATAAAGCTGGCAGTACTGTTTGTTTATGTCTAAAAAGTATCGTTCTACACGTTTAGTCTTCGCATTCTTCACACGAGCCGGTGTATAATGCTTGGTCATTGCCTCGTAAGTCGGAACCAGCACCCCTTTACCGTAATGGTCACTTTGAAGCTGGAGTGTTTTGTATCTCGCTCCGAATAACTCCCTGGTGTGATTTGCAGCATCCCGTAATGCTTCTTTGATAAGCTCCGGTGTCTCATGTGTCCCAATTGCGTGACCTATAGGATAATTACCACAAGGATCTAACACAACTACTACAGTTAAGCGGTTATGGTATGAGGTTACAGAGTTGCCTTTGCTGTTGATCTCAGTCTTTTGATAAAGAAGCTCAGCGTCCCAACCATCGATGCTCCAGTAAACCATTGGAACATTTGGAGCTTTACGTTTAACCTGCATCGCCCGGTTGTTGCGGTGATTCGTTTCCCCGCGTCTGCCACTGTAGGTGTATAGGTCAAGCTCTTTGCGATACTTAGCCACTGTCCCTGCACTGATAGTCTTCCAGCCAATGCGAGAAGCAGCCATGTTGTACAGGCTCCTAATTTGCTCGTTGTCTAAGTTGGTATGTTTCTTAAGTAGCTCCTCGATCAAAGCAACATGATCACCAGTCACGATCTTTGCAGCAGTCTGGTTTCCTAGTTTTCCGCTTATCAATGATTCGTAGCCATTTTTCTTATAGGAAGCAACTAGCTTTCTTAGACTGGCTGTTTTAAGCGTGTGTCCGGTTTTCTCTCTTAGATCCTCAACTTCATCTGCAATGATATCCCAGAAGCTTTTAGCAGCACCACCAAGAGCTTTCCTGTAAGACTTCCTTTTGCTGACTGCTACAATGACAGCGTTTAATACAGACGCGTTTGCTGTATAAGCTTTGATAAGCTTAGGATCTAACTTTGTTCCATCACCCTTCTTAAAGGTCGCGTAGACATCAGCAGCCTTTGGATCGATCTGGTATAATTTCTCCAGCTCATTCGTTTTGGTAACAAGATCCGGATCTCCAAATCTTTCAATGCATTGTTTCTTCCAGTCGTATGGTAGGTTAACCCAACTTAACAGCGCCTCGTTCCCTAATCCCTTTCCTTCACGTAAGCGTAGACCAGGATTCCTCTTTGCCCGTTTCGCAATGGCATCATATCCAATAATCGCAAGACTATCTTTCTGTCTTTTATCGAAATCCGAAATGAGAAAGCTCATTCGGACACCGATCTCATTCTTGTATATGTCGTAAGCAGATTGCATGTCGGTTATTTATTAAGCTCGTCCTGAAGTTTAGGGATGATATTTGTTCCCTTGTAATGACCATGTAGTATTTGACTCACTACAACGGTACTAACCCCGACCTTTTTAGCGAGATGTCTGACTGATTTACCAGACTCCAATTGCTTTTGCTTGAGAGGCAAATTCTCTGGATACTTTATTTTTTTTTGTGGCGTCTCCATGTTTATTGATACTTTCGTTAATACTTATGCAAGTATATACACAAACTGTGAATGCTGCAAGGGAAAATACACAAATTGGGAATAATGTCTGATAAGTCATTGATTTTAAACACAATAAAATCACATTACAATTTTTCAAGCGATGCGGAATTCGCTCGTTATCTGGGAATTAAGCCTAACACGCTCGCTAATTGGTATTCTCGAAATACCATAGACTATGAGAAAATAATCACAAAGTGTGAAGACTTAGATGGAAACTGGCTTTTAACTGGAGAAGGGCAGATCACTAAAAGATCGACTCATATACCGGAAGCAAATGAGGAATTCGTGTTAAAGACTGACAGACGGCAAAACCTTCAGCGAGTACCGTTATATAACATAGAGGCTGCTGCAGGCCTTGTTAAGCTTTTCGACAAACAACAGGATGTATTGGATTACATAAGTATTCCGAATTTGCCCAAATGTGACGGTGCAGTGTACGTAGCCGGTGATAGCATGTATCCGCTATTAAAATCTGGAGACATTGTAATGTATAAACAAGTAAATGACATTGCGAATGGGCTTTTCTGGGGTGAAATGTACCTTTTGTCCGTCAGCGTAGATGACGATGAGTTCACACTGGTAAAATATATTCAGAAATCTGACTTAGGTTCAGACTACGTTAAGTTAGTGAGCCAGAACAGTCATCATGCTCCTAAAGACGTTCACATCAAAGACATCCGTGCTTTGGCCTATATAAAGGCAAGTATAAGGGTGAACAGCATGACCTAATCGCGCTCACACGCACCTATAGGCAGGTTAAAAACACTTTATCTATTGTAAATCAATCAGTTGTAAATATTCAAGCATGACAAATGCTAGTATTATGGGTATGTCTATCTATCGTTTTTCGTCTCTTAATGCTATTTCGTTGGTCAATATGGTTATTTGAATAGTGTTTTAAAGCAACCAAATATGTCCAACTAAATGTCCAACTAAACGTCCATTTAATGATAAATAATGAACTTTTTAACGAACTTAGGACAAGGCTTTAAGATAGACGCTGGCACGAAACACTATTATGCATCCAGCTAGTCGCATTCTGACTTAAAACGCCCTTAAACGATATTTAAACGCTGTTTAATACCTCTATCAATCTTTACCTGTACAATATGAGTAAGATCAATCATGTTTAATATTTAATCGGTATAAAAATGGTACAATATGGAAGACTGGAAATTTCGTTTTTATCCAATCTGGACACCGAAATCCATAAAAAAAGCCCTTAGCGATATGCTAAAGGCCGTTTTTACTAATTTTTCAATTTTCCGCTTTATGTCTATTTCGTTTTACCCCCTATACATCAGAAAAAAATATTCAGATATTGGCAGTTAAGACCGATTGCGTGATGAGAAATCAAATCCAATTTAAAGCATGAAACAACTAATGTACCTGTTTATAGCAATGCTCACCTGCTCGTTTGGAACAGTAACGGCGCAAGTGGCTGCCTTTCCGGGTGCTGAGGGTGGGGGTATGTTCACCACAGGAGGGCGGGGAGGGAAAGTATATTATGTTAATACCCTTGACGATAATAATGAGGGCGAAGCGAATATGAAGGAAGGGTCGCTGAGATGGTGTTTGAATCAGGAGGGGCCGCGTACCATCCTTTTCAAGTCCGGTGGTACCATAAGATTGAAAAGCCCGCTCACCATTAGGAAGGGCGACCTGACAATTGCAGGCCAGTCAGCGCCGGGAGGAGGAATCACAATTGCCGGATTTCCCGTATTCATAGAAGCCGATAATGTGATCGTGAGATTTCTGCGTATTCGCATGGGTGACCGGGAGATCTCCAAAGCCGAGGCAGATGGTGCAGATGCATTTGGCGGGCGCAAAAATAAGAATGTGATCATAGACCATTGTTCGATAAGCTGGGGCACGGATGAGTGTTCGTCTTTTTACGATAATAAAAACTTTACAATGCAGTGGTGTATCATATCAGAAAGCCTTCGGCTCTCAGGGCATTCCAAAGGTGCCCATGGATATGGTGCTATCTGGGGTGGGGTCCAGGCCTCCTTTCACCATAATCTTTTAGCGCATCACGATAGTCGCACACCGAGATTAGGTCCTGGTGCACTCTATGCCGGACATGACACAACCGATATGCGAAATAATGTGATCTACAATTGGAATGGCAATGGAGCTTATGGCGGCGAAGCCATGCATGTCAATATGGTCAACAACTATTTCAAAGCCGGGCCGGCTACCGGGCAACGTATAAAAGACCGGCTCCTGGCTTTAAATGCAAAGACAGAGAGCAGACCGTTCCCCTCAATAAAAGGAATCTGGGGGCGGTACTATATCTCCGGGAATGTGTTGCCCCATAATATCAGAATCTCGAAAAATAACTGGGAAGGCGTCCGGATTGAGGGTGAACAGTCAGAAGCCGCTATAAAGTCAGACCATCCAATTCCCCTCCATGGATCCGTACATACCCACGATGCAGGTACCGCCTGCGAAAAGGTGCTCGCTTATGGGGGAAGTTCCTTAAGCAGGGATGCGGTCGATCGTCGAATTATCGAAGAAACCAGGACGGGGACTGCAAAATTTACAGGCAGAAGTCCGTACAACGGACAGGGAGGGACCTGGAAGAGCTTAGACTATCCACGCCAGGGCATTATCGATTCGCAGCAGGATCTTAATCCAGATCCGAATGAAAAGAATTGGAATGCCTGGCCGGTGCTGGATCCCGGAACAGCCCTTGTTGATAGTAACCGGGACGGTATTCCGAATGGTTGGCTGGAACGGAGCTATCCGGATAAGTCAGCAAAAGACTCGAACGAAGATGGGTACACCTACCTGGAGGTTTATCTTAATAGTTTGGTAGAACAGATTACAAACGGACAAAAACAGTAAAGATCCGAGCTTTTCCGCTACTGCTTCTCCGGGGAAACTCCCGGGGATTTAGCCCGGTAACAGTTCTGATACTGGAATGTTACCAGCTAAATCGTACTTTTGTTTGTACAGTTATACAGTAATTTTCATGTTCAAATCTCTTCTCCCAGCACATACCGTTCACACATCTACTATTTTCAAGCTATATCTTTTCATCCTGATGCTGTCAATCCCTGCGTTAACGCATGCAGATGACAGAAAGCAGCTTTTCGACAGGGGGTGGAAGTTTTATCTGGGAGTTGCAGAGCAGGCAAAAACATTTGAGTTTGATGACCGGAACTGGCGCTCAGTGAATCTTCCTCATGATTGGAGCATCGAGCCGATCAAAGATCAGGTTCCCGGAAAGACGATTGGTCCATTCAGCAAGGAAAGCCCCGGAGGTGCTGCAACCGGTCAGACACTGGGAGGCGAAGGATGGTATCGAAAGACATTCACGATCAATACAGCTGACGCCGGGAAAAGACATGAACTGTATTTTGAGGGTATATACAACCAATCAGAAATATGGATAAACGGAAAAAAAGCAGGGGAGAACATGTATGGTTACAGCACGTTCCGTTTTGACATCACGCCATATTGTAATGCTCCCGGCGAAAAAAATGTAATTGCCATAAAGGTAGTTAACAAAGGAAAAAATTCCAGGTGGTATGCAGGATCGGGCATTTACAGGCACGTTTATCTGATCAAGACCGGTCGCTCGTATATAGATGACTGGCTGAGCTCTGTTCAGACTGCCTCCATACATGAAGACAAGGCAAAGCTGAGCATCAGCACAACGGTGATCCAGGGGCGGAACGATAAGAATCTAATGCTTGATGCGGTGCTGATGAGTCCCGAAGGAAAAGTTGTTGCTGAAGAACGCAGACCTGTTTCCGAGTCGGCACGTGACACTGCAGCAATGGCTTTCAATTTCATGGTAGCTAGTCCTAAACTGTGGAATGTGACCAGTCCGTTCCTTTATACCCTGAAGCTGACATTGACCAATAAAGACGGCGTTCAGGACATCGTCAACATACCTTTTGGAATTCGTACGATCGCTTTTTCTGTTGACAAGGGGTTCGAAATCAACGGACAAACGCTTAATCTGAAGGGGGGATGCATCCATCATGATAATGGCCTTCTCGGCGCAGCAGCATATGACCGGGCAGAAGAACGAAAGATCGAGCTTTTAAAAGCCAATGGATTTATAGCCATACGATCACATAATCCCATGTCAGAAAGTTTCATGCGAGCCTGTGACCGCCTGGGAATGCTCGTTATTAATGAAGCTTTTGATCAATGGGAAAAGAAGAAAAACCCGGATGACTACCATCAGTATTTCAAAGAATGGAGTGCAAAAGATATCCGGTCGCTGGTGCTAAGGGATCGCAATAAGCCATCGGTCATTATGTGGAGTATCGGCAATGAAATATACGAGAGGCTAACGGACAGAGGAGTGGAAATCGCCGCCTACCTCAGAAAAGAAGTACTGAAATACGATACAACGAGGGCCATCACTGCCGGGGTAAATAATCAGTGGGATAAAGAACGCAAAAACAGAGTTCCGATCGACGATGCATTCCGTTCCCTCGATGTAGCCGGTTACAACTACATGTGGTCTTATTATGAGCGTGATCACGTCAGATTTCCTGAGCGCGTAATGGTGGGCACGGAAAGTGTAGCAACCGAAGCCGCAGCTAACTGGGATAAAGTAGAAAAGTTACCTTACGTAATCGGGGATTTTATCTGGACGGCCATGGACTATTTGGGAGAATCCGGCCTCGGCAGCTCCATTGAAGTAGATCCCTCAGAAAACGTACACTTTTTTCAGGGTTGGCCCTGGTACAATGCCTGGTGCGGAGACATCGATCTGCTGGGCATTAAAAAACCTCAGTCCTACTACCGGGATATCGTTTGGAAACAGCGAAACATCACGATGGCAGTAGAATTGCCGGTCAAGCCAGGAAAGATCCGGAAAGTAAGCTTCTGGGGCTGGCCGGAGGAAAGCCTGGAATGGAATTTTCCGGAATACATCAATAAAGAGGTTTCCGTAAATGTATACTCCAGAGCACCAAAAATCAAGCTCTATCTTAATGGTAAGTTTCTGACTGAGCAAAAAACAGACAGCATCTATAAAGCCACCTTTAAGATTCCATATCAGCCAGGAACGCTTAAAGCAGTTGAAGAGACCAATGGCGTGGCAGGTGATTCCATTTTGCTGGTCACACCGGGACAGAAAAGAATGTTGAGACTATCGGCCGATCGCAAAGAGCTGTCGGCGGATGGACAATCGCTTTCCCATGTGCTGATTGAATTGGTAGATCAGCATGGTCAGGTTATTATGGAGTCCGGTAGAAAAGTGAACATTTCCATAACCGGAAAGGCAGGTCAGATCGTCGCTTCCGGTAACGCCGCACCAAACGACATGGAGAGTTTCAATTCTCTACAACCGAAACTATTTAACGGCAGGGCGATCGTTATCCTCAGATCTGGGTATGAAAAAGGAAAGGTATCTTTAAAAGTCAGATCAACGCAGCTAAACTCGAGTAAATTAAAGATCAGCGTGAACTAAGCTTTTGAATTGTACCTTCGGCATAGCTTAGCAGGTAGTAGGTTCCATCGCCACTCCGTTCTAAGTCGGTTGGCATGTTTAAGCCACCTAAAATAGTTGTGCCATCTTCGTTGGCTATACGCCCGCTGTTTGGTAAAAATCCAGACTGAGTTAAAGAAAACTCGGCGAATTCAGTTATGAGCGGCTTATTGTTAGGTGTAAGCAGAATGTCGGTAGCAGTGGTAAAGCTGGTCCTATAGTCACTAACGTTACCCGTTAAGTCTACCTGGAATATCTTGGCGGATCCTTTGATAAATGGTGCTCCGCTTAAGGAGCTTAATAAGAATTTAGAGCCATCATACACGATACCGGTAGGCACCGATTGAGTCGTAGGTGTAACATTCGGAATCCGGGCAAACAAGGTCAGTGCTTTCGAACTCTTGTCGCGTTTGATAATAGCGTTTGCGCCAGCGTCTACAATGTACATATGGTCATTGGGGCCGAACGCAAATTGATAGATGTTGGAGTTTAGCGGGTCGGTTAAGTTCAGGCTGCGGACAAATGTACCGATATCTTCGCTTTCTAAGCTGCTTGCTGCCTTAGGAGCATCGCCAGGCTTAAAAGAACTTACATCCATAGTATATAAGCGGCCTGCATTTCCATTAAGAATATAGAGTTTGCCATCTCTGAACCGGACATGCCCCATGCCTTCCACCGAGCCATTGGCAAAAACAGAGTTCAAGCCGGTTACTACCGGATGGACGTTGCCCTGCACGGTAACCAATGACACCTGGGCGTCGTTGTTGCCAGTACCGGTCTCGGCTACCCATAGCTGTCCTTTATCATCGGTGCTCATGCCGACGGGCGCTTTGAGTCCGGATACAAAATCAGTAGCCGTGAACTGTGTAGGATCCTGAACAGGTTTGTCGTCGTTTTTTTTGCAAGCCAGCAGGAAAAATAAAGTTAGAAAATAGCCGAGTGTTTGGAGTTTACGTATCATAAAAAAAGTTTAAGAACGTTAAAAACAGGATGTTAGAGACTATTTCGAAGATTGGTTTATATTCAAAGGTAAGATTAGCTGGAGGATTATCCTTGAACAAAAAAAAGGAAAAGGGAGAATAAAAATTTCTCAGTTTAAGTTGCTTCCGGTACAAAAGAGAGGTGCAGATGCTCACCTCGATGATGCCGTAACAAACGACATGGAGAGTTTCAATTCTTTCCTTAAAAGTTAAATCAAAGGGACTAAAGTCCAGTGATTTAAAGATCGGGGTGAAGCGTAACCTGTAAGTTTTAGAAAAAATAAGACTCAGATTCCTGATATTTAAGCATGTACAAAGCGCCTTTTCTAGTTCTTTTTCTGATCCTTTCCGTGTTGATGGCAAGCGCATCTGCCGGTAAATGGTCAAGCAAGGCAACAGAAGGCCATATCAACTACACCGTAAGGGAACCGAAGTCACCTATACTGGACTTCAGTGGTAATGTGGCGACGGTAGTTTACCTTGAAAACCTGAATGTTAAAAAGATCGGGAGGAACAAAAACGCTGTTGACGTAGCCTGGTTACTTGCAGAAGGTTATCGCGTGGTTGAATTCGACTACAGGCATCATGCTAAGGCTAGTGCATTATTGATCAATGCAGACATTGTTGCCATTAACCATGCTTTAGCAGAAGGCTCGTTTTGCGGACAAACGAATTCTTCGAGATACCAGTCGTATGTGCTCTTTGAGGGGTACCGGATTTTGCGTAACGTCCCCTACTTTGAAGACGACCCCACGGTGTACAATACCCCTGCAGAGTACAAGGAGGGCGACATGCTGCATATGGATATTATCTATCCGGCTAATCCTGCTGTAAAAGTTCCGGTCATCTTGTCCTTTTCATACAGCAATAGTTATGCGACTTATGATGCGGAGAACAAGGTGTTTACTGATGCAAATAAAGATCAAAGGTTGAGATTAGATTATACATTAGCTGCTTTTGATGATTCTTTCCTCGAAGGAGCGCCAGCTAAGGGCTTTGCATGGGCGATCGCCGATCATCCAAAATACTGTCCCTGGGGTAAAGGAAAGCCTGCTAAGGGGCGGAACGATACGTACAAATCATATCAGACGAACCCTGACGCCGCCAGAAAAGTGAAGTCGGCAGTTCGTACACTGCGCGCAAAAGGAGCGGACCTGGGTTTGTCAGGATCGGTGGGTATATACGGCTTCTCACGCGGGTCCACGGCAGGATCTTTAGCTGTTGGTGACAGGAGAGTGGCAGATTTTGAGCATGCAGGGTTTCACATCGGAGTTGATGACGATGTTCAGGCAGCGGCTCTTGGTCCCGGTGTTTTCGATTATACGCAGATCTATAAAACGAGGGGAGATGGATATGCCAACCTCGAATTAAGATGTCCATGGGCCTGGGGGCCTCTTCAGGATAACTACTCCCTTTGGGAGACGATGGGTGCTGCGTATCTCGCCGAGTCTCCGGCAACATCACCCGTCCTGTTTTTCTACAATACCACAGATGAAGCGTACTATCAGGAACAGATATTGCATTTTAAAGCTAGACTCGATTCGCTTGGAGTTCAGACGAGTATGCTGGTGGATTACAGCCAGGGCCATTCCGTTCCGAAGACGAAAGCTGATCTAAGTAAACTGTATGATTTCTTCAGGCAGCATCTAAACCCATGATTGACCTGGAGCTACGGTATCTCTTTAGGATTTAATCTGAGATAGATCAATGCCCAATTTCGTAAATTCAAGCGATCCCTTCTCCGTTATATAGTAATGCTTGTCGCCCGGATCGGCTTTTGAAATCCAGCCTTTCAGTATGAATTGCTCCATTAGCAGCATCCCAAGACGTCCGCCGATATGTTCATAGCAGACTTTAGCAGGTTTTTTGTCGGGTGTTTTGGTCATATTATTTGGTTATTAAGAGTGGTTGAGGTTGTTGCTGTAGTAATGATCTCTGCTTGTGTATATCTATGTCGCTGGTTTCTATGTCGATCCTGATTGGAATGGTACCAACGAAAATTGGAGTATAAGCCGATAGCTGTTCCATTATCCTATGGCTGACTAAAATCCGGTAAACCTTTTGCTGCTTTTTGTTTCCCAGCTTGAGATATGTAATGTCGAAGTTGATCATTGGGGGAATTTTCACTTTGTATACCGGGTCTTAGTACATTCGGGTTTTCCAGATTAATCAAAGGTAATTTCTTTTTTATCAAAGAAGACATTCTTCTCAGCCAGGCTCCCGCTCAGGCGTACAAAATGAATATTTATAAAAAGTGTGCCCGCGAATAATTATTTTAGGTTATGGAAAAATTGGACGTACCAGGTTATACTACGGAAGAGCTCACTATAAGTGCGGGACAAGCGCAGATCAAGTCCATAGGCTACTTTATCCCATTTGCCATCGTATTTATATCTGCTTTCTATCTGCTATGGCCGGATAAGCTGAGCACAGCAAATTACAAGTCTGCGTTTCCGGGAGACGGCACTGGTTTTATATGGATTATTGCGATAATGCTTGTAGGAGTGATTATTCATGAACTTATACACGGAATCACATGGTCATTATATGCCAGATCAGGTTTCAAGTCTATTCGGTTTGGTGTCCTGTGGAAGTCCCTGACGCCATACTGTCATTGCAAAGAGCCTTTGAGTGTTAAGAATTACCAGATCGGTGCAGCCGCTCCGGGGATTGTTCTCGGGATTGTCCCGACGTTAGTTGCGTTATTGACCGGAAGTATAGTCCTATTAGCAATCGGCTTGTTCTTTACTATGGCCGCTGGGGGAGACTTAATGATCATCCTCATGCTTGCTAAACAATCTAAAAATGATCTGGTGCAGGATCATCCGTCTAAGATTGGCTGCCTGATCTATAGAAAGATCGTTCCATAAGATCGTTTCTCATCACGAGAATGACCACGAGGAGATATGATGAAAACCCTTTTGTTGAAAATGACACAGGTTGTCTATTTCGTTCAAACATAGTGGAAATGCATTACAATTTACACTAAATAGTGTCGCAAGCAGTTATATAAGAAGGCGCCCCTCTTGCTAACAGCAAGTTTGGGATAAACACATCAGCAAAACGTAGCTACCATGCAGAACACAAATAGTCCTATTCCTGAGAACGAATTACAACGATTAATAAGTCTGTCACACTTTGACCTGGACTATAGTGATCGTGAAGACCATTATAAAGACCTCACGCTTCTAGCAGCGAAAGTTGCCGGCACCGAAATATCCCTGGTAAATATTATCGATTCTTTTACGCAATGGTCAATTTCCAGTCACGGGATTGATATTGAGCAGATGCCTCGTGAGGAATCGGTTTGCCAGTACACCATTATGTCTGATCAGCCATTTGAAGTACCAGACTTCACGCTGGATGAGCGATTCAGTTCAAAGTATTACGTACAGGGACCTGCTGGTCTACGCTATTATTATGGTCTGCCTCTGCAAATCTCCGGAGGTGTTAATATCGGTGCTTTATGTGTTCTGGACACACAGGTCAGAACCTTGACGCCGGAAAAGGTTGAGCTTTTAGCGATTATCGCGGAAAGCGTGGTTAAACGCCTTAAGTCGTATCATACAATCGAGTTGATAAAGTCCAAGCTTAAGGAAGCAAATGAGGCCAAAAAAAAGGTGGCCCATGACATCAGAGGGCCTCTGGCTGGCATCATTGGATTATCCGAACTGATGGCAGAGCAAGGGTTTACAAACGATCCTCAGGAATTGATGGAGTTTATTGGAATGATAAATAAAGCTGGCAGGTCCCTGCTCGATCTTGCGGATGAGATACTTTCTGGAGATAATAAACATCAGCTTAGCGAGCATGAGTTCAACCTGGCATTGTTTAAAGATAAGCTCGAAAAGCTCTATTTGCCACAGGCTCGACATAAAAACGTCACCTTAGAGGTTCTTCTGGATTCAGTAAATGCCGGAATTCCGTTTGCTAAGAATAAGTTGCTTCAGATCACCGGAAACCTGATTTCGAATGCCATCAAGTTTACGCCTGCTGGAGGTAAGGTTCAGGTATCCCTATCGCTGGAAATTAGTGGGGAGGAAAAACTGCTAAAAATCCTCGTGACGGATACGGGTGTAGGTATTGACGCTGCGGCAATTGAAAAAGTCATCGCCGGCAAGAACGAAAGCACTTCAGGAACCATGGGCGAAAAGGGGTACGGATTTGGCTTAAGCCTGGTATCACATCTGGTAGAATCTTTAAACGGAAAAATAAGTGTAAAGTCCAGACCCGGGGAAGGTGCAACCTTCGATGTGGTACTTCCTCAGGGGGGCAGGTAAAGCCTCTTCTGATCTGCCGTTGTACGAGAAAATTTAGTTCAGGCTTTTAGGGGGCTGGTACAAAGGTAACCTCATTTCACGTAACCTAAAACGAAGGATGGGGCAAAGTCCGCGGTGCTGGTAAAAACGCAAAAAGCTGAGATGATGATAATGATTTCGCCGGACACTTACATTATAAATCTGTCCGCAAGACAGCACCTTTGCTTGCATTCGTAACCAATGCCCTATACTGACCGAGCCACCTTGATTGCAAAGTTTTTTTAATTGGCACAAACGCTGCTCTCCGTTTAGCTATTTCTTCATCATCCAAATTAACAGATAATATGTATTTATCTACATCTATATGTATTTCGTCACCGTTCTTAAGTAAGCCAATCATTCCGCCTTCGGCTGCCTCTGGTGATACATGACCAATCGATGCACCTCTTGTTGCTCCACTAAATCTTCCGTCTGTAATCAGCGCCACGGAGCTTCCTAAGCCCATCCCCATGATCAAACTTGTAGGGGTTAACATTTCCTGCATGCCTGGTCCGCCTTTCGGGCCTTCATACCTAATTACCACTACATCTCCCATCTTTACTTCGTTCATAAGGATTCCAGCAACAGCTTCATCCTGACCATTATAGCACACGGCTCTGCCGGTAAATATTCTTGCCCCCGTCAACCCAGCTGTTTTTATTACAGCACCTTCTTCAGCCAGATTGCCATAAAGAATGGCTAATCCACCTACCGGGCTGTAAGGGTTGTCTATAGTACGGATGATATTTTGGTCTTTGATCTCTGCATCCGCAATCTTCTCTAATAACATTTCCCCGCCAATCGTCAAATTATCCAATAAAACTGCATCACCTCTTTTTGACATTTCTTTCATCACTGCATTTACGCCTCCAGCCTTATTAATATCTTCCATGTGGATAGTTGATAAGCTGGGAGATATCTTTGCGATATGAGCAACTTTTTCCGAGATTCCGTTGATGTCTTTGAGTTGAAAATTAACATCTGCTTCATTAGCAATAGCCAGCATATGTAAAACCGTATTTGAGCTTCCACCCATTGCCATATCGACAGCGAAAGCATTCCTGATAGCATTTTCGTTCAGGATGTTTTTTAGCTTGAACTTTTCACCAGCAACCTCATTTTTAGCTATGTCACAAATGCGTTTCGCGGCACTTCTGTAAAGTGCTTCACGCTCGCTCGTTTGGGCCAATATTGTTCCATTTCCAGGTAGCGCAATACCCATAGCTTCCATCAAAGTATTCATGGAATTCGCCGTAAACATGCCTGAACAGCTTCCTCCGCCAGGGCAGGCATTACATTCTATATCCAGAAGTTCTTCATCACTAATCTTTCCTGCTTCGTGTTTCCCTACAGCTTCAAATGCAGACGAAAGATCAATTGGTGTTCCATCCTTTTTATATCCTTTGGTCATTGGGCCACCACTCACAAAGATTGTGGGTACATTTATTCTAAGCGCACCCATAATCATCCCGGGAACTATCTTATCGCAGTTTGGTATCGCTATCATTGCGTCAAGTTTGTGCGCATTCATTACAGTTTCTATTGAACTTGCAATCAGTTCTCTGCTTGGAAGCGAATACAGCATTCCGTCATGCCCCATGGCAATACCATCATCAACACCAATGGTATTAAACTCGAATGGAACACACCCATTTGCCCTGATTTCATCTTTGATGATCTCAGCAACTTTATTTAGAAAAAAATGCCCTGGGATGATCTCTATAAACGAGTTTGCCACACCGATAAACGGTTTTGCAAAATCCTCGTCTTTTAATCCTGTAGCTCTGAACAATGATCTGTGTGGTGTTCTTTGATGCCCTTTTTTTACTTCGTCACTTCTCATATTAAATTGTTTATACCTGAAAATTTCTCCCGGTACATGTTATACTAAGCAATTCTGATTTATATCAATGAATAACTATATCTGCGACTTTAGCCTGCTGAGTGTCTCAGGCGATATATTCATGTAAGCGGCAAGATTTGAGTTGGATAGCCTTTGAATAAGCTCCGGATTGTTTTTAAGCAGATTGCGATAGCGATCTGCCGCACTTTGCGTGAGCAAATTGCTTAATTTGGAGGTAATCACAGTTAATCCATATTCCAGAATATGAATATACATTTTATCCCATTCAGGTATAGTCCTTCTTAAGTAGGAGAAGTCCTCATAGGTAATAACTAAGAGTTCTGACGTTTCCACTGCCTGAATATATTCTGCTGAAGGCTCTCTGGAAATAAAGCTTACAATAGAGGTTAGGAAGGTGTTTTCAAATGCCATGAACCGCGTGATGATATTTTGGTCGTTATTACAATAATACAGTCGAAGACAACCTTTATTAATAAAGAAAAGTCGGTTTGCTATCGCGCCATGCTCAAGCAACTGCTCTTTTCTTTTTACTACAACCGACTTAAAGCATGAAATGACAGTGGCTAATTGCTCCTCATTGAGCACCGTTATTTTTTGGATTAAGTCTGCAAGTGCCATTGTAATTGTATCTATAACATTACTAAAAGTCAAAGTTGCAGCAAAAATATTTAAGAAACATTGATGAAGGTCAAAATCAATCCGTAGTACCGGGGCCATAGCTTGTTGTGTATGGCAAAAAAAGAAATCTTAGTTTTTGCGCCAAATCTTGTATTCTACATTATTCCACCAATAAAAGATCAGGTCATCTTCCTTCTTTGGAAATTAGCATAGAAGCAGTTAAATGTGGCGCCTTTGGCGGAACACCTTGCAGCCCCAAGGTTCGTTTTTTTCAGCAGATTAAAATTGCAGCCGGCAGGGTGAATCCGGAGCTAACGATGAAAATTACGACGAGGTATGTTTATCAGTGTGGCTTAGGGGTGGATTAAGTGGGCGTACATTAGCCTATTTATTAAATACTTCCGTTTTTTGGAAAACAAGCTATTTTAACTGTAAAACTTATAGCATTCAGAACATCGCCGGGTATTAAGCCTAAACCTCTACCATATTGGTTCATGCGTTTATAAAATTACTGGAAGTTTAGTAAGTAAATCTACGAAGTCAAAACTTGTGGTAAGGAGTGTTAAGTTTTGCTGCTCCATTTTTTAGGTTTGGTACCCATATGCTCTTCAAACAACCTTCCAAAATGGCTAAGGTTGGTGAACCCAAGACGATAACCGGTCTCGGAAACTGAAAGTCGCTCTTCTTTCAATAGTCTTGCTGCTTCCTGCATTCGAATATGTTGAAAATAGGGATATAGTCCTTTACCAAATACCTGGGTGAAAAGCTTTCTTAATTTTAATTCATTTATTCCTGATAGTTGAACTAACTCTTTTACAGGCAATGGTTTGTCTAAAGATGCTGCAATTGCGTTTCTCACCCTGTAAATGGTCTCAATATCCCTGATCGTCATATGTTGATGTGATATCGCCTCTCTTTGTGAAAGGTTTTTGAATAGAAGATAAAGCAACTCTAATGACTTCAGCCGAAAATAAAACTCCGGCAAAGAAACGTCAGCGGAAGAATTCACAACTTCGTCAACCAGTGCCGCAATTTCCGGAGACATAAATTCGTCGATCCAGAATGTCTTTTCCAAATGAAAAAGATAGGTGAATTTTGTTTTTTCAGTTCCAAGGAACTGTTTTAAATAATCTGCCTCCACGAGAATTGTAATCTGCTTGATATGGGTTTGTTTCGAAAATTTAACCTCGCTATCCAGGTGTAAGGGAACTATACGAACATGGGCGCGTTCCCGGTACAAGTTGCTTGCCGGTCCCATCACTCCAGGATCTTCGTTTTTGTCGTTAAAGACGTTCTGGAAAGAAATGAGCAACCCGCTTTTTATTATAGTGATGGGTCTTCGCTGGTAAGAAAAGTCTTTTTCAGATAACAAGGAACGGATCATAACCATCATCTGCGGCAGTAAGTCGACTATTTTAATGTTATGGAATTTAAGTAACGCTAGCTCCTTCTGTTTCTCCGTAATGGGTACTCCCATTTTCGCAGCCAATTGAACCATCGTCCGTTTATTAATTTCCTGAGTCATGTTTTTTGGACTATTATTACTAGATAATGGATTATTTTATACACAAAAATGGGTATAATTTTACAGCATTAAAGAACATCACCAATATGAGAAGTAGAATTATTATTTCCGGTGGCGGTATTGCCGGAATGACTGCTGCAAAGCTTTTAGGGGATCAAGGTCACGAAATAAAAGTGATAGACAAAGCAAGTGAATTTAATAATGCAGGTTTTTTGGTTTCGCTTAAGAGTTTTGGCGTGAAAATAATGGATGAGATTGGCCTTAGCAGTAATCTTGTTAAAGAGTCTACGCCTTCTGAACGAATTAGCTAACATACATATGAATGCGAAACAGCTTTTGAAGGAAACATTTAAGAATTACAATTCAGAGGTACAGTATTTAATTGACGAATTCTTACAGGAAGGCCTCATGTTTGTTGATAAAATGGGGATGGTACATGCCCCAGGCCTGGTTAAGGGACATGTGGTTAATGCGAACTCTTTTATACCAAGAAACGAAGCTGACCTGATTCGGTTCACCAAATTATGCAGTGCGGCCTCTGATACCGAGGTGAGTAAGATGATGACTGAGCAGCTTATCCTTACGGAAGATCAAATGAAATTTACCGTTAATTTAATAGAGATGAAATTTAGGAAGATTATATCTATTGTATTAGGGGTCGGGACCATCGGCCTCCTCAGTTCAATTTTTGCCGTTTTGCAGGGAAAACTTTTCCCCCAAGCTAATGTGATGTTCAGTCAACCCTCTCTAAGTAATCCACAGATAATACAAGTTTTCGTAAAATTGGCATGCATCTATATAAGTTGCATACTCGGTGGAGTGCTCACAACAAGCATAAGTGGCAATCTTAAAGAAAGTCTCATTGTCGGGGTACTTATAATGGTTATTATCGGATGGCTTTGGGCAAATGCAATGTATCCTACCTGGTTTTGGCCGTTACTAATTGTTGGTATTATTCCGTTTGTATTAATAGGATATAAGATCAGACGCTCATTTGATTCTGATAAATAACACTATTCGAAGGTATCTTTTTAATTGATGCGCCGTTTAAGAAACGTAAGTAGGACTAGCTAACCTTCTTAAGACCTCTCTGTATTAAGAAGGTGGTTAGAAATAGCTTCTCTTGCCACTAGCATTTATTATGAATAGTCCGCCGATTTCTGATTAAGTGCGAGAACCGGCTTAGGAGGTTATTCCCTCTTACTGATCGATCAATAAACGCTCTTTAATTATCCGGAACTCATTCCACTAATCGAACGATATTTCTGCTTTTTGATAATGAGTAAATGATATACTGCTGTCATCAACAACAAGACCAATTGAAGTACTCCCTGTTCCTTGGACAACTCTGGTATAAAATTAAGTTTATTTAAGATACTTGTTTATTATTTTGATAAAAGATTTCGTCTGGTGTAAGATGATTGTGGCTCTTGTGTCTTCGTTGGGTGTTGTAGAACGTTACATACTTTTTTACTCCTGCGAATAATTCCATACCACCATTGGGCGGGTTCAGGTAAATATTCTTGTTTGAGTGAGCGCCAGAAGCGTTCAATGAACACATTATCCAGCGCCCGTCCTTTACCATCCATGGATATCCGGATACCATTATCCAGGAGTGCCTGAATGAATGTGGGGCTGGTGAACTGCGATCCTTGATCAGTATTGAAGATTTCCGGAGTACCGTGTTCGGCTATCGCTTCCAGCAGGGTGTCCCTGCTCCATTCGACTGTCATGGTATTGGAAAGGCTCCATCCTATGATCTTTCGGCTGTGCACGTCGATAATGGCAAATAGATACATAAAGCCCCTGAATAGATATTCCGACGATAGTACACCACCATTCCGCTGCAAAGTACACCACTTTTTCTGCGACAAAAAAGGCGTCAGTCAAAGCATACCCTTAGCGGGAGATTCAGTGATTCAAACCTAATGATTTTTTCTTTTTCTTAAGGATTTACCTGAAAGAGCGATGCGGTGAGCAGAAGCTGCCAGTCTGTCCATAATTGCATCTGCTAAAGTTGGTTCATCAATAAAGTTATACCAGCTGTCGACTGGCAATTGGGAGGTAATGATCGTAGCTCCGCTTCCATATCGGTCCTCCAGTATGTCGAGCAGGGCAATTCTGGCATCATTATTTAAGCCTTTCAATCCAAAGTCATCCAAGATCAGCAGGCGATTGGAGGCAATTCCCTTGATCCATTTCAGATAAGTCCCATCTAACCTGGCCTGAGCCAGGGAGTCCAGGAACTTGTTCATACTAAAGTACAGCGTTTTGTATCCCAGCAGACAAGCACTACGACCCAGGGCGCAGGCCAGGAAGCTTTTACCACATCCGGTAGCCCCGGTGATAAGCACGTTCTCTCCTTTTTCGATAAACATCCCATCGGAAAGCCTGATGACCTGTTCCCGGGTAATTCCCCTTTCGGCAGTGCAGAGAATATCCTCAGGTAATGCATGATAGCGAAGTTTACTTGCTTTGAGGTACTTCTGGGTACGCCAGTGCTCCCGGTATTCCATTTCAGCCTGAGTAATCATGGCCAGCAGGGCATGAGCATCCTGCAGTTCATGAACAGGCAAGGCCAATACTGCTTCATAGCGTTTAGCCATTCCATTTAGTTTGAGCGTTTTTAGCTGTTCTACTGTGTTTTGTGTATTCATTATTTTGTATGATAAGTGTGCTTTATTTGTTTTCACGATAGGCTTCTGGCCCACGGAGATTGTCATGGACAGGAATACGGTATTCTGTACCTGCAGAGGTGTTTTCCAGAAGGTCCATATTGTTTTCCAGAATGTTCCGGATAGCCGCATAGGTAAACTTATGTCCTCGTAAAGCTCTGGTACAGGCCGCTTCTATACGCTGGTTTCCATAAGTTGCAGCAAGCCGCAATAAACCCTGACACGCCAAATAGGCCTGATCGATAATCAACTTGCTCTCCATAACCTTTTTGAAGTAGACTATGGCTGATGGCCCGTATTCTGCTGCTTTCTTCAGATAATAGTCCGGATCCCAGCCTCCCTGCACTTTCACCTGGCGGTGTGCGGCTGGCATGTGTTCTTCTATTGTGGTATAACCATGCTTCTTATGACTTCGGTTATGAACAGCGATCCGGGTAGTTTGATCATAGATCTCCACGGTATCCTGGCAATAACGTATGCGCACATCTTTACCGATGTAGCGATAAGGAACGCTGTAGAAGTGCCAGTCTTCGCCCAACACCACGTGGTAGTTCTTCTGGACTTTTGCTTTTGTATAATGCCGGATGAAGTAAGGTGAAGCGGGCAAGGCTTGTAAGGTGCTCTTTTCCTGTTCAAATAGCTCCTGACGAGAGAACGTTTTGCGCTGAAAGTTCAAGTGGTGATGATCAGCCAGTTTTTCCCTGATGGCTTGATTAAGCGAGGACAAGCTAAGGAAGGTCTGATTGCGCAAACGGGCATATATGCGCTGATACACCATCTTAACGGTGTTCTCCACTGTAGGCTTATCCTTTGGCTTGTACGGTCTTGCAGCAAGTAAGGCGATAAAGTTATGATTGGCCCATTGCTCCAGCATCTCCGTAAATACGGGTTCGTACCGGTTGCTTTTTGATACCCATTGTCTCATATTGTCTGACTTGGCAGCCCGGGGAACTCCTCCCATATATTCCAGGGCATGGTTCAGGGCGGAGACAACCTGCGGTAGCTTAGCATTACTTAATGCCTCCACATAGGCGTATCCGCTAAAGGGAAGAACAGCAACAAATACAGGACACTTGACAAGTTCTCCTGTTGAGGCCTCAATATAATGCAGCTCATCTCCGGCAAAGTCTACCTGCATCATTTCACCAGGCTGGTGATCAAAGTGCATAACAGCGTTGCTGGTCTTGAAGTGCTGTTGGAGAAGCTCGCAGAACCGCGAGTATTGAAAGCCAGCAGGATACTCCCGGATATATTCCTGCCAGAGCAGCAAGCGGGTAACCCCGGTTCGTTTCAACTCACTTCTGAAGTATTCAGTTAAACTATCAAAGTGGACCTTGCGGGGGTCACTATCTTCCGGTACAACGGCTTTTGTTAAACCCAGATATTGCTCCAGATCCTGATCACTGAAGGTTAAAAGATCCTTGAAGCTGAACCCGCTCTGGCGAAACTTCTCTAAATAGGACGATACGGTGCGCCTGTTAATCTTAACTTCTCTTTCGATGGTGCGCTGGGATGCACCCCGATCTAAAAAAAGTAATATCTGTCTAATCTTATGCATGCCTAGAAGCTTATTTGCCATATGTAGCGTTTAGTCGAATGCCTAAACCTATAAAATGGCTGTTAAACTCCCGTCATTGGTGTACTTTGCAGCGGAATAAGTGGTGCAGTTTGTGTCGGAATGTCAGGAGCCAAAACTCATCTTCAAAACTTCTCAAACAACAACTAACACTTGATTCCCTTAAGTTACTGGTGCACTTTGAGGCGGAATTAGTGGTGCACTATCCGGCGGAATGGTGGTGTAGTTTGCAGCGGAATATCCACCTGAACATAGGAATGTAGGTGATATCGGCCTGCCAGACCTGTCCCGGACGGTCGATTTGCAGCCCTTTGAGCAAGTATGGATACTTATAATGTGCCGCGGTCGCTTTGCTCAGGTTTCGCTTGGGATAGATAGCTCGCAGGTTCATTACCCGGTACAGGCGACGCACCCGTTTGGTGTTCAGCCAATGCCCCATATCCCGATTCAGCCAGGCGGTCATCCGCTCCACTCCATAGAACGGACAATCCAGGAACTTGCGATCAATGAGTTTCATGACCTGTTGGTTTTGAAGTGACTCTCCCCGGGGTTTAAAATAATAGCAGCTCCGTGGCAAACCAAGCAACTCACATTGAGCAGTAACACTCTGGCGAACATATTTCGGGGAAACAAGCCCGCGCTTTTCCGACAAGCTCATTTCCCCAAGACTTTTTTTAAGAAATCCACCTGTACCTGTAATTCCCCGATCTTGGAATATAGCTCCTTTTCTTTGCCTTCGTCCTTTTCGCTAGGCTTCTCTGCTCCGAAGGCCGCTGAAGCATTTTCTAAAAACTCCCGCTTCCAGGTGGTAATCTGCGTGGGATGTAACTGGTACTTTGCTGCTAGTTCCTGAAGCGTGCTCCGCTCCTTTATCGCTTCCAGGGCCACCTCCGCCTTGAAGCTCGCGCTGAATTTACGTCTCTCTTTTTTCATGTTCGACTGTTAAATTTAAGAATTTAAGCAGTTGTCCAGCTTTCGGGGAGTATTATAATCTTTGTCCGACGGCGACATAGCCAGAAAGTAAAAACTCTTAATGAGATGATGCTAAAACTTAAAGCTACGCTAATACTGTGAATCGTAAATAAAATTATATTTCGTTTGTGAGATCTTTTTAAAATTAGAAAAGGTAAGGCGAAATTATTACGAACTCGACTAATCATTGCTCTATGCACCCGTTTATCGGGGTATGATTATAAGTCTCGATTGTTGAGGTGATGTCTTCTAACTTCTTTAACGCACAGTTTCAACTTTAAGACAGGCAAACTTTATCTTAGCGTAATGGATAAAATTCTACTTAGCAGTTTGAAAGAGGGGGATCGGTTCATTGACATGAATAGCGATTTTTCGCAGGCCAGCTTATTGATCCTCGGCAAGCGCAAAGGGCAGCAAGGATTTTTCGTGATCAAATCCGACTTTCCTAATGAGCCTATCTACACGCCTATGGACCAATTCTCCGGTGATATTTTCCCCGACATCGGTCAAATACATCTGGCAGCGAGAATCAGAAAGTTAGCAAATGCTTTTCATCAGAATTTCGGTGGTCTAATCACTAAAATTTATAAATCGGCGTATCATAAGATCAAAGTTTCTGAGGCCATAGATCACCTGGTGCAAAAGCTCCAGGTAACACCCGAAGAGGCCTCCGCATTTCTTAAACTGCAAATCGCTAAGGGTTTTCTTTACTTTGAGACACAAAAAGGCGGTGACGTTATCAAACTGAAGTCGGTGATATTGGACATAGAACATAAAAAACGATTCCTGGAAGGTATTGCCGATGAATTGATCTCTCGTAGCGAGCGCGTGGAGCTACTGATTGAGCATAGTGTTTCCAAAGGAAATTACAGGGAACTTCTGCTACGCAATGTCTTGCAAAAGTACGTTCCTAAAAAGTATGCGGTGGCAACTGGTTTTATTGAAGGTTGCCCCCGACAGTGTGATATTATCATTTACGATGCGCATAATTTTTCACCATTCTTCCAGGATGGTGATTTGGTTGTTGTGCCAGGGAAGTCTGTGAGGGCGGTCATCGAAGTGAAGTCAACCTTGTCGACAAGTGAATTGTCGGATGCGCTGGATTTGCTCTGGGATGTTGCCCGTCACCGTAATTTACCTGCGCCTTTTCTTAAGGCCATATTTGCTTTTGATAAAGGTTATCAAAGTCAGGAAGCAATGGCTGATGCTTTGCATAATTACTATAACAAACCGGAAAAGAAAATTAAATTTCTCTACGAAACGGTTAACGTTATTAGTGTGCTTAATCAACAATGCCTGGTTACGGATGTGATCGACTATACTTCAAAAGATCTTAGTATTCGACCACGGATCTATAAGGTCGAGTCGCCGGACGAGGATATTCAGGTTTATTCCGCTACATTTTTCAATGAACTGTTCTCGTATCTCGATGTAGAGAAACATGCGAAAAAGACGAATGTCGACTATTTCAAGATGCTCGGTAATCAGATGCAATATCATTTATATCGGGAAATTTATGATCAGGATTGGAAACCGGAATTGATTTTTACGAACGAACATCATTGGGACCTGACTTCTCTTTGGAAACGGGTTTCTGATGTGAATAACTGGAAAGCGGGAAAATACACCCTGCAAGAATTAGAGCAAATGTATTTGCAGCAATTTTATGAACCGGTTGATCTTAAAGAGCAAGCCGACAATCTCGGCTTGGTACAAACCAGCTTTACACCATCAAAATAACTTTTGATGGTTGATCCGTATCTTAGTTCCTAAACATGAGCCATGATATAACACCTTACCTTGAATCCAAAGATCGCTTTATGCCGTTATTGGATCATTTTATAAAGAACTCGGTTAACGAAGTCAGGAAAGCATCGGACCATCCTGATGGGGAATTGAGCTATCTCGCTTTTTACCAAAAGTTCTTGCCTGCAATTGCTCACCGTAATGCCGACCATATTTACCAGTACAGCGAGTCGCCTATTGAGCGCATCTTTCTGGCTTCACTACAATTGTTGTTTATTAAAAGTGAAATGCCTTGTTTGCATATCTCCCCGCCCGCGCGTGACGCAGAGGCTTATATGAAGGATTACCGGCAGACACATTTGGGCATCTTGCAGATGATCGAAAATTACGAGGCTGCCACGGGTGATACAGAACTTGTCCGTTTTGATGCCGCCGTGCAACACAAGTTGCAGAAGGGGGACTTTACCCAGGATAATGTTCAGGAGATCCAGATCCATCGGAGTATCGTTCCGCATTTCGAATGGAACTCGTATCACTTGATACCCCAAGCTGGACTACCCGATGTCAAAGTTAACGGGCGATCCATTCGATGTGACCTGCTTTTATGGGTGCCCGGAGATGAAAGTGTTAAAGTAGTGATCGAATGTGATGGTTATGCTTACCACAACAGCAAAGAGAATTTCACAAATGATAGGATACGTGACCGCCAATTGCAAATGCATGGCTAACGCGTGATCAGGTTCAGCGGCGCAGAGATCAACCAGGCCCCGATGAAAGTGAGTAGTGATCTTTTCGATTTGATCGAAGTTATCGACGTGGATAAAGAACAAAAGCGCGTTTTATAAGATCAGCCTTACTAAGGCGTAGTTATTGGGGAAGGTATTCCTTTAAACAATTCAGCCAATGCGAACTCCAGGTTTTCTGGTAGAATTGTGGGTGCAATGTCAAATGAGAGGTTTCGATGAGGAACAGATGCTTTGCTACTTACAAGAAAGACCTCAATAACGTTAACCGCTATCTGGTAGGTAGCATTTGCAGCATACACGAACTGAGTTTGTTCGCCGAACTCTACATACAGTTCGTTCTCATAGGGTATTCTCTTAGTGAAACGTAGGTGTCATCTGTTGTCAAAAATGCAACTTCGATCACATCTTCCCACACTTCATCACTATTGATATCGATCTGCTTTATGTTAAAGTCTTTCATCAGTCTTTCGCTATAGGATAAATTGTAAAACGACCGAAATCTGTTTTTAAGTATTTGTCAGCATTAAGAAAACTACGCACATCTCCGCGTATTGCCCTCTCATAAAGTTGGCTTAAACTAAGTTGTCGTAATATAATTAGATTTTATCGCGACACCTTTATAACTTCGCGAATAAACCTGATCATGAAGCTACTTATCGAAAAATGGCTAGACGAGCACAAACTGCCTGATGCCGCTGAACCCCTACTGTTAGATGCTGTAATTTGTTATAAATCCGGAGCTTACAGAGCATCTTTATTGATGTCCTATTTAGGTTTTTTTGTAACCATAAAGCATCGAATATTAACTGGTAATAAACCGACATTGTTGCCGCAACACAAATGGACAGATAAATTAAACCGTCTGCGCAATGAAGATGAATGGGAAGCCGAAGTATTTTCGGCCTTACAGAAAAAGGAAGTGACCACCGGTGCAGGTTCAAGCAGAACCAGGACTGAAGATCCTTTTTTTCCTATCACTGACGGAATAAGGCAACAAGTGATTTATTGGAAAGATAGGAGAAACGATTGCGCACATAATAAAGATAACATCATTATAGCAGGTCATATCGAGGCGTTCTGGTCTTTCCTAATGAGCAATTTGTCTAAGATGACTCTTGAAGGCGGTATGGCATCCCTCTTGCTGAAATTAGATGCCTTTTATGATCCGAATCAAACTGCCGCAGGTACGCCTTTAGCACCAATCGTTGCCAAGATCCATTCTTCTGTCGAGCCGACAGAGCTTATGTCGTTCTGGGCCGAAGCATTTAATGTCGTTGGGGGCGCAAATGATTGGACTCATGAATTACGGAACGATTTTATTTTTGAAGTAATGAGATCGTCGGTGACGGCCATCAAAGAATCTTTGCTGGAGTTCCTGAAGCGAGACGAGCCTAAATTGTTAAGTTACATTGATAAGCACCCAGAGGTTGTTCAAATGTTGGATTTCAGCGAACAAGAAATAAGATCATTTTGGAAAACGAAGGTTAGACAACGAAATAATCCCCTTAAAATTTATGCTTCTCTTTTGAGAAATGATCTGATCCCAGAAGCTGAGATAGAAGAAGCGAACAATTTTTTTTCTGAGAAATTGGAATATACGAAAGACGGATTAGACCGTGATGTTTTGAATCAGCATAGCTTCGACAAAGCATTATATAAACGATTATTCGTTGAGCCCGATCGAAGCTATTGGAAGTTTTGGGAAACGTTAAATTCAACGGCAACCGGTTACGTCCAGTATGTGGAGTTTCTGCCTTTAACTGAAGAAATCGTCAAATTTATCAGTGAAGAGTTAAGTAAGGAGTATTTCTCTTATTACTTGACACAGGGCCTGGAAAATGTTTTCCAAAATAATGCATCTAAGAAACAGGAATTTAAAGCCATTGCAGCCGCAGCCTCAATCCAGCTTCCGACCAAATTGGCGTCGTTGGCGTAAGGACAAAACGATCGGTCCAGTTTAGCCATTGTGGTAACCGGACCGATCTTAAAGAGTCGAAAATTTCCTGCTTCTAATAATTTGTTAAATCACGATTAGTTAAGTAGTGTTAAGGTAATCTCGTCTACATAAGGGGATAATTAAAGCATAGTAAGACGAAATAGCAATTACAAAAACAAAAAAAAGCGGGATGAGATTGGTATTCTATCTGGCAATATAATCACCCCATTTAAACTGATGAACTGTTGTTCAGATGATAGAGTTAGGATCGAGATACTTACATTTGTGTAAAGCCTTATCATATGAACAGGGACAGTTTCATCTTAGCCATCGGTATTGACAATTACCCTGGTCCTCATTTCGGACCGCTAGAGAATCCAAGTGCAGATGCTAAGCGTTTTTCGGAGCTTTTGGTCAGTCGTTATGGTTTTGTGGAAGTAATGCCTCCGCTGCTGAATGAACAGGCTACACAAGAAAATATCATGAATGCCCTAGACCGTTTGGCTTACATTATAGGAAAGGAAGACAATCTCATTATCTATTTTGCAGGCCACGGGGGCAAAAATCCAACCAGTGACATTGGCTATTGGGTGCCGGTAGATGAGGGGCAGAAGACTCATCAACGGATCGCAAACAGCTATGTACTCGACTGCATCGAGGGAATTACCGCTAAACATATTATACTCATATCTGATTCCTGTTTTTCAGGCACCTTGTTGGAGAAAGACCGGGCGGGCAACCCTGATCTTTCGCATGAATATCTCGATAGCCTGAATTCTGGGTGGATCCTCGTTTCCGGTGGAATTGAAAAAGTGACAGATGGTGAAAAAGGAAAAGGCACGCCTTTCAATCAAACGATCTGCGAATTTTTGGAAAAAAACACCAAGTCAAGCATGGCTTCGGGAGACTTTTTTGATGAGGTGATCCGCATCACACGGGAACGGACGCTACAATCACCCGGTGCGGTGCCGATCAAAAGGGCGAACGTTCATAAAGGTGGGCAAATGATCTTTAGATTGCCCGAGGTCGAAGCGGGAACTGACCGGGGAATGGTCGCCAAGATCAAGCCCGTTTTCCCATTGCCGGACGTTACGCTGCCGAAAATTTATATACCTCGTACGTTAACGTATTACGATATCCAAAAACCGGCTGTTTCTTGGTTTTATGAACCGGAGATCGGGGAGTTGTATTTTCGCGATATCATTGCTACCCAAAAAAGAATTGTGGTATTGGGAAGTGCCGGATCTGGCAAATCTATTGAGTTATTGCAGCTCATGAAAGACTTACAGGCGGAGCAGGATAACGAACTGGTACCGGTCTATAAAAAGTTCAATACTTACACAGAGGAGGAGATCGAAAAATATCTGCCCGAGAACTGGTCTGTCGTGGACGATGCTGATCTAGTCCTTTTTCTTGATGGTCTTGACGAGATCCAACCAAAGTTCTTTTCAACGGCTTTAAGAAGGCTTGGTGCATTTTCCGAGCAACACCCAAAGATCAGGATCGTCATATCTTGCCGTGCCAACTTCTATGAACTGCCCGATGCTAGTTTTTCAGGGACGTTAAGTGGGTATTCTGTCTACACCTTAAATGACATATCATTACCACAGATAAAGAAACATGTTAATGAGAACTTCGGTATAGATGGCGATCAATTCATCCGGGCGGTTTATGAGCGCGGTTATCTTGATCTGGTTCAAAAACCATATTTCTTTCATATTTTAGTCAATTACTTTCTTAGATATGGAAACTTTGATTCTGGACGTGCTGCGATCTTAGAAGACGCCATGGCTCAATATGAAAGTGCCAATAAGCAACAATACCATACCAGTGATATTCCATTAAAACACAAAGACCTGTTACCCCTACAAGAAAAGATCGCTTACGTTTTAGAGCGTATGGGGAGGAATTTTATAACAGATGATGAGTTATCAGGGATTCTCAGCAGTAATGAGTATGATGCAGCTAAATACCTTTCCGCATTTCGTCAGGATCAGGAGAAAAAACAATGGCATTTCGAGCATAACAATATTCAAGAGTATTTAGCTTCTCGTGTCTTATCCCGCCAGACGTTTGAAGAAATGATGGCGGTGCTTGCGGAAAATACGACCGGTGATCAAAAAATAAAGCCCAACTGGGTTAATACATTGTCCTTTCTGGTTAGTATCGGCGAAGATGATAAGATCCAACCATTGTTGAATTGGCTGATAGCGAATGATCGGGAGATCTTGGTACGCTTTGACCCGGATCGATTAACCAAAGATATAAGGATCAAGCTGTTTAAGGATATTTTTCAGTTCTATAGCCAGAAGCAGGTTTGGCTGACTTCCAATAAATTTTCAGATACCGACCTCGCACGCTTAGGGAGTTTTGAGGAGGTTCTCGCTTTTCTGATTGAAGTATTGCAAAACCAGGAAGCAACCCGGATTGATGTCTTAAATGCATTGCACATCCTTTACAGGTTTGATATCAAAGAACTTGGCGTTGACAAAAATGATCTGAAACCGATTTTGTTGAACTTACTAAAAAGAAAGGATTTTACAAACAGCGATATCTATATGGTTATTGGTGTATTGTCGCAGTTGGAAATAAATGACAAAGACACGATCCAATATTTAGTAGATACTTTCGGTCATAGAGAAAATCAATATCTGCGATCAGGACTTTACAAAATCATCGGTAATTCGCCATTTTTAAATGATTATGTTAGCGTGTTTTTGGATGGGCTGAGGTTTAGCGGATTTAATTATCAAAGTGAGGATAGAGACACTGTCACTTTGATGGATGAAGATATTCAATTCAAAAATGGGCTGGAAAAAATTGATGGCGCACCGGCTATAACCCAACTGCTTTCTGTAGTCGCCACTGATATTAATACCGTTCATCGTTTTTTCTCAGATCACAGAGAAATTATGGACAAGATACTTGAGCATATCTTTCTTGCCTATGAACATGATAGCTCGCTATTTAAACTGATCATTCAACTTTATGCCCGGCAGGCGACAGAGATCGGCAGACCGAACATCGATCTGTTTTTGGCTTTTTTTGATAAGCATGGAATCCGTTGGGACGCGACATCCTATCTATTAAATGAACCGACCATAAGGGACTATGAACGCAGCTCTGGAATAGGTGCCTTGGTAAACGAGCTGGTGATCGATAACCTTGTTAACCAATTTATGAAAGGTGTGCTAACCAAGGAAGCTCTTGAAAAGACCTACACGGATTTTAAATGGCGCGAACACGGCAGTGGCAACTACGAACAGATCTTAGCACATTTTAAAGGCGCGCTTTCAAAGACAGATATTACACTCCAGAACGCTCCGGAAATTGACCGGGCCAAACTGTTCCGGGAAGCAGCACAAAGGGGCTTCGATATTTTGTTTGATAAAGCTGCATTCATTGCGGAAATAAATCAAATCTTCGACTTTTTTGAAAAAGATGAAATTGTTGGGGCGGATTTGTATTCTTATAGACATGGTGAATTTGTTGACTTAAGTAATAGGTTTACCACTGCATCGTTCGATCTAATCAGGGATGCTACCTATCGTGGGAGTGTGGCCAAACGCGCGGTCCTTATTCAATGGATGAATGAAAGTGATGAATTTACTTACTTCCGTATCCAACTGATCAGATCCAGACTGGCCGCGATCCCTGAATTGACGGTGTCCCCAGAACAAGAAAACTTTATCAGAAATTGGAGCCAAAATGAAGCGAGTATTGGAAGTACGTTATGGTATTTCATCAATCGTATTGAAATTGAATTGCCCGTTGAAAAACTGTTGACCTTCACCCTTTATTACAACCAGAGCGAAGAGGTAAATGTCGAAAGCAAGGGCTTTATCGAATTGTTGGAGAAATTCGTCACTCCTGCTCAAATAAAAGAAAAGGTGATCCAAAACCTTAAAAACGGAGTTTCAAATATGCTGACGTGGACTTCCAATGCCGGGTATGCCCTAAGAAATCGGTTGGATCAAACCTATCCGCTAATTTTGGCGCAAATGGAAAGATCCAATGAAACCGAGTATAAATTTGCTGACCTGCTTAAATTATGGTTTGAGAAAACCACAGATACCGACAGATTGGTTCAGTTCATAGAAAGTGCACAGTCTACAAACATGAGGGAGCGGGCCATCAGCTTGCTATTGAATTCCGGCGAAGAAAGAGACTTTCTGATCCAGTACTTTAATGGCGTCATAGAGGATCCATCTGCTAATGAAGAAGAATTAATGGATGCAGCTAACCGATTGTTAAAACTTGGTGTTTTGGACGGGTTTTATTTTATAGCGAACTATTTCCTTAAAAATCCTGATCCCTCTTTCGATTTTAGGCGTCACTTTAGGCATATTACCTACGCGACCACACCGGAGATCATACCGCATCTAATGAAGTTGATGTATATCGCCAGACAGCCGGAATATAAGACCGATGTGTTTAATGACTTGGAAGGTAAAGTCTTAGATGCTTTACATGAAATTGGTGTTCAGTCCGTGGAAAATTTTGATCTTGTAAGAACGGCTATTGAAAAGTTTATCGCCGATCACGAAGCGAAATTGCCCAACCTTAATTTCTTGTATTTTGCGGTAACAAGAATACAGGAACAATTAAGCCTAAGACTTGCTAAGGAATTAACCGTGGAGGATGCTTTAAGTGAATTTAAGGCGCTTGGCACTTCAAGCGGAAAATGATGTGTCTGAAGAAAGTCAGTAAGTGATTGAAAACCTCCTACTGATAGTCAATCAGGTGATGACAAAGGTCCTATTTCTTTAGATATCAGACCTGCAAGTATGTTATTGCTATGGGTCATAAAAAACTGATTATTAATCGTTTTCTTATCAGAATTATATGCCTTCCAAATATATCTATCCTGATACTTTGCAATTAAAACATAACCTGGGTATCGTGATGAAACCGTGTAAGTCCTTTTGGCTTTGGCATAATAGTATCCGACATGATAAACACAAAGCGTTATGACAAAAATGCCAATGAGAAATCCCGGTTTACGAACTAATTTGATGATGTTTTGTATACAACGAAAGGTTAATAGTTCCAACAGAGCAAAAGCTATTGCAGCGATGAGCAATAATTGACCGGGTATTATGAAATCAGTAGTCAACCTGTAATAATCCAAAAGTCCTCTTTGTATCTGTTGATAAAAGCCAACACCCAAGCAATCAACAAAAAATTGATGATCCTGACTAAGCTAGCAACTTCCCTTGGCTTCATAGTTATTTGAATCGTTTTAAATCTTCAATAGTGTCTTTAAACAATGCTTTGTACGTTTCACCGATCCTAGGTATTTTAATATTATGATTAAAGTGATGGCCCCAGAGGTTGATACCCAGGCTGGCAATGCCCCACAGATTATTTAATTCATCTAATTCTAACCTGTCTATAATTTCATTCAAGCGGTCGTCCAGATCTGGGTGGGTATCACCTCCGTTGATACGTCGATCAAGGAAAAAGAATGAAAGCGTTCCGAATAATATTCCTGCCTTCAATGTTGAGCCTTCTTCTTTTGAAAAATGTGCTGACATTTTTTCAATGGCGAAATCATCCACCAAAAATTCATCTTGTTTTGATTGCTCTGGGTTTGGATCATCGGCATAGTGACCAAAAAAATGATGTCCGAACTCATGCAATAAAATAAATTCTAGTGCAGCACAGTAGATCGCGTTTGCCAAACCTACATATTCTCGGTTAGAATCTATCTCGGGATTGGGGAGATCAAAAAAGACCGTTCTTTTAAATTCTGTAGTTAAGGAAATTCCTGCTTTAAATAACTCCCAGGCTTCGCGTACTTGTTTGGAGTCCACGAATGTACCTTTGTAAACACCTTTCAAACGAGGCTCATGTATGCCTTTATCGAAAAGAACTAAAAGTGAGTAGCAAAGTGACCAAAGAAATTGGTTGTAATTTTCGTACAAAACTATCCTTTGAGTGCTTTTTGCATCTCCGGGTTCGCTGTAGCTTTTCAACTCAGCAACTTCGCGAACAGGTTTATCAGAGATTTTGTAGTATATTTTATCACTTAAACCGCTTGCTACCTCAACATCGAATTCGGACTTAAAATCAGGAGAGATATTAAAAAATAACTCTGAAAAATTAGAGCACAAAGACCTTACGGGTAAAATCCCCCGTTCATCTTGCTTTGTTATCGCATTTTTAATAAGCACTTTCCTGCTGAGAACTATCTTCTTCTTTTTTACTTTCGACTTTTTATTTCTCGACCTACTAACGGGCATATTGTGATAAGATTTATAGTTGGGGAATTTTATTTGCGTTCAATATTTTAAAAGTTTGTTGTTCAAATAAAGTTGAAAGTAGAGATTTTATCAAATTGCAGGGAAAAATTCGTTTCTCCTGAGTTAATAATTTTTGAGCTGACGACGATTAACATTATATTTAGCATAACTTTAAATCATCGCGATAGGCATATTATTTGTAATATATTTGCGTTTGAATTTATTTAGATCATGAACCAAGACCTGCTCGTCCGCTTATTCCGTTCCATAGACGGTGAACAATCCGATGATATCGTAAGGGTTGCCGGTTCTATCATTGAAGACGAGCGAAAAAAAGGTCATGCCAAACTTGCCGACCGGTTGCAGGGAATACTGGAAAAGAACATTAAGACCAATCAATCATTCAAAGGCGAATTAAGAAATATTTTTGGCGGGTCTGTCTTGATACCAACGGACAAGCGGAGTAATATTCCGCTTGCGGCACATATTCCTAATGAATTGCTCCGACACGAGATGGTCTTATCTGCAAATGTTGAGGAAAAGATCACCCGTATAGAGAAAGAATTCCTTGCTAGGGAGCGGTTAGCCCATTATGGGCTGAAGCCTCGGCGAAGAATACTGTTCCATGGTGCGCCTGGTTGCGGCAAATCGATGAGTGCTGAAAGAATAGCCTGGAATATTGGCCTGCCGTTTTTGAAGGTTAAATTTGAAGCGGTAGTGTCGTCCTATTTAGGGGAATCGGCCAGCAATCTCACTAAGTTATTTGAAGCAATTAAAATCTACCCCAGTGTCCTTTTATTGGATGAGTTTGATTTTATAGCCAAGTCCCGTGATGGCAAACAGGATGTCGGCGAAATGCACCGGGTAGTTAATATTTTACTTAATGTATTAGAGGATTTCAATGGTCCCGGACTGATCATTGCGACCACCAATCTGGAAGGTGCTATTGACAAAGCTATTTTCAGGCGTTTCGACGATATTATCGAACTACCAAAACCTGGTCAGGATGAGATCCACCGGATATTAAGGTCAACGTTAGCGTCGATAAAATCGGATAAGACTGTTGACTGGAAAAAAATCAGTAAACAATTAAAAGATTTTTCGTCAGCGATGGTCGTAAAGGTGGCAACAGATGCAGCAAAATTTTCAGTCATTCAGGGAAACGGCATCATCAGCCAGGAACACTTTGATCTGTCTCTGAAAGAAAATGAACTGTATCACAAAGCCTAATGCCTGAATTCCCACACCTACTCCTTAAAAGAAAAATCAACGGTCTGTATCAATTTACCGGCGTTCCTATTGATAAGAAAATTGACGCGCAAACAGCGGCCAATCTAAGTAACCGGGCTGGGCATGGCGCTGCTTTAACGGCCTCCGCGTCAGGATGGCAACAAGCGTACACACAGCAACTTTTGCAAAGGAAGGAAGCTGGTTTGCCTGATATCTTTTCTGAAACTGTACTGCCTGTATTCCTTCAAGTAGACCCGCGCGATTTTGATATCGAAGCGCTGAAGGGTTATGGAATTGAAATTGTCGCCGAAGAAGAAAATGGCTTTATCATCGGTGCTAACGTGGATAGTTTTAGTTCACTGGGCAATAAGATCCAGCAGTTCATTGATCAAAAAGGGAAGTCGAAAGATCAAGCCGCCAAACTTTGGCAAATCGTCCAGGGTGATCAGTGGCGGGCCGATTATATTTTGTCGCCCGGCTTAAAGCAGCTTTTTCCTGATGGAATGGCGGACGGCCAACTTTTTACAGTAGATATTTCCGTTGCTTGTTATTTAAAAATGCCTTCCAAGCCAATTCGGGTAATGCCGGAAACTGACGAAGAATATGCGGAAAACAAAGCTAATTATGAAGCAAAGAATAAAGATAATCCTGAAAAAAAAGAATATCGGTCTATCCGCAAACCAGACAGCGATGAACAATATCAGCGAAAACTGGATGATTGGTTAAAGAGAACACAAGCGGCAGAAATTGAGCGGGATAACATCGCCAGCGAACGACAAGATTTCCTGACTAACTTTATTGAAAAAGTATATAAGGGTGAACTGTTGAGCAGTTTCGTGGATTTGGAAGACAGTTTTGGCTTTAAGGCAAAAATGAACGGCCAGGCCTTAAAGGATTTAATCCGGAACTACGCTTACGTATTTGAAATCACCGAAGGCGAAGAAATCCAAATGGAAGAACTGGCCTCCGATTTCGCTTTTCCAGCGGTTGATATTACTCCTCCGGAAAAGGACTCTCCGATAATCTGCGTAATTGACAGCGGTATACAGGAAAAGCATCTTTACCTTGAACCTGCAATTTTAACTACCTATTCAAAAAATTACGTCCCTGACGAGGATACGACCGCCGACCATGTACCTGATGGTGGTCACGGGACTAAAGTAGCCGGAAGCATTTTATTTGGTAATACTATACCCGATGATGGGGCCTACCAGCCACCTTGTTTTTTGGTCAATGCGCGTATTTTGGATGCACATAACAGGTTGTCAGACCGGCTTTTCCCTGCGGAACTGATGGAAGAAATTGCGGACGACTTCGACGGGATAAGGCTTTTTAATATGTCGGTTGCAACATCAGGACCATGTCGCCTAAATCATATTTCCACCTGGGCGGCCAAATTAGACAGTCTCATCCATCAGAGAAAATTGCTTTTTATATTGGCGGCAGGAAACCTTAAAATCAGCACCGGTTTAGCGGAACGGCCCGGCGTTCTGGAACACATCACCGCTGGCCGAGACTATCCGCGCTATCTATTGGAGTCCAGTTGCCGGATCGCCAATCCGGCGCAAAGTTTATTAAGTCTCACGGTAGGTTCTGTTTGCAATGCAGATTTTGAGGACCAGGACCGTAAATCTTTTGGTACCAGGGGACGTCTGTCTGCATTTTCCCGTACGGGGCCGGGGCTATGGGGTTGTATTAAACCGGATGTGGTAGAATATGGTGGCGATTTACTCCGTGAAAAAACAGGTTTTTTAGTGACGCAGGACGACTCTGTATCCGTCAAAGTTATTAAAACCGGCGCGAATGCCACCGGATACGCCATCGGAACTTCTTTCGCGGCCCCAAAAGTAGCTCATATTATTGCGCACCTGGCTAAACGTTTTCCAACAGAAAGCACCTTGTTGTATAAGGCGTTGGTCGTGCAATCCGCACGCTTACCGGAGCATGCATTCCACCAACCCAATCGTAATACGATGCGCGCGTTCGGTTTTGGTATTCCTGATCTGCAACGAGCGGTTGAAAACACGCCTTACCGGATTACCTTTACGACAGAAGGAAAAGTTGCCGCTCACCAAGCCAATTTATATTCTATTAACGTGCCTAGCGAATTAACCCGTGCAGGAGACGACTACGATATTTTATTAGAAGTCACGCTGGTATACACTGCTGAGCCGAGAAGAACACGAAAGAGACTCAAATCATATTTTGGTTCCTGGCTTACTTGGGAATCGTCCAAACTTGGCGAATCCTTCGACGATTTTGCTGACCGGGTTCTCAAACGGATGGAGGAAGAAACGGACGACGAAAATACTCTTCAACAGGACGTTAACAGTATAAAATGGGTCGTTTCTACCTCACCTGGCTATGGTCAAGTAAAAGGTATGAAACGACAAGACAGCGCCACCCAAAAGGACTGGGTTATTTTAAAATCTAATGTGCTTACGGCTGAGCTATCATTTGCCGTAGTTGGACACAAAGGTTGGGATAAAGGAACCGATATTGAAATCCCTTTCGCTCTGGTCATCAGTTTTGAGGCGATAAGTAAAGAGAACGAAATTTATAATAAGATAGAAGTGGCTAATAGAGTTGAAGTAGAAGAAGCTATTGCTATATCAATACCTGCCGCTTCGTTTGGTTTAATTAATGAATAAATTATAATCTTGCTATTCATTTTGATTCCAGCCGGCTACTTTGTATTTAGCGTACACTATATGACTGATAACAAGAATGGTAGCTACTATTTTCCTAACTTACTATGTTTAATAGCAGGCGCAGAAGCAATCCGCCAATCTTAGGATGATGAACGCGCTTAAAGTTTCTTTGATTCAACTCAAATTCAAATCTTCATATAAGCCGTTTGCAAAGCAGGAAAACGTTAACAACACGTTAACAGAAAAAAAAGGCAATCACGATCTAAAGTAACTGCCTTATTATTAAATAGCGGGAGCAGGAATCGAACTTATGACCTTCAGGTTATGAGCCTAAAATCTATATTGGGAGTTTTCAAATCCGACTCGGATAAACTCGGAGTAATTTCCAATTCCTTCAACTCATTTTTGTATAAAACATCCTACCTCGTACATGAGGTGTGATATTTATTTATACCAGTTCAGCACCTTTGTACTTAAACAAATGCAATGAATATAACACAAGGTGTGCGCAGCTTGTCAGCTATTCTTAATGTAAGGGTACAACTTTGTTGCAGGGGTTCAACTTCAAAGTTGTACTTGTGGAGCATCTGACAGGAGTTTAGGTTTGAGTTTTATATCATTAAATAAATAATTATGGCAGCAGAAATCATCACGAAGTGTAAGTTGTAAGTGTCCCTAAAAATCGAACGGTTTAAAACTGGACAGAAATGCTTAGTTTTAAATAGGGAATGAAAAAGACACGGTTTACCGAAACACAGATTGTAAGAGCCCTCAAAGAGGGAGAAGAAGGCAGAAAGACAGAAGACATCTGCAGAGAACTGGAGATCAGCAAGGCGACTTTCTACAATTGGAAAAGTCGTTACGGAGGCATGGAAGCCTCTGACGTTAAACGACTAAAAGAGCTTGAAGAAGAAAATGCCCGCTTGAAAAAGATGTTTGCCGACCTAAGCCTGAACCACGAAATCCTCAAAGAAGTCATCTCAAAAAAAGGTTGGGGCTCCGGGAACAAAAACAGTTAACCCAGGATATAATACTGGATCACGGTTTAAGTATCACCGGAGCCTGCATGCTAACGGGCATGTGCCGCTCACAATATTATTATACCAGCAAGAAGGACGACAGTGCAGTAATTGAGGCCTTGGATGAACTATCTGCCAAGCATCCGGTCTATGGTTTCCGTAAGCTATATGCCTATCTGCGTAGGGCTGGTAAAGGTTGGAACCATAAAAAGGTATATAGGGTTTACAAGTTGCTTAAGATGAACAAAAAGCGTCGTGGCAAACGCAGACTGCCTCTGCGTCAGAGAATTCCGCTGGAACAGCAAGAAAGTATTAACCAAAAATGGAGTATGGACTTTATGAGCGACAGCCTGGCCTCGGGTGGCAAGTTTCGAACTTTTAACGTCATGGACGACTGCTCTCGTGAAGTGTTAACCATTGAGATCGGCTCGTCTATCTCTTCCCGAAGAGTTACCCGCGCACTGGAACAGATAATAGACTGGCGTGGCAAGCCTCTTTCCGTACGTGTGGATAATGGACCCGAGTTTACCAGCCATCATTTTGAACTTTGGTGTAAAGATCAGGGAATCAGTATCCAGTATACACAACCGGGCAAGCCCACACAGAATGGGTACATAGAACGTTTTAATAGAAGCTATCGCAAGGAAATTTTAGATGCATACCTGTTTTTTAGCTTAGCTGAAGTCAGGGAACATACTGGAGTATGGATGGATGAGTACAATAACAGAAGACCTCATGAAGGACTGGGGGATCTGACACCGGCTGAAATAGCAGAAAAACTCAGGGATCACAAGATAACCGCATAATAATGTAAATTAGAAAAGTCCAGTCTGAGCTGTTTGAGAAAAGGGGTACTTACAGTCTAACATTACTTTTTGACCTCTGACCAAATATATCCTGCTTGAAATAAGTTCGTCTGTTATGATTGCTTCTTTTTGCATAATTTCTATTATAAGGTTATCACAAAATGTGATAACCGTTTTCGATACGTGACAATTTATTTTCAGTGGTTTTTTAACTTCTCTTTCAGAACAGCCATGTCCTCACTCACCTTGGCATCCAAAATTTTTGCGTAATGCTGTGTAGTGCGAATATTACGGTGACCAAGCATTTTTGAGACACTTTCTATAGATACGCCGTTTGAAAGTGTGACTACTGTGGCAAAAGTATGCCGGGCAATGTGAAAGGTCAATTCCTTGTTGATACCGACCGTATCGGCAATCTCCTTTAAATAAGTGTTCATTTTTTGGTTGGACAGAACAGGCAATGCTTTATCGTTATGTAAGCATTCTGGATTATCGTCGTACTTTGCCAATATCTTCAATGCGGTAGGTAATAATGGGATACGAGATGTGGTGTCTGTTTTTTGACGTGATGTGAAGATCCATTGTTGCCCATCAATACCTTTGATGATCTCAGACCTTTTAAGTTTCTTTACATCGGCATAAGCTAATCCGGTAAAACAACTGAATAGGAATATATCCCTCACTTGCCTTACCCGATTGGTGACCAGCTTTGCATCTGCCATTGCTTGAATTTCATCGTTGGTCAAAAAATCTCTAACTACTTCTTTTACTTTTGGCTTGTAGTTGACGAACGGATCTTTGTCCAGCCATCAATTCGCTATACACAGTCTGATGATCTTCTTAAAGTTCTTTACATATTTAACCGTAGTATTATTCGCGCAATTGCATTCTGACCGTAGATAGAAATCAAAGGATGTGATAAACTCGTGATCGACAGCTTTGATGTCTATATCACCTTTCCGGTATTGCCACTGAATAAATTCAGTCACATGCCTGAAGGTTGTTTCAAAGATGGTTAACGTCCCTTGGGAATATTCTTTTCCAATGAGCAGTTGCAGACGCTTATTATGTTCCTTGAAGATAGGAATCAGCATCTTTTGCCTTTCCTTTTGCTCCTTGCCAAGCAATCTATTTTTGAGATCTTCAACACAGATGTTGGCATTTGCATTCATCATTTTTCTGTGCTCATCATAAACCTGTTGTTCAAGTGTCTTTAGGTAATGGTTAAAAACACGGGCTTCTTCATTTGTGCCAGTCATCTTTTGCTGGTCGGCATTCCAGCGTTCTGACTTAATGTACCGGCGGGTGGTAAATTCAACACGTTCTCCTGCCACCGTCAATCTCAGATAAACCGGAGCTGTACCGTCTTTAAGTGTTTTGCTCTTTTTCAACGCGAAGTTGATACAAACTGTTCTGATCATCGCCTCAACGATTAAGGGTTAATAATTAAACTTTTAGCGGTTCAGCGAGACCTAATTTACGAAGGGCCGGATAGGTCTCGCAAGAGGTCTCGCTTCGATTGAGATGAATTGGGATCAATCCGGAAAGTTGTGGAGATGGAATTAAGCTGATATCTTTGAAGGCAAAAAAAGCGTTGGAGAAAGAACTCTTATCCCTGTTGTTGCCAGAAGGTCTGACTGAGCTGTTCGAAGTTGACCGCATCGAGAAAAAAGAAGGTCAGATCCATTTGTACTTATCCCAGAAGAATACACCTCCTGCAGGTCATGCTGAAGGCAGCTTGTTATCTAAAGGCTTTTTTGATGAGATTACCGTACGTGATTTTCCACTACGTGGGAAAGCGTGCTTTCTGCATTTGAAACGACGCAAGTGGGTCGATAAGACCACAGGCACAGTCATCTTCCACGATTGGAACCAGGTAGCTGAAGGCACTCGAATGACCACCGAGCTTGCCGCTTTTTTAAAAGGATTTGATCGATAGATACCCGCTGGGTATCCAAACCATTGCCAAACTTTTTGGATTGGATGGCAAGCGATTGGAAGAACACTATGTGCGTCACCTGAGCGATTTTATAAGCTGGCAAGAGCGGGAACACGCCAGTGACTGGCTCCTGTTTCCAGAGAACATTGGACCCTATCTGAGTATCGATGAGACCTGCCTGTCACAGGGGGAGCTATATACCGTGGTGACCAACAAGCAGGCAAAAGGACGCAAAGGTGCGTTGGTAGCCATTATCAAAGGTGTCAAAAGCGATCAGATCATCCAGGTACTGAAGAAGATACCACGGCGTAAACGCTATCTGGTTGAGGAGGTAACCCTGGACCTGGCAGCCACAATGGAGCGTATCGTTACCCGCAGTTTCCCCAGAGCGAAACTCGTCTCTGACCGTTTCCATGTCCAGCAATACGCAACTGATGCCGTTCAGCAGTTGCGTATTGCACATCGATGGCAGGCCATCGATCAGGAAAATCTGGAGATAGAGCTGGCTAAAGAGCTGCACAAAGAGTATGTTCCAGACCTGCTGGAGAACGGTGATACCAGAAAACAACTATTGGCACGAAGCCGCTACCTGCTATTCAAAGATGAAACCGCATGGGCTCCCTCTCAGCTACAACGGGCAGAAATCCTTTTCAGAATATATCCCGACTTGGAAAAAGCATACAGGTTGAGCCGCAAGCTCTCTCATATCTTCTCATCTACTAAAGAGAAGGAACTGGGGTATACCCGCCTGGCCCAATGGTATGATCAGGTGGAAAAAGCTGGAATGAAAGCCTTCGCTTCGGTTAGGAGAACCATCCAAAATCATTACATCACCATCCTGAATTACTTTGATAACCGAAGCACGAATGCATCTGCTGAATCCTTTAATGCCAAAATAAAAGCACTAAGAAGTCAGTTCAGGGGAGTAAGGAACATCGATTTCTTTATGTACCGCTTAATGAAAATATATGCTTAGTCCACAACATTACGGATTGATCCATGAATTGCGTTGAAATGAGGTGGCTATAAAGCAAAAACGCCCCAGATCGTATGATCTGAGGCGTTTTTCAAAACTTTGACATGTTATCAGCGGTGAGGGAGGGATTCGAACCCTCGGTACCGTTTCCAGTACGACAGTTTAGCAAACTGTTCCTTTCGGCCTCTCAGGCACCTCACCCCTCTTTTCAGGGACTGCAAATATAGTAATTCAACTCACCCTTCAAAAAATATTTTAACAATTTCAGCAAAGATTTTCGGGCTTTTTGATGCTTTAAAACAAAGGACCCTGAGCGTTAGATAGTTATTCTCAGCTTCAAAAAACGTTTTTTTTCTAAACTTTATAGTCGATACGCACGTGGTAGATGCTCATGAGCATATTTTTGAAGATGGAGCGTATGGTCGCAATATCTTTTAAGGTGATATTACAGTTATTTAACTGCCCCTGCTCGAGTTTGTAATCGATAATGCGATCAACGAGCGCACTGATACTATCCTTATTGGGTTCCTTCAGGCTCCTTGAAGCGGCTTCTATCGAATCCGCCAGCATGAGTACTCCCGTTTCTTTGGAAAATGGAATGGGCCCCGGGTAGCGGAAAATATTCTCGTCTACAAACTTCTCAGGGAAGTTCTTCAGGAACGACTGATAGAAGTAGTCCATTCTCGTGTTGCCATGATGCGTTCTGATGAAGTCGATCACGATCTCCGGAAGATGGTTCTTTCTTGCAAGTTCCACGCCGTTGGTGACGTGCTGAATGATGATCTGCGCACTGGCCTCATACGACAACTTATCGTGAGGATTGGCGCCCATATTCTGGTTTTCGATGAAGTAATGCGGGTTCTCCATCTTGCCGATATCATGATATAAGGCTCCTGCTCTTACCAGTAGTGCATTCCCTCCTACGTTAAAGATGGCAGCCTCGGCCAAATTGGCAACCTGAAGCGAATGCTGGAATGTTCCGGGTGCTTTAAAAGAAAGCTCGCGGAGCAGCCTCGAGTTGGTATTGGTGATCTCCATCAGCGTAACCTCTGAAGTCAGCCCAAATACACGCTCAAAGGCGTAGATAAGCGGATAAGCCAGGAGTGATAGCAGCACACTGAATACAAACGGCAGGAAGCTCATCCACTCCACGTTCGATAGCGTACCATTGTTCCGGATCAGGGAGATACCGAAGTAAGCTACGATATAGGTGCATAAGATCAGGACAGCGGAAATGAGCAGCTGCTCGCGTTTGACCAGGTTCTTGATGCTATATATGGCCACCATCCCGGCAGTTACCTGTAAGAAGGCGAATTCAAAGCTGTTTGGCACGAAAAACCCTGCGATTAAAACGACCAGAAGGTGGATATTGAGTGCCAATCGGGTATCGAACAGGATTCTGATAATGATGGGGACGATACAATACGGAATATAGTAGAGGTTTGGAATCTTCATACTGATGGCCCACGACAGACTGACCAACATCATCGTGATCACCACCAAGATGAGCGACATCTTCCGGTTATCCTCATAAATGTCTTTTCGGAACAGGCGAAGGAACACCATCAACAGACAGACAATGAGTCCGCCGAGGAGGAGCTGACCGATGAAGATAGCTTGCCTGCTACCGCTGAAATGCCGTTCCTGTTCGAACGTGCTCTTCAGTGATTCAAGCTTCTGATAGATCTCCTGGCTGATAACGGCACCGTTAGCGATGATCAGTTCACCCTGCTGTACCATTCCGCGGGTTGGGGAGAGATTTTTCAGCGCTTCGGCTTCTACTTTCTCCGTAAGATGTTCATCGTAAATATAGGTTTGCTGAATATGATCTTTGATGAGCTTGCTGAGCCAGACTTTATTCTTAATGGCATTGGCTTCCTTCACCTCCTGATCGATATACATCTCGGCAGTTTCGAGCGTTAGGACGCCCACGGTATTCATCTGGCGGGCTTCGTTATTGGTGAGGAGTGTAAAGTTGTAATTGGTACCGGAGCGCTGAAACTTCTTGACGTGCGCCATAATCCCTTTCTGGTAAACAGCCGATAGGATACGTACCCCAACCTCCTGGTAGGCCATTTTCAGCCGTTCTTCTTCTCCGGCATTGTCCCACTTGACGTCGAAATCGCCGATGAATGCCTGAAATTCTGTCTTGAAGATATCGGTGCGGTTGTGATAAACGGGGAGAACGGATTTGTAAACTTCGGCTTTATCTTCCTCTATCTCATCAAAGGTTTTTTCGATCGGGAAGCTGTATGGAGACACCAGATCTTTGTTCATCCATACTTTACCTTTCTCGTATTCGTACTTGAAGCGGGCATGTTTAGGCAAAAACATTGTTACAATAACCACGCAGGCTACCATCATGATATACTTTAAACTAGAGCCGTATCGCCGGTATAAAAGGAGATGGTATTTTTTTTTTAGTTTTGCCACTGAAGTTCTTTATTAGTTCAAAAGTAAGCAAGTTTTGATTAATTCTTAGTTTATATGAACCTATTGGCTCAAAGAGAGATATGTCAAGGATAGTTTTTTGGTTTTTGCTGTTAGCAGGAGTAAGTGAGGTGGCATTCGGGCAGAGACCTTCAGCTGGCGATCCTGCATCGCGATTAAGCGCCTATCAGGATACGCTCAAGGGACTTGCCTATCAGGTGATCAACAGTCCGGATCAGGCGGAACGCTATGCATCAAACGCCAGAATGATCCGTACGCTTGTGCGCTCTCTCCAGGTAAGCGGCTCCTTCTCCTTTAATTTCGACTCACTGAAATCGCTCAGCATTCAGCGGTCTCCGGATAATAAGTTCAGAATATTTAGCTGGCATGTGATGAACCAGAACGGCAGCTACCGCTATTATGGAGCTATTCAGATGAATGCTCCGGGAAAGCTGCAATTGCACCCCCTGGTGGATTACAGCGACCAGATCAGTGCGCCTGAGGATACTTCAGTGGATAACAATCACTGGTATGGCTCCCAATATTATAAAATCATTCCGGTTACCCGGGGCGCGGCAGCACCTTATTACGTGTTGCTGGGATGGAAGGGTAATACGGTGAAATCAACAAAGAAGGTGGTCGACGTGCTGCGTTTTGATGGCTCCTCGGCTAGTTTTGGCATGCCCGTGTTTGAAGGTAATGCCAGGGTTAACGGGAAGAAAAGGATCATTTTCGAATACAATCGTTCCGTTTCAATGATGCTTAATTATGAAGCGGATCAGCAAAGGATCGTGTTTGATCATCTGGCAGCACCTGCTCCGGAAATGGAAGGAGACCCTTCTATGCTTGGCCCCGACCTGTCTTACGACGGGTTGAAGCTGACGAATGGAAAATGGAAATTCCTGAACAATATCGAGCTGATGAACCGGAGTTCTGAGACGGACGATCTATATATCGATCCTCGAAAGAAAAACACGGAGACAATCAACAAACTCAGGCAGTAGGATACAGTTTTATTTTAAAAAAAATGTGATATTTGAGACCTTCCACATGTTAGAAACGAAATTCCATACAATTATTTATTCTTCTTAACAGCTGCATGAAGAAATTACTTCTTTTACTACTTATTTCGGGAAGCGTTCTCGCACAAAACCACCGAACGATCACACTGGAGGACATTTTCAGAAAAAACACCTTTACTCAACGTTCGGTTTATGGCTTGAACTCCATGAAAGACGGAAAGAGTTTTGCTTCCATTCAGCAGGACCCGCAAACCGGAAGGATATTTGTAGCGAAGAATAATTTCAATGACGGAAAGCTTGCCCAGGCTTTATATTATCAGAGCGATCTGATCTACCAGTCGGATACGCTGGAATTAAGCACTGATTTTAGCAACGACGAAAAGAAGGTGCTCATTGCGCAGGACGAGGAGCCTATATACCGCCACTCCACTAAGGCGAACTACTATGTTTATGAGCTTGCTTCTAAAAAGATCATCGAGGTATCGAAAAAAGGCAAGCAGTCTTTCGCCAGCTTTTCACCCGACGGCACCAAAATTGCCTTTGTAAGAGACAATAACCTCTTTGTTAAAGACCTGGAAAATGATCTTCAGGAAAAACAGATTACCAGCGACGGAGCGTTCAACAGGATCATCAATGGACAGTCTGACTGGGTATATGAGGAAGAATTCGCGTTTGCGCAGGCCTTCTTCTGGAGTCCTGACGGACAGAGCATTGCCTATTACAAGTTTGATGAGACGCTGGTTCCGGAGTATTCGATGACCATTTTCGACAAACTTTATCCCACCGAATACAAGTACAAATACCCGAAAGCGGGTGAGAAGAACTCAATTGTTAGTATCCATGTGTATAACCTGGCTAAACAGTCGACCGCAAAGGTGGATGTGGGCACAGAAACGGATCAATACATCCCACGGATCAGGTGGACAAGCAACTCTTCCCAACTTTGTGTGCTGCGGATGAACAGGCATCAGAACAAGCTTGATTATCTGCTTGCAGATGCTTTGACGGGCAGATCAAAAGTTATTCTAACGGAAACAGACAAGTATTACATCGACATAGAGAAAGAGCAGCTTACCTTCTTAAAGAATGGCAAGCAGTTTATCAACGTGAGCGAGCGCGATGGGTTCAACCATGTCTATCTGTATGATATGAATGGAAAAATCGTAAAGCAAATCACCAAAGGAAATTGGGAGGTTACGGAGCTTTATGGTATCGATGAAAACACGCAGACGGTATTCTTCCAGTCGGCTGAACTCTCCCCTTCTCAGCGTGATATATTTTCGATCAAGCTAAATGGTAGCGGAAAAAAGCGTTTAAGCAAGTCGGCTGGGACGAATACGGCTACGTTCAGTTCTGATTTCAGCTATTTCGTGCTGAACCATTCTACAGTTAATCAGCCCGCATACATCACCCTCAACGACCGCAGCGGCAATCAGGTGCGGATATTGGAGGACAATGCGGCCCTGAAGGGACGACTTTCGCAATTCAACTTATCAGCTACGGAGTTCTTTAGCTTCAAAACACCTGCAAACGTAAGTTTGAACGGCTGGATGATTAAGCCGGCTAACTTTGATCCGAATAAGAAATATCCGGTGCTGATGTACGTTTACGGCGGACCTGGCAGTCAGAATGTGGCTGATACCTGGGGAGGCAGCAGAAGCAAATGGTTCAACATGCTGGCACAACAGGGATATATCGTGGTATGTGTTGACAACCGCGGTACAGGATTCAGAGGATCAGAGTTCAAGAAAATGACCTATAAAGACCTTGGCAAGCTGGAGACGGAAGATCAGATTGAGGCAGCGAAGTGGCTGGCGGGTCAGAACTATGTTGACCCTTCACGGATCGGGATCTGGGGCTGGAGCTATGGCGGTTATATGTCGTCTCTCTGCATCACCAAAGGAGCCGACGTGTTTAAAATGGCTATCGCCGTAGCACCGGTTACTAACTGGAGGTTCTACGATTCGATATATACAGAGCGCTATCTGAGAACGCCTCAGGAGAACGCTGCAGGTTACGACGAGAACTCGCCTGTAAACTTTGCGCATCTGCTTAAAGGCAAGTTCCTGCTGATTCATGGAACAGGCGACGATAATGTTCACTTCCAGAACAGCGTTGTTCTGTCGGAAGCGCTGATCCAGGCGAACAAGCCTTTTGAACAAGCCTACTACCCCGATAAGAATCACGGAATATATGGTGGAGAAACTTCCATGCACCTGTATTCAAAAATGACTGAATTCATCGTTAATAATCTATAATGGCCGCACTTACAGCATCCACACAACCAACACTGGAGGAAATCCAGAACTTTCAGGGAAAGTATCCAAAACAACTATGGTATCTGTTCTTCTCAGAGATGTGGGAACGATTCTGCTTCTATGGCATGCGCGGTATGCTCACCTACTTCATGGTGACGGAACTGTTGATGAAAGATGAGATGGCGAACCTTCAGTATGGTGCTACTCAGGCTTTTGTTTATGCATTTACTTTCATCGGGGGACTTTTTGCTGATAAAATACTGGGATTCAGGAGGTCACTTTTCTGGGGTGGTTTACTGATGATTGCGGGGAGTGCTATTTTGGCGTATGATCCTCACGGACTCTTCTTTCCGGGAATCAGTTTCACTATTGTAGGTACGGGTTTCTTCAAACCGAATATCTCTACCATGGTGGGCGCGCTTTATAAGAAAGATGATTCAAGACGGGATGCTGGTTTTTCGTTGTTCTATTCAGGTATTAACATTGGTGCTCTTTTGGGCGGTTATGCTTGTGTTGCTATCGGTAAAGAATATTCGTGGCATCTGGCCTTTGCTTTGGCAGGCATCGTGATGACCATCAGCTTAATCACCTTTGTTTTCACTCAAAAGACGCTTGGCCCGATCGGACTTCCGCCTACAGGTAACCAGCCTGAACCGCTTATTGCAGATAAAGACCTATCGGTTAGCACTGCTCCTGAGCAGGTGGTAGAGGTTAAAACCAAGACTGCCAAACCTCAGGCATGGAAGAGCTATGCGGTTTATATTGGCTCTCTGGCTATTATTCCGGTGATCGCAGTGATGGTTTCCCAGACACAGTATACTGACTGGTTTATGTATTCTATCGGTCCTGCTACCCTGATCTACCTCTTTTATGAGATGACTAAGCACACGGTAGAAGAGCGTAAAAAGCTTCTTGCTGCGCTGTTCTTCATTATGTTCTCGATCTTGTTCTGGGCTTTCTTTGAACAGAGCGGTGGATCTCTTGCGCTGTTTTCAGCACGTAACCTGGATAATCAGCTGCTGGGGACCTTTACATTGGATCCTAATGGTGTGAACAACTCGGTTAACTCCCTTTTCGTGATCATTTTCGCTCCAATCATCGGACTGATCTGGATTGCTATGGCTAAGAAAAAGATTGAGCCGAATACCGTTGTTAAGTTTGGATTAGGCTTCTTGTTCCTGGCTGGGGCGTTCTTTACGTTCTATGCTACTCGTTTCTTTGCTGATGAAAACGGAGTTACTTCACTGGATGTATTTACGCTGGCTTACCTGATCATTACTTTTGGTGAGCTTTGCCTCTCTCCTATCGGCCTTTCAATCATGACTAAGCTTTCTCCGGCAAGACTTCAGGGTGTGATGATGGGGATGTGGTTCCTGGCAAGTGCCTACGGCCAGTATGTTGCTGGAATTCTCGGTGCAGGATTGTCTAAGGCGGGTGAGAATGATTCAGTTCAGCAGAAGCTGATTACTTTCACTGACGGGTACAAACAACTCGCTATTTACGCGTTGGTTGCAGGCGTGATCATGATCATCAGCGCACCGGCAATTAAAAAACTTATGGGTGGCGTAAAATAGGCTGCTTTTATATATTCGATTATGTCGCAACAATCAAATGATTTATTTAGTTCCAAGGTATTAGGACATCCGGAAGGGCTATTTGTACTGTTCTTTACCGAGATGTGGGAGCGCTTTTCCTATTACGGGATGCGCGCCCTTCTTGTACTGTTCCTGACCTCTTCTGTTCTGGGATCTAACCCTGGTTGGGGCTGGCCTAGAGAAAGTGCTCTTGCTATTTATGGTTCCTATACCTCGATGGCTTATCTGACGCCTATCCTGGGTGGCTATATCGCCGACAGGATTATTGGCTACAGATGGGCAGTGGTGCTGGGCGCGTTTTTAATGACGCTCGGTCATCTATCGATGGCGATTGAAATCGATCCGATCTTCATGTACGTCGGCCTATGCTTTCTGGTAGTAGGTAACGGGTTCTTCAAACCGAATATGACTTCTATTTTGTCGAAAATGTACAAGGAGCATCCGCAGAAGAAAGATGGTGCTTATACGATTTTCTACATGGGCGTGAATTCTGGTGCATTCCTGGGTATGTTATTGTGTGGGTACATCGGTGAGAGTCCTGATTGGGGCTGGAGCTACGGTTTCGGTCTTGCAGGTATCTTCATGTTTATCGGTATGCTGCAGTTTTATTTTACGCAGAACATCTTCGGAAACATCGGGCTGAAGCCTGTGGAGGACGAGATTTCTAAAGAAGTGGAGCATCCGGATGAGGCGACTAAGAATCCTTTTTCTGCGTTTGACCTGGTGATGATCGGCATTATTTCTGTTGTTGGTCTGGTGTGGGTAATCAATGACCCTGTATCGAAGATCACCTCATTTGATGTCTTCAACTTTTCTGTTGGTGGACTTTCCGGAAGTAATTTCGCTATCGCTACTGCGCTTACCTTGTTTCTTTTGGTGATTGTGAAGAGAATATCTCAGTACACGCCTATCCTGCGGAATAAGATGATCGCTGTCGTTATCCTGGCGTTCATTACGATATTCTTCTGGGCTTCTTTTGAGCAGGCTGGTGGATCTATGACCATTTTTGCACGCGACTATACAGCGCGGGTGCTGGAAGGCAACTACAAGGTGCTGTTCAATATTGTGAATACGCTCATTACGGTGGTCCCTCTTTCTATTATCACCTATGTGCTTTACAAGTTGATGAAACAGACTTTCGGTCGTTTTGCTGTCGGAAACATCATCTTAGCAAGTGGCTTCGTTATTATCTGGGCTATTGTTATCTACATGCTTAGAAGTCAGTACAACGACGTTAAGGCAGAAGTACCGGCAACCTGGTTCATGGTTCTGAACTCCCTGTTTATCATTACACTTGCGCCTCTCTTCTCGAAAGTTTGGGAAAGCAAGTTTAATCCTCCGGCTACGATTAAGAATGGTCTGGGAATGATCTTACTGGGTATTGGATTTGCGACTCTGGCTTATGGCGCGAGCGGCATTCCACAGGGTGCCAGAGATGCGTCTGTGAGCATGCTATGGCTTGTTGCGGCTTACTTCTTCCACACTTCGGGAGAGTTATGCATATCGCCTGTTGGCCTGTCTTACGTGAGTAAGCTGGTTCCAGGACGTATGATTGCGATCATGTTCGGAATTTGGTACCTGGCTATTGCTATCGGTAATAAGATTGCGGGAACTATGGGTGGTAAGATTGACGAAATCACTGCGGAATATTCGATGTCCACTTTCTTCCTGATCTTCACATTAATTCCTATCGGATTGGGTGTGCTGATTATGCTGCTGACACCGCTGATGAAAAAACTGATGCATAATGTTCATTAAACGAATAGTAACTTTGTTCGCACCCATAAATTTTTTACGTGTTAGTTGATAGCTTAGTCATAATTCCTACATATAACGAGAAGGAAAACATTGAGAAGATTATTCGCACTGTATTTGCACTGCCTACTCCTTTTCATGTTTTGATTATCGATGATGGCTCGCCTGACGGAACTGCAGATATCGTAAAGCAACTACAGGGAGAGTATTCGGGAAAGTTGTTTATAGAGGAACGAAAAGGAAAGCTTGGCTTAGGTACTGCATATATACACGGATTTAAATGGGCCCTCAAGCACGAGTATGAGTTTATATTCGAGATGGATGCTGATTTTTCTCACAACCCATCTGACCTTATACGTCTAAGGCAGGCTTGCCTTGATGGTGCAGATCTTTCTATCGGATCAAGATATGTGACGGGTGTGAACGTGGTCAACTGGCCGATGAGCCGGGTCCTGATGTCTTATTTTGCTTCCGTGTATGTCCGCTTTATTACGGGGATCGACATCCATGATGCAACTGCAGGATTCAAATGCTATAAACGCCGGGTTCTGGAGAAGATAGAGATGGATAAGATCAAATTTGTGGGCTATGCCTTCCAGATTGAGATGAAGTTCACGGCCATTAACTACGGATTTAAGGTAGTGGAAGTCCCGATCATCTTTACCGACCGAACAGAGGGAATCTCAAAAATGAGTACTCGCATATTCAGAGAGGCCTTTTTAGGTGTGATTCAGATGAAAGTGAATAGCTGGTTTCGTAAATACTGATAAAAAAGAAAAGCTGGACAGATTGTCCAGCTTTTCTTTTTTATCGATGTCTTATTTCTTTGCCTGATCAAATAAGTTTTCCACTTCTTTCCAGTTGACAACCTTCCACCAGGAAGATATATAGTCTGCACGCTTATTCTGGTATCTGAGATAGTACGCATGCTCCCACACGTCAAGAGCGAGGATCGGTGTGCCCTTTTCTGCCACTACATCCATTAGCGGGTTATCCTGATTAGGTGTACTCGAAACTTTCAATTTACCATTCTGAACAATTAACCATGCCCACCCTGAGCCAAAACGTTTTGCTGCTGAGTCGGCGAAGGCTGTTTTAAATGCATCAACAGATCCGAAATCTTTGGTAATCGCTTTCACTAATGCCGCTGAAGGTTCAGTTGCAGTAGGCGACATGATTTTCCAGAATAAAGAGTGGTTATAATGTCCGCCAGCGTTGTTGCGAACAGCAGCTGGTGCACTCTTAACTGTGGCCAGAATCTGCTCAAGAGACTTTGTTTCCATCGCGGTACCCTTGATCGCTGCATTGAGGTTGGTAACGTAGCTTGCATGATGTTTGTCATGATGTATAACCATGGTCTTCTTATCAATTGCCTGCGCGAGAGCATCGTAGGCGTATGGAAGATCGGGTAATGTAAACTGTGCTTTCACCTGACTTGCTGCAGATACACAAAGAATTCCTGAAATTAAGAGCGTTTTGAGCTTCATATGTTAGAGATTGTTGATTGATTCGATTTGATCACGTAGGGCTCTACGTGTATAATTGCGCCTTTGATCTGGCTATTACTCCTCATTAACTTATCTTTTACCATGTGGGCGATCGTATGGCCTGCTGATACCGTTATATCTGCATCCACCAGAATATGAAGATCAATGAAGTAGTCGAGACCCATTTTTCTGACATAGCACTTTTCAACTTCCACTACATCCTCAACGCTCCTGGCGCTATCCTTGACTTTATTAACGATCTCTCCGGATGGAGCAGTGTCCATAATCTCGTCGAATGCAGGTTTCAATATAGTTGCTGCATTATAGACAATGAGCACTGCTGCAATGAGCGCTGCCCAGTCGTCCGCGCCTTCATAACCTTTTCCCCCGAAAATCGCTATCAGAATACCGATGAATGCGGCAGCAGATGTAATGGCGTCACTACGATGATGGAACGCATCGGCTTTAACGGCCTGGCTGTTCAACTCTCTGCCTACCTTCATGACATAGCGATAGAGAGACTCCTTGATGACGATTACGGCAATCAGGATCCAAAGAGTGAAAACCTTAGGTCCTTCATGTGGTGTATTGATGAACCCCACGGCATTATAGCCTATCCAGACAGCAGCGCCCAGAAGGAAAAGGGAAATAACAATTGCGGCTAGGGGCTCTGCCTTACCGTGTCCATAAGGGTGGCGCTCGTCGGCGGGCTTGAGCGAATATCTCAGTCCGATCCAGAGCAGAAATGAACTAAGGATATCGGCACCGGTCTCGGTCGCATCGGCAATGAGTGCATAAGAGTGCCCAAAGTGCCCACCCGCGGCCTTTACCGCGACAAGCAGGATACTAACCGCGATACCGAGCTGTGTGGTACGTATTGCTTTAATTGATGGGTCCAGATCGATATCCCTCATTCACAAGTTTGTTTGTTTTCACAAAAGTAAACGTATTTCAAGCATAAGGTGGCATCTGTGGAAAATTACACGGCTATATGATTGAACAAGCGGCGAAAATTAGTTGGAGTTTTCGTGCATCAGGTATTTAACTACATGAGAACACGTATTTGTCTGCAAAACTATATGACTATGCGCGGTGTTCTCACCATACCCTATATCTATTTGTGAAGACATCCCAAGAGCCGGTATCCCGGCTCTTGTTTTTTGCGGCTATACCTGCTGAACTAATGTCCGCTTGTGTCTCTCCGGAACTTGTCTTTAATCTGTTGTCCCGTTTTCTCAAGACTGTCGCCGATTCTGTTGAGGCTACTTCCAACCTTCTCTCCAGCTGATTCAAGGGAGTTTTCGATAGAATCAACGCGGGCTTCAGAAGACGTGATAATGTTATAGACAGTGTCTTTCCTGAAGATAACACTTCTATCAGCGTCAGGATACACCCATACGTCGATTACAGCGAGTTCGTTCTTCTTTGCAGGCTCGCCTGCAGCTGCAGTCACTTCATCCTTGGTCATACCTATAGAGACCGAGCTCAGGTCTTTGGGCGGTTGACGACAGGAGAGCAGAGTTAAAGGTAGCGCCAGTATAAAAAGCATTCGTTTCATAATATAACCCTAACAAAAGTGGTGGAGCTATGTTTGCAAACGGCGTTCTTCCAGGTTATGATGGCTGTGGAGTAGACAGATAATTGTCAATACTTTGCCCAATCTCCCTTGCCGAATTGGCATCAAGGTTGATTCCCCCGTGATTGGGGCCTTCCTTACCTCCAGACTCCCACTTCCATGAGTTGTTTACTTTGACGAGGTCTCCCAGACTTACCTCATCCACAACGATCGTATAATAAGGATCCTGCTGCTGGCCTTTATATGAACGATAAACTGCCAGTACGAACGAAGTATTTTTACTATTATAGGTGATTTCAAATGGCTGTTCCATGACTACTAACGTTTAAGAGTTTTAGAATAATTGGTTGACATTTTTGCTCCTGGAGTGATCCGGAGACTTATACTATACGAACGAACAAAGGTGACGTTTGGTTTAAATGCGCTGTACTGTCTTTGGAGCTTGGGATTGGTTTGGTGGGTAGTGACGCTCCGTGGGCAATAATCCCATGGATGCCTCAAGGTGATATTCTGAAAGGAGCTGCCGAAAAACAGAAGACCCTCTACAAACACAATGATTCGAAGAGGGTCTTGTCTCGTTGGTACACCCATCAGGATTCGAACCTGAGACCGACGGTTTAGAAAACCGTTGCTCTATCCAGCTGAGCTATGGGTGCCTTTCGTGGCTGCAAATATAGAAAATCTTTAAATTAACTTGCAAGCGAATTTTAAGATTTTACTAAAAAGCTATCAGCCAACAAAATAATTTCATTCCATGCTCAACTCAGCGAAATATTTATGGAATAAAGGAATCGTTTCTATCCCTTTATAGTAGTTAGCTATATCATATTTTTCGTTTGGAGAATGCAGATTATCGCTATCCAGGCCAAATCCCATCAGCACAGTCTTGATTCCGAGCTCAGCTTCGAAAAGCGCAACGATAGGTATGCTTCCTCCACCTCTGGTAGGAATAGGTTTTTTTCCGAAAGATTCTTCTAAAGCTTTTTCAGCTGCACGATAAGCCACGCTGTCTGTAGGCGTCACAACAGGTTCTCCACCATGATGAGGAGTAACTTTCACACTCACATATTCGGGAGCGATGGACTCGAAATATGATTTAAATAGTTCAGTGATCTTGTCAGATTGCTGATTCGGAACCAGGCGCATGGATATTTTTGCACTTGCTTTCGAAGGAAGAACAGTCTTGGCACCTTCTCCGATGTAACCTCCCCAGATACCGTTTACTTCCAGGGTGGGTCTTATACCAGTCCGCTCAATAGTTGAATAACCTTGCTCTCCCCAAAGCGCCTTTACACCAAGATCCTGTTTGTATTCTTGTTCGTCATAGGGAGCATCATTTAAGATCTTCCTATCTTCTTCTG